>DVLJ01000203.1 GCA_018715565.1 Candidatus Ventrimonas merdavium
TTCCTGCTTTTTCTTGTTGATTCTTCCTGCAAAACCCTTGAAAAATCGACAAGTTTCAGTGAACTTTCCCGATTATAACATTTCTTAAAGTAAGAGTCAACTGTCTGACCATGGAAAAACGCGGCAGGGGCGAATTTTCCAGCCCCTGCCGCGCACTTGCAGCCAGTCCTTATTTTCCGTAAGAAACGTCCTGGAGACGCAGATGTCTGGGCAGGCCGTCTACCATCATAGGGGTCAGCTCTGCCTGGATCAGGGGACGTACGTAATTGATAAATTCTTCTGTTACGTAGTCGCCGCTCTCATTGATCCACTCTCTCGGCACCTTCTTCTCGATGTTCGCTACCTTATGCACATCCTGCAGATCGGTGATGCACATATACGGATCGTCGGAAACCCGTTTTAAGATGATCATCTTGCCGGTCTCGCCCTCAAACGCCGCCTTCACAGCCGCTCCGCCTACCTGGTACGCCTCGGTGATATCCACCCGTCCCACGATGTGGGACGCGCACCGCTGCAGGGAGTTGAACTCGATCGCTCTGGTCTTGCAGCCCACCTCCTTGGAGATCTTCTGGGCCAGGAACCGGGATGTTCCGGTCAGCTGGCGGTGTCCGAAGGCGTCTACGAAGTCTACGTTGTCCATCAGCTCGCAGACGTACCGTCCGTCCGCCACCTTCACGCCCTCGGAGATGGCTACGACCACGGACTTTTTGGTCTTGTGCAGCTCTGCGATCTTGTGCATGAACGCATCCACATCAAAGGTGATCTCCGGCAGGAACAGCATGTCCGGACCCTCGCAGTCCTCGCCCTTGGCCAGAGCCGCCGCGCCGGTCAGCCAGCCGGCGTTCCGCCCCATGACCTCGATCAGGGTCACGTTCTGCTGGTCGTACACCAGGCCGTCCCGGATGATCTCCTTCGTGATAGAGGCGATATACTTTGCCGCGCTCCCGAAGCCCGGGGTATGGTCGGTGATCGGAAGATCGTTGTCAATGGTCTTCGGCACGCCCATGAACCGGATCTTGGAGCTGGTCAGGATCGCGTAGTCGGACAGCTTCATGATGGTATCCATGGAATCGTTGCCGCCGATATAGAAGAAATACTCTACCTCCAGCTTCTCCAAGATCGCGAAGATCTTCTCGTACACCTCCAGATGGTCCTTGATGGGCGGCAGCTTATAGCGGCAGGAGCCCAGGAAGGAAGACGGCGTCCGCTTCAATAGATCGATATCCAGATCGCTCCGGATGTGCTCGGACAGATCCACCACATGCTCCTCCAGCAGTCCCTGGATGCCGTGCAGCATCCCGTACACCTTCCTGGCGCCCCGGTCCTTTGCCGTCTTGAACACGCCGGCAAGGCTGGAGTTGATCACGGCGGTCGGTCCGCCGGATTGGCCTACGATCACATTCCCCATGGTCTGTTTCATAATGGTATCCCCCTTATTTCATGAACACATTGTTTCCCATATCGTTCTGACTTGATATATTTCTATCAAACATGTTAATAGAGGAAATGGCTAATTTCCCGCTGGCGGGAGATTAGCCATTGGTCATCCTCTCAACGTCTCATTGACCAGATTATCTCTGTACACGTCCGGAACCGTCGCCGCCTGCCAGATTGTCTACATCTGCGCGGGTAACCAGGTTGAAGTCGCCCGGGATGGTGTGCTTCAGAGCGGAAGCCGCTACTGCGAATTCCAGAGCCGCCTTCATATCCTTGTCGTCAACCAGGCCGCAGATCAGACCAGCCGCGAAGGAATCGCCGCCGCCTACACGGTCTACGATCGGGGTGATGGAGTATTTTCTGGAGTGGTAGAACTCACGGGTCTTGCCATCCATGATGCATGCAGACCAACCGTTGTTGGAAGCGCTGAAGCTCTCCCGCAGGGAGCTGATGATATACTTGAAGCCGAACTTGTCAGCCATCTGGTTGAAGATGTCTACATAGCCAGCCAACTCCAGCTCGCCGGAGGTCACGTCGGTATTGCCCGGCTTGAAGCCCAGGACCTTCTCAGCGTCCTCTTCGTTGCCGATGCAGACATCCACGTACTGCATCAGGTTGGTCATCACCTTCTGTGCCTTCTCGGAGGACCACAGTTTCTTACGGAAGTTTAAGTCAACGGATACGGTCACGCCGTGAGCCTTGGCAGCCTTTAACGCAACCTCGGTCACCTCTGCAGCCAGATCGGATACAGCCGGGGTGATGCCGGTGAAGTGGAACCAATCCGCATCTTTGAAGATCTCATCGAAATCAAAGTTGTCAGCGGTCGCGGTAGAGATGGAGGAATGAGCGCGGTCATAAACCACGTTGGACGCTCTCATAGCAGAACCGGTCTCTAAGTAGTAGATACCCAGTCTCTCGCCGCAGCGCGCGATGTGCTTGGTGCCTACGTTGTACTTTCTCAGAGCAGCTACTGCGCACTCGCCGATGGGGTTCGCCGGAACTGCGGTCACGAACTCTGCGTCATGGCCATAGTTCGCCAGGGATACGGCTACGTTCGCCTCGCCGCCGCCGTAGTTGATGTCGAACTCGTCAGCCTGGATAAATTTCTCGTTGTTCGGGGTAGAGAGTCTCAGCATGATCTCGCCCATGGTTACAATCTTTGCCATCTTTGTGATCTCCTTTATATAAATATTTTAATGGTTCTGTACTGGGATTACTTTCTTGCGGCGGCAACAGCCTCTACGAACTCTTTTGCCTTCGCGGTCACGGCCTCGAAATCGCCGGTCTTCGCGCCCTTGGTCAGGCTGCTTCCGGTACCAACGGCATATGCGCCTGCCTTGATCCACTTGTCCACGTTGTCCACGTCAACACCGCCGGACGGCATGAACTCGCCCTGGGGCAGCGGGCCCTTGAAGGAGCTGATCGCAGCCGGTCCTACCAGGTTGCCCGGGAATACTTTGATCACGTCGCAGCCATACTCCATCGCGGTAATGGCCTCGCTGGGGGTCAGAACGCCGGGGAGCATCGGAACGCGATAGCGGTTGCACATCTTGATGGTGTCGATGTTCAGGCCCGGGCTTACTACATAGTTCGCACCGGCGATGATCGCCATCCTCGCGGTCTCCGGATCCAGAACGGTACCGGCGCCGATCACGATCTTGTCGTTGCCTCTGTACTTCTCTACCATCTTCGCGATCAGGTCGATGGGGCTGCCTTCATCCACGGTCATGCAGATCTCAATGAAGTTGATGCCGCCTGCTACGATCGCGTCGATCACCTTCTCGCCCTGCTCCAGGTTCTTCGCACGTACCACCGCTACCAGACAGTCTTCTTTCAGTCTTGCCAACACTTGTTCTTTTTTCATGGTATCACTTCTCCTTTTCTTCTTTTTCGTATATGCGAACAAACTTCACAAATACGATTTATGATTTTATTTTAATCGTTTCCCACTGCTTTGTCAACAGGCAGAACCTATAATTTCCCAAGAAATCCCAGTAATTTTGACACTTCCCGGGCTTTGGCGGCGGTCCGCTCTCCCAGCTGCTCATAATCCTCTGCAGGCTTGTACAGACTGGACACGCTGATAGCCCCCAGCACGCTGCCGTCGGGGCCGAACACCGGAGCGCCTACGCACTCCATGTGGTCCTCCATCTCCCGCCGGTCCATGGAAAAACCCTTCGCCTTCACCTGCTCCAATTCCGCCAGGAGCGCTTCCCTGCTGGCCAGGGTCTGCTCGGTATACGGATGGAACCGGATGCGGCCAAGGATCTGCTCCCGGGTCTCCTCATCGCTGTAGGCCAGGATGGCCTTGCCTAAGGAGGTGCAGTACATCGGGTTCTTGGTCCCCACCGTAGCCGTGGTGATGATGGGATTCTCCGGCTCAAACTTGCAGATATAAACCACCTCGTGGTCAGAACGCACGCCAAAGAAAACGGTCTTCCCCACTTCTCTGGAAAATGCCCGGAGCTCCGGCTCGATCACGCTGATAAAATCCAGGTTGTTGGTGTAGTTGATGCCGATCCGGTAGGCGGTCAAACCGATGGTGTAGCGCTGGCGCTGGCCCCGGTCCACATGGACCATGCCCATCTCTGCTAAGGTGGTCACGATGTCATAGGCGCTGGTCTTGGGAAGGCCCAGATGGCCGCAGATATCATCCAGGGTGATGCCCTCCGGATTCTTTGATACCAGTTTGAGGATCTCTACAGTTCGTTGCGTCGTTCGGTTCAGTTTCATGGGTCCTCCCCTTTCTGCCTGTTTCTTCTTAATGTATAGGGGGATAAGGCGCGGTGCGGGCGGCCCCGCAGGCCCGTGTCTCAGGCCTGCCTGGCAAGGTCACGCTCTGCCGCGGCGTCCCCGCTCTGCAGGGCCGTCTCTCCCCCAGGCCGCCGCCCTTACAGGGTCACGCCCTGCTTAAAGATCGCCATATCGTGGAAGCCGGCTTCCTCTGCCTTAACCTTCTTGCCGGAGGCTACGGCCAGGACGTAGTCAAACAGCTCCTGGGCCAGCTCTTCCTTGCTCTTATCCTCTACCATCCGTCCCGCGTTAAAGTCGATCCAGTTGTCCTTGTGGCCCGCCAGCTTGGAGTTGCTGGAGATCTTCACCGTGGGGACCGGCGATGCGAACGGCGTGCCCCGTCCGGTGGTGAACAGGACGATATGGGCGCCGGATACCGCCAGGGCGGTGGATGCTACCAGGTCGTTGCCCGGTGCGGAGAGAAGGTTCAGGCCCTTCGTCTTCACCGGCTCGCCGTAGGCCAGCACGCCCTTGACCGGAGCGCTCCCCGACTTCTGGGTGCAGCCCAAGGACTTGTCCTCCAGGGTGGAGATGCCGCCCTTCTTGTTGCCCGGAGAGGGGTTCTCGTAGATAGTCTGGTTGTGGCTGGTAAAATAATTCTTAAAATCGTTGATCAGATGGACGGTCTTGTCAAACAGCTCCGGGGTCTCGCACCGGTTCATGAGGATGGTCTCCGCGCCGAACATCTCCGGCACCTCCGTCAGGATGGTGGTGCCGCCCTTGGAGATCAGCAGATCGGAAAACGCGCCTACCGTCGGGTTCGCCGTGATGCCGGATAGGCCGTCGGAACCGCCGCACTTCATGCCGATGATCAGCTCGCTGGCGTCGATCTTCTCCCGGCTGAAGGCGCCCGCATAGGCCGCCAGCTCCTCTAAGAGGGCCATGGCTGCCTCCTGCTCGTCCTCCACATCCTGGCACTGTAAGAACTTCACCCGCTGCTCATCGTACTCGCCGATGTATTCCTTCAATACGGGGATGTTGCTGTTCTCGCAGCCCAGGCCTAATACCAGCACGCCGCCGGCGTTGGGATGGTGCACCATGTCTGCCAGCACCTTCCGGGTGTTCTCCTGGTCGTCGCCCATCTGGGAGCATCCGTAGGGATGGGGAAATGCGATCACGTCCTCCACCGTTCCGGTCACGAGCTTCTTCGCCTTCTTCTCCAGCGCCTGGGCGATGGAATTCACACAGCCCACGGTGGGGATGATCCAGATCTCGTTGCGGACGCCGACCTTGCCGTCTGCCCGGCGGTAGCCGTCAAAATAAGCGTGCTCCGATTCCTTCAGGCCAGACGCCGTCGGCTCGTACTGATACTCTAAAAGATCTCCCAACGCGGTGCGGATGTTGTGCACGTGCACCCAGCCGCCTGCGGGGATGTCCTCCTTGGCGAACCCGATACGGAATCCGTACTTGATGACCTCTTCGCCCGCTCCAATGGGCTTTAACGCAAACTTGTGCCCCTGAGGAATCTCCCCCAGGGTGGTCACCTGATACTGGCCGACGCAGAGCTGCTCACCCTTGGCGATCGGACGCAGCGCCACTGCTACATTATCATCGTGATTGATCCTGATAAAGTCCTGCATGTTCCCTCTCCTTATGAAAAAGTATATTTACTCTTGCCCGCTTCCGGCCCAAAGCCGCGAATAACGGCTTGAAACAGGCAATGTAAGTGCTTACAATCATTCTACCTAATATCTGTTCAGAAGTCAAGAAAAAATCTCATGGGGATTTATTTTTTTGTGCAAAACACTGCAAACCCCTTGCAATATTTCCTCCTGGCCGTTATAATGGAACTAGCTTGTAAGCACTTACAGAAAGAGGGAGGCGGATCCTGACTTGAATATTTACGACGTATCGAAAAAAGCCGGTGTTTCCATCGCCACCGTTTCCCGGGTACTGAACGGGAACCCGAATGTCAGCGACAAAACGCGGACCCGGGTACTGGACATCATGGACGAATTAGGGTATACGCCCAATGTCTTCGCCAGAGGGTTAGGCCTGGGCACCATCCAGACCATCGGCATCATGTGCTCCGATTCCTCGGACCCGTATCTGGCCCACGCCATTTACTATCTGGAGCGGGAGCTGCGGGCGAACCACTACGATTCCATCCTGTGCTGCACCGGGAATTCTCTGGAGAACAAGCGCCTTTATTTTGATCTGCTCCGCTCTAAGAAGGTAGACGCCATCATCCTGGCCGGATCCAAGTTCATCGAGCCCCGGGCCAAGGACAACGCCTACATCACGGAAGCCTCCAGCGAGCTTCCCATCATGCTGGTCAACGGATATCTGGAAGGAGACAACATCTACTCCACCCTCTGTGACGACCGTTCGGCCACCCACCAGGCGGTCAGCCAGCTGATCAGCTCCGGGTGCCGCAGGATCCTCTATCTGTTCACCAGCTATTCCTACAGCGGGACTAATAAGATGAAGGGATACCGGGACGCTCTTTTGGGCCACGGTCTCTCCATTCAGGAGGAGTATATCCAGAATTGCGAAAAGGATGTGCTGGCGGCCAGAGATCTTCTGCTCCATCTCCACCAGTCGGGCCTGCAGTTCGACGCGGTGCTGACCTCCGACGACACCTTAGCCGTGGGCGCCGTCAAGTATGCCCACGCCGCAGGCCGGAGCATCCCCGATGACTTGAGCATCGTGGGCTATAACAATTCCATCTACTCCATCTGCACCGATCCGGAGATCACCTCCATCGACAGCAAGGTGGAAGCCCTCTGCACCACTACCGTCAGGACACTGATGGGCGTTTTCAACGGCGGCAACGTCCCCACCCGGACGACCATTGCAGCCGATTTGATAAAAAGAGCAACAACCAAATTTTAATCACAAGGAGGATTACTACAATGAAACCGTTTATGGACAAGGATTTCATGCTGACCACCGACTCTGCCAAGGCTCTGTTCCACAACTATGCGGAGCATATGCCGATCCTGGACTACCACTGCCACATCAATCCCCGGGAGATCGCGGAGGACCGCAAGTTTGACAACATCACCCAGGTATGGCTGGGCGGAGACCACTATAAGTGGCGTCAGATGCGTTCCAACGGCGTTGAGGAGAAGTACATCACCGGCGACGCTTCCGACCGTGAGAAGTTCCAGAAGTGGGCGGAGACCATGGAGAACCTGATCGGCAATCCGCTGTACCATTGGAGCCATCTGGAGCTGCAGAGATATTTCGGCTACACCGGACATCTGTGCGGCGACACCGCCGAGGAGGTTTGGAACCTGTGCAACGAGCAGCTGCAGAACAAGTGGACCGTGCGCAGCCTGATCAAGGCCTCCAACGTGACCCTGATCTGCACCACCGACGATCCCATCGACTCCCTGGAGTGGCATGAGAAGATCGCCGCCGATCCCACCTTCGACGTACAGGTCCTGCCGGCATGGAGACCGGACAAGGCCATGAACGTGGAGAAGCCGGACTACGCGGACTATATCGCCAAGTTATCCGACGTGAGCGGCGTGGCGATCAAGACCTTCGGCGACTTAAAGGAAGCCTTGAAGAAGCGGATGGCTTACTTCCATGAGCGGGGATGCCGGGTATCCGACCATGCGTTAGAGTATGTGATGTACGTTCCGGCCGACGAGGCAGAGCTGGATGCCATCGTTGCCAAGAGCCTGGCAGGGAACGCCATCTCCAAAGAAGAAGAATTAAAGTTCAAGACCGCGTTCATGCTGTTCGTGGCAAGAGAATACAACCGTCTGGATTGGGCGATGCAGCTGCACTACGGCTGCAAGCGGGACAACAACGCTTACATGTATCAGCAGCTGGGCGCCGACACCGGCTTCGACTGCATCAACAACTACGCTCCGTCCGCACAGATGGCTGATTTCCTGAACGCCTTAAGCGCGACCAATGAGATCCCGCGGACCATCATCTACTCGCTGAACCCCAACGACGACGCTTCCATCGGCACCATCCTTGGCTGCTTCCAGGATCCGTCCGCTGCCGGCAAGCTGCAGCAGGGTTCCGCTTGGTGGTTCAACGATCACAAGGTAGGCATGACCAACCAGATGACCAGCCTGGCCAACTTAGGCTGCCTGGGCAACTTCATCGGCATGCTGACCGACTCCAGAAGCTTCTTATCCTACACCCGTCACGAGTATTTCCGCCGCATCATGTGCGAGCTGATCGGCGGCTGGGTAGAGAACGGCGAGTATCCGGACGACCAGAAGGCTCTGAAGCGGATCGTAGAGGGCATCTGCTACAACAACGCTGTGAAGTATTTCGGCTTTGATCTGTAAGACTGAGATCATTGATCATACCTCATCATACGCTTCCGGTCCGACCGATCGGACCAATGGCCCCGGCGGTCCTCCTTTCGGGAGGGCTGCCGGGAGAAAAAAGAGGAGAGGCTCCGCCAAAGGCGGCATGCCTCTCCTCTTTTTCTGTGGAACGGGGCCTCTCCGGCCTTTCCGGCCGGCCGTTCAGACCAGTCTCCTATACGCCGGGGCCTATGGCCCCTTCTCCTGCCGTGATCACGGAACCCTTTTGGCTGTCGGAATCGGCTCCCGGTCCGCCGTTCCCGCCGCTCCCGCTGCTTCCGCCATTCCCTCCGTCCGCGGCGCCTGAGCCGCCGGAGCCGGCCGTCTGGGCGGGGGCTGTGGTCTCCGGCGCCGGGGTGGGGGCAGGGGCCGGAGAAGGCGCGGTCTCAGAAGCGCCTCCAGGACCGGCCTCCGGACCAGCTCCCGGATCCTCCCCGGTCTCTCCCGGTCCTGGAGCCTGGGGCTGCCCAGGCGTTCCTGCCGGGGCCGTCTGAGCCGGATCCCCAGTCTCCGGCACGGTCTCTGCCGGGGCTGACGTCTCCGGTGCAGCGTTCTCTGGCGCGGTGTTCTCCGGCGTGGTGCCCTCTGGCGCGGTGCCCTCCGGCGCTGACGTCTCCGGTACGGTCTCCGCCGGGGCTGACGTGGTCTCCGCCGGCTTCGTGGAGGATGCGCCGCTTCCTGCTGAGGAGCTGCCCCCACGGGCAGTGCCGTCCAGCTCATAGCAGAGCACCGGCATCCCGGCGGAAATATTTTCAAAAATGATCTTGGCCTTTGACGGCGGCAGGTTGATACAGCCATGGGAGCCGCCGGTCTTATAGATCTGGCCGCCAAAGCTGCTCCTCCAGGTGGCGTCGTGCATGCCGATGCCGCCGTTAAACGGCATCCAGTAGGTCACCGGGCTCTCATATTCATAGGAGCCGTCCGCCTTCTTCGCCCCCCGCAGGACCGCATCCTTCTGCTTGTAGGTCAGGGGATACGCGCCGGCCGGCGTGCCCCAGCCCTTCGCCTCATTGCCGGATACGAAGTCCGACTCCACCAGCAGCTTGCCATCCTTATAGAAATAGAGATGCTGGGCCGTCAGATTGATCTCTACATAGGTATCTCCGTAATCATTCCCGTCATGGCTGGCCGCCGTCTGAGAATACACCGGCTCCCGCTCCTGGCTCTCGCCGGACGAAAGGATCTGGACCAGGGCCGCGGTCTCCGCGCTCTGATTGATCCTCCAGCCGTAAAAGCCCTGGCGGATCGTCACCGTGGGACCGTAGGAGGTCTTTAGGGTCTTCGGCTGATAGGCCGTGTTATAGGCCTTCGCCAGCTCCGCCACATACGCGGCGATGCCTTCCTCGCTAAGCGCCACGCCGCCCTGTCCGTCGTCAGAAAGCCAGGTGTGGATCCGCTCTCCGTCCAGCACCTCCCGGCGGCTCCCGAACCGGTACGTCACCGTAGTGTCCACGTACCGGTTCCACAGCTCTGCCCGGGCGGCCAGCTCCGGCGAATCCGCAGTCACTGCCGGCTTCCGGTACACGTCCGCCTCTTCCAGGGAAAGGGTCCCCCGCAGGTTGCGCACGCCGTCAGCCACCGCCTCCAGCACACGCTCCGCGTCCGCGGTATCGCCCTGCACCTCTGGCACGATCTGATAACCGGCGCCGGGGATGTAGTCAGACAGGTACGCATCCTGAGGCGCCTCCTTCCCGGGAGCCAGACAATCCAGCCCCGCCACCTGCTCCTCCAGGAGAGCCTGATCGAACACCACCATGGTCTCGATGGTGTAGGTCGGCCCGGACTGGAGGAACCGGCCCCAGGTCAAAGGCTCCTGGGCGCCTAAGATCTGCTCCAATGTACCGTCGTACTCCGAATGCAGGTCCACGGCCTCGCCCAGGATCTGCTCCGTCTGCCCGCCCCGCTCTTCCAGCGTCAGGACGTAGCCGTCCAGTCCGGCGTCGATCTGCGCTTTCACCTGCTCCGGCGTCAGGCCGGAGGCGTCGATGCCGTTGATCGTGGTATGGGGGAAATAAACCTCCCGGTACTTCTGTGCCATGCCTATGTATAACGCTCCGCAGGCTGCCGCCGCTGCAGCTGCCGCGATCCCGGCGATCGCCGCCGTCTTTTTCCCGTCTCTGCCGCCGTTTGGATTTTTCCGGCTCCTGCCCCGGTCCTCCGGCTGTCTTGCGTCTGGGGACGCCGTTCCTGCCGCCCCGGAATGCTCCGCTGCCCCAGGGCCTGCGTCTATCTTCCGCTCTGCTGTCATAATCTTCTCAGCAGGGCTTCTTTCCTCTCTGTTCTGTCCCGTCATGGATCCCGCTCCCTCCGTCCTGGTCCTCTGTGGTCTTTGTGGGTTCTGTAACATCTATCTGGTCTGTGAATCTATGTGCTCTGTGGATCTATGCGCCCTATGGATCTATGTGCTCCGTGGATCTATGCCCCCTATGGATCTATGTACCCGGATGATCTTGCAGGTCCTATTGTCCATGTGGGACGGCGCCCCGCCTGCCTGCCCCTGGGGCAAGGCCCCATCCCGCCCCACAGGCGGGCGACGCAGGCTTGCTGTCAGAAAAAGGGACAACCGCTCGATATCCCGCAGCTGTCCCTTCGATCCCGTCTGTATCCGCCGCAGCCGGCGATCAGTAATAGCAGATGACCGGCATGCCCTTGTACACCATCTCGTACAAAGCCGGCACCGCGGACGGCGGAAGGTTCACACAGCCATGGCTTCCGCTGGTCTTATAGATCTCGCCGCCAAAGCTGCTCCGCCAGTTCGCGTCATGGAGTCCGATCCCGCCGTTAAACGGCATCCAATAGGATACCGGGCTCTCATACTCATAGGTCCCGTCCGCCCGCTTGGCTCCGCGGAGCACCCGGTCCCGCTCCTTATAGGTCAGCGGGAAGATCCCCGGCGGAGTATCGTAATCCTTGGAAAGGTTCCCGGTGACGCAGGGCGCGTCCCAAACAACCGCGCCATCCTTGGTCATATATACATGCTGGCCAGTCAGGTCCACCTCCACATACGTGGTCCCCCAGTCCTGGGCCCCGTGCACCGCTCCCTGGGAGGCGTACTGCGGTTCCCGGCTCTGGCTCTGTCCGGTGCGGATCATCCCGATCAAAGCGTCGGTCTCCGCGGCCTCATCCAGCTTCCAGCCGTAAGGTCCGGCAACCTCCACGTCCCGGCCGGTGGCCGTGCGGAAGGTGCGGACTGTGCCCGCGGTGTTGTATCGGTCCGCCAGGGTCTTGATGTATGCTGCCGCCAGATCCCGGTCCACCTGGATCTGGCCCTCTGCCGCTCCGGTCAGCCAGGAGCAGATCGTGGCGGCGTCCAGCACCTCCGTATCCTCGCCGATCACATAGGTGATGGTCATCTCCCGGCACTGGTTCATGATATCGCACAGCGCCCGCAGGGTCTCATCCCCGGAATAGATCTGGGGCTCATAGTAGCAGCCGGCCGCCTCAAGATCCACCTCCGCGGCTCCGGTCCGCACCGCCTCCCGGATCACCTCCGCGGTCCGCGCCGGATCCACATTGGTCCCCCGTACCTCGGGGATGATCGTAAAGGGCTGTCCCTCCTGATACGGGGAGATCCGGGCGTCGGCAGTCTGGATGATCCCGCTCCCGCTGATGCAGTCCAGCCGGCCGATCCTCTCTGTCAGCGCTTCCTCGCTGAAGCTGTTCGCCATCTCCACCCGGTGCCGGTTATCCACGTCCGGGCCATACGGACGGCCCGCCGCATTCTGGGCATCTAAGATCCTCTGCAGGAAGCCCTCCGGCAATCCCACGGCAAATCCGATCTCCGGTCCCGAGATGGTCTCGCTCTTCCCGCCCCGCTCCTTGATCGTCAGTTTATATTCATTCGCATAGAATCCGCCGATCTGTCCGGCGGCTTCCTCTGTGGTCAGTCCGGAGATCCCCAGGCCATTCACGCTGGTCCCCGCCACAAAGGTGGTCTCCTCTGCAAACGCGGTCCCCGACACAGCCAGTCCAAAGGCCACGGAAAGGGCCGCCTGGGCCATCCGCTGTTTCCAACATTTTCTCATATTCCTTCTCGCTTTCTTCTTCCTGCCGCGCGCCTTCATCCGCACAGCTAAGTCTCATTATAAGAGACCGTGCCGTTCCCGTCAATAGCGGAAACGGTCCTGCTTCTTAAGGTTTTCATAATCTTTTTATACGAAGGCACTAAAAAGAGATCCGCCGCGATCCAGGCCGCCGGGCTGGCAAAGCAGACTGCCGCATAGCCGAACACCGGCACCAGGCAGAAGCCCACGAAGGAGCGGGCCGCCATCTCGCAGACGCCGGCCAGGACCGCCAGCTTGGAATATCCCATCCCCTGGATCAGAAAACGGACGATGTTCACAAACGCCAATGGGATGTAGAACATCGAGTTGCCCACCAAAAACTGGTGGACCTGTCCCAGGATCTCCGTCTCATCCGCGTCTAAGAACAGGAGACCGATCTCCTTTCCAAATAGGAGCAGCACGCCGAACGCCGCCAGGGAATAGCCGATCCCCATGATCGACGCCGCCTTTAAGCCCGCACTGATACGGTCCAGCTTCCGGGCGCCGATATTCTGTCCGCCGTAGGTCGCCATGGTCGACCCCAGGGCATCAAATGGACAGCAGAAGAACATCCCGATCTTGGAGCCAGCCGTAACCGCTGCCACCGCCATGGCCCCCAGCCCATTTACCGCCGTCTGGAGGATCACGCTGCCGATGGCCGTGATGGAATACTGCAGCCCCATGGGCACGCCCACATTGCACAGGGTGATCATGATCCCCTTATCCGGCCGGGCCTCCTCCCTGGTCATACGGAGGATCTCAAACCGTTTCATCATGTAGATCAGACAGCCGATCCCGGATACCGCCTGAGAAATGACAGTCGCCCATGCGGCTCCCTCCTCCCCCATATGCAGCACCAGGATCATGAACAGATCCAGGCCGATGTTCAGCAGGGAAGAGATCACCAGGAATACCAGCGGCGTCCGGCTGTCCCCCAGGGAGCGGATAATGCCGGAGACCATATTATACAGGTAGGTGGCCGGGATCCCCAGGAAGATCACAAAAATGTAGCGGTACGCCCCGTCGATGATGTCCTCCGGCGTGTTCATCAGTTCCAGGATCGCCCGGCAGAACACGCAGACCGTCACGGTCATCACCAGGGCAAATACGGCGGACAGCCACGCCCCGTTGGCCGCAAATTTTTTCAGCAGGCGGAAATTCTTCTCGCCGAACTTCTGGGCCACGGGAATGGCAAATCCGTTGCACACGCCCATGCAGAAGCCGATGATCATAAAGTTGATGGATCCGGTAGAGCCCACCGCCGCCAGCGCCTGGACTCCCAGATATTTTCCCACGATGATGGTATCCATCATATTATAAAACTGCTGGAACAGCATTCCCAAAAGCATGGGAAAGAAGAAGCCCAGCATCAGACGGGAGGGAGAGCCCTCCGTCATGTCCTTCGTCGCACTTTTCGCCATGGTCCTATCCTCGTCATTCAGAAGTGTACGCGCCTTGTCCATTCCCGGCGCGCCTTATCCCCCAACACTTCTTTCATGGAAGCTTTTCTCTTACGGCTTCCGGCCCTCTCCTGCCTTCCCCTCGGTTTCCCCTGTCTGCGGCCCGGGGATCAGGATCTCCTCCAGGGTCCGCTTCGGTACGTGGTGCACCCCCGCCTCATCCCGGTAATAGGTGACGCTGTCCCTGGCGTCCTCCAGCACGATCTCCTCCTGAGGCGCGCCGAACGCCACCACCAGCATCGGTTCCAGCTCAGAAGGCAGCCCTAACACCTGAGCCGTCTCCTTTTTCTGGAAGCTTCCGATCATGCAGCCGCCCAGCCCCTTTTCCACCGCCGCCAGTAGCATCGTCTGGGCGGTGATGCCCACGTCCCGAAGATATGCGGTCAGATTGCTGCTGATGCGGGTATCCTGACAGATAACGATGAACGCCGTGGGCCGGTGTCCCTCTTTTGGCAGATGGAGCTCCGGCAGGGCCCCCGCCCACTTGGTCAGCGCCTGTACCTTTGCCACCTGCTCCGGCTCCCAGACCAGGGCGTATTTTAACGGCTGAACGTTGGCCGTGGCCGGGCACAGCCGCGTACAGGCCACCAGCTCCGTCAGCTCCTCCTTGGTTATCTTTCTTGATTCATCGTATCCCCGGTAGCTCCGGTTCCTTTTCAGAAGTTCTTCCAGCATAACGCTTCCTCCCGGCGCATCCGCGCCTCCTCAGTCCGGCTGCCCTGCGGCCGCGCATTCTCCCGCGGC
>DVLJ01000204.1 GCA_018715565.1 Candidatus Ventrimonas merdavium
AGATGATCCATTTCCATCAGGACGAATCCCACATCAAGCTGACGGTCCGCAAGCATGACGTGTCATACCGGATCGACATGCACCTAAAGAAAAATAAGGCAAAGGGCGTGGCGATCAACGGCATTCCCATCCGGAAGGCCAGCGAGCTGTTCGGCATTGTCAATGTGGTGTTTTTCTCTCCGGAGGATCTCAATCTGATCAAGAACGGCCCAGCGGAGCGGAGGAAGTTCATCGATCTGGAGTTATGTCAACTGAATAAGCTGTATGTCCATTCCCTGGTCTCTTACAACCGGATCCTGATGCAGCGCAACAAGCTGCTCAAGGAGCTGTTCTTCCATCCGGAGTATGAGGAGACCCTGGATGTGTGGGATATGCAGCTGGTCCAGTACGGCAAGGAGATCATCAAGTTCCGGGAGACCTTCATCGGGCAGTTAAATGAGATCATCCGGGAGATCCACCGGAAGCTTTCCGGGGACCGGGAGGAGCTTCAGATCGTTTATGATCCCAACGCGTCTTATGAGAAGCTGGATGAAGAGCTGAAGCGGAGCCGTCCCCAGGACTTGAAGCAGAAGACGACCCTGGCCGGGCCTCACCGGGACGATATCGGGTTTTTTATCGACGGGGTGGACATCCGGAAGTTTGGTTCCCAGGGGCAGCAGCGGACCGCCGCCTTATCTTTGAAGCTGGCAGAGATCGAGCTGGTGAAGCGTCTGGTGCGGGATTATCCGATCCTGCTGTTAGACGACGTGCTGTCCGAGCTGGACGGGGAACGGCAGAACCATCTGCTATCCGCCATCGACCAGATCCAGACCATGATCACCTGTACGGGTCTGGAGGATTTTGTCAATAACCGGTTCCATATCGATCAGGTGTTCCGGGTAGTAAACGGGACTGTGATCCTGGAAAGCCAGGGGGCGCCCAGGAGCAGAGAAGTAACAGAGCAGATAGAAAAATTGCAGGAGGAAACAACATGAGTGCAGAATACGGAGCAGACCAGATCCAGATCCTGGAAGGACTGGAGGCAGTCCGCAAGCGGCCCGGCATGTATATCGGCAGCACATCCTCCCGGGGACTCCACCATCTGGTGTATGAGATCGTGGACAACTCGGTGGACGAGGCGCTGGCGGGATACTGCGGCAGGATCGATGTGACCATCAATGCCGATAATTCGATCACGGTTGTCGATGACGGTCGGGGGATTCCGGTCGGCATTCAGAAAAAAGCAGGGCTTCCTGCGGTAGAAGTGGTATTTACCGTGCTCCATGCCGGCGGAAAGTTCGGCGGCGGGGGCTACAAGGTATCCGGAGGCCTCCACGGCGTGGGCGCCTCGGTGGTGAACGCCCTGTCCACCTGGCTGGAGGTGCGGGTCTACCAGGACGGCAAGATCTACCAGCAGCGGTATGAGCGGGGCAAGGTGATGTACCCCTTAAAGGTGGTGGGCGAGTGCCCGGCGGAGAAGCACGGGACCGAGGTCCATTTCCTGCCGGATCCGGAGATTTTCGAGGAGACGGTATATGACTTTGAGATCCTGCGGGTGCGCCTGCAGGAGACGGCATTTTTGACCAAGAACCTGATGATCTGTCTGAAGGACGACCGGGAGGAAAAGCAGGAGAAGACCTTCCACTACGAGGGCGGCATCCGGGAGTTCGTCACCTATCTCAACAAGGGCAAGGCCAGCCTGTACGGCGACGTGATCTACTGCGAGGGGCTGCGGGACGGGGTGTACGTGGAAGTGGCCATGCAGCACAACGATTCCTACACGGAAAATATCTACAGCTTTGTCAATAACGTGAACACGCCGGAGGGGGGCACCCACCTGGCCGGCTTTAAGAACGCCCTGACCAAGACGATCAACGACTACGCCAGGAAGAACAAGCTGTTAAAGGACAGCGAGCCCAATCTGACCGGCGAGGACATCCGGGAGGGTCTGACTGCGATCATCAGCGTGAAGATCGAGGAGCCCCAGTTTGAGGGACAGACCAAGCAGAAGCTGGGCAACAGCGAGGCCCGGGGCGCCGTGGACAGCGTGGTGAGCGAGCAGCTGACCTATTTCCTGGAGCAGAATCCGGCGGCGGCCAAGACCATCAGCGAAAAATCGATCCTGGCCCAGCGGGCCCGGGCGGCGGCCAGAAAGGCCCGGGACTTGACCCGGAGAAAGACCGCCTTAGAGGGCATGGCCCTTCCCGGCAAGCTGGCGGACTGTTCCAACAAGGATCCGGAGAAATGCGAGATCTTCATCGTAGAGGGAGATTCCGCAGGCGGCTCCGCCAAGACGGCCCGTTCCCGGGATACCCAGGCGATCCTGCCCCTGCGGGGCAAGATTTTAAACGTGGAGAAGGCAAGACTGGACAAGATCTACGCCAACGCGGAGATCCGGGCCATGATCACCGCCTTCGGCACCGGGATCCACGATGACTTTGACATTTCCAAGCTCCGGTACCACAAGATCATCATCATGACCGATGCGGATGTAGACGGAGCCCATATCAGCACCCTGATGCTGACGTTCTTATACCGGTTCATGCCGGAGCTGATCAAGCAGGGCTATGTGTATCTGGCCCAGCCGCCGCTCTACAAGCTGGAGAAGAACAAAAAAGTCTGGTACGCCTACAGCGACGAGGAGCTGAACCAGATCCTGAAGGAAGTCGGACGGGACAGCAGCAATAAGATCCAGCGGTATAAGGGTCTGGGCGAGATGGACGCGGAGCAGCTGTGGGAGACCACCATGGATCCGGAGCGCCGGATCCTGCTGCGGGTGAACATGAACGAGGATGTGGCTTCCGAGCTGGATCTGACCTTTACCACCCTGATGGGCGACCAGGTAGAACCGCGCCGGGAGTTTATCGAAGCCAACGCCAAGTATGTCCAGAACCTGGATATCTGACGCCGGATGCGGAGAAATAGGAGAACAATATGGAACCAAACGTTTTTGATAAAGTGCATGACATTGATCTAAAGAGCACCATGGAAAAATCCTATATCGATTACGCCATGAGCGTGATCGCGGCCCGTGCCCTTCCGGATGTGCGGGACGGCTTAAAGCCGGTGCAGCGGCGCGTGCTGTATTCCATGATCGAGCTGAACAACGGGCCGGACAAGCCTCACCGGAAATGCGCCCGTATCGTCGGCGATACCATGGGTAAATACCATCCCCACGGCGACAGCTCCATTTACGGCGCTCTGGTCAATATGGCCCAGGAGTGGTCCACCCGATATCCGCTGGTAGACGGCCACGGCAACTTCGGCTCCGTGGACGGAGACGGGGCGGCGGCCATGCGTTACACGGAAGCAAGACTGAGCAAGATCTCCATGGAGATGCTGGCGGACATCAACAAGGACACGGTGGATTTTGTCCCCAACTTTGACGAGACGGAGAAGGAGCCCAGCGTGCTCCCGGCCAGATTCCCCAACCTGCTGGTGAACGGTACCAGCGGCATCGCCGTGGGCATGGCGACCAATATCCCGCCCCACAACCTGCGGGAAGTGATCGGGGCGGTGGTGAAGATCATCGACAACCGGGTGGAGGAAGACCGGGATACGGATATCGAGGAGATCCTGGATATCGTAAAGGGACCGGATTTCCCAACGGGAGCCACCATCCTGGGAAAAGCCGGCATTGAGGAAGCCTACCGCACCGGCCGGGGCAAGATCCGGGTGCGGGCCGTCTCTGACATCGAGACCATGGCCAACGGCAAGAGCCGGATCATCGTGACTGAGCTCCCCTATCTGGTCAACAAGGCCCGCCTGATCGAGAAGATCGCGGAGCTGGTTAAGGAAAAGCGGGTGGACGGCATCACGGACCTGCGGGACGAGTCAGACCGGCAGGGCATGCGGATCGTGATCGAGCTGCGCCGTGACGTGAACGCCAATGTGCTCTTGAACCAGCTGCTTAAGCATACCCAGCTGCAGGACACCTTCGGCGTGATCATGCTGGCCCTGGTGAACAACGAGCCGAAGGTGCTGAACCTTCTGGACATGCTGAAATTTTACTTAAAGCACCAGGAGGACGTGGTCACCCGCCGGACAAAATACGACTTAAACAAGGCGGAGGAGCGGGCCCACATCTTGCAGGGCTTGCTGATCGCCCTGGACAATATCGACGAGGTCATCAAGATCGTCCGCGGTTCCTACACGGTCCAGATCGTTAAGCAGCAGTTGATGGAGCGGTTCGGTTTAAGCGACGCCCAGTCCCAGGCCATCGTGGACATGCGTCTGCGGGCCCTGACCGGTCTGGAGCGGGAGAAGCTGGAAGCCGAGTACAACGAGCTGATGGAGCGCATCGGCGAGTTAAAGGCGATCCTGGCCGACGAGAAAAAGCTGCTGGGCGTGATCAGGGAGGAGATCCTGGTGATCGCGGAAAAATACGGCGACGACCGGAAGACCTCCATCGGCTTTGACGAGTTCGACATGTCCATGGAGGACCTGATCCCCAATGAAACGACCATCGTAGCCATGACCAAGCTAGGCTACATCAAGCGCATGAGCGTGGACAACTTTAAGAGCCAGAACCGGGGCGGCAAGGGCATCAAGGGCATGCAGACCATCGATGAGGACTATATCGAGGACCTGATCCTGACCAGAAGCCATAACTATATCATGTTCTTTACCAACAAGGGACGGGTGTACCGGCTGAAGGCCTACGCGATCCCGGAGGGAAGCCGCACGGCCAGAGGCACGGCGATCGTCAACCTGCTGCAGCTTCTGCCAGGCGAGAAGATCACCGCCATCATCCCGATGAAGGAATTCCATGAATCCAACTATCTGTTCATGGCGACCCGGGACGGCATGGTGAAGAAGACGCCTCTGAAGGAATATGAGAATGTGAGAAAGAGCGGCCTCCAGGCCATTGTCCTGCGGGAGAACGACGAGCTGATCGAGGTAAAGACCACCGACGATACCAAGGACATCTTCCTGGTGACCAAGAAGGGCCAGTGCATCCGGTTCCACGAGACCGACGTGCGGGTGACCGGCCGGGTATCCATGGGCGTGATCGGCATGAAGCTAAACGACGGCGACCAGGTGGTGGGCATGCAGATGCACACCCAGGGCGAGAGCCTGCTGATCGTGTCGGAGAACGGCATGGGTAAGCGGACCCCGATCGAGGAATTCTCTCCCCAGAACCGGGGCGGCAAGGGCGTGCTCTGCTATAAGATCACAGAGAAGACCGGGGACATCGTAGGCGCAAAGCTGGTACACGACGATCACGACATCATGATCATCACCACCGAGGGCGTGGTGATCCGGATCTCCGTGGATGATATCTCCGTGATCGGCAGAAATACCTCCGGCGTAAAGCTGATGAATATCGATCAGGATTCCGACATCACCGTAGCCAGCATCGCCAAGGTGCGGGACGACGGAAGCAAGTCGGAAGGCGAAGGGATTGAAGAACTGAATCTGGAGCAGGATGAAAAGGCTTCCGCGGAAATCGATGTGGATCCAGAGGGATCCCCTGTGGATAACCAGTAGACGGGAGGAGGATCATGTTGAAAACTGTTCGTACAGAAGACATTACCCGCGCCGTCAAGGAGATGTGCATCCAGGCGAACCATTTCCTGTCCGAGGATATGAAAGCCTGCATGAAGACGGCCGCAGAGCGGGAGGAATCCCCTCTTGGAAAACAGATCCTGGACCAGCTGGAAGAAAATCTGTCCATTGCCGGATCGGACATGATCCCGATCTGTCAGGATACCGGCATGGCGGTGGTCTTTCTGAAGGTGGGCCAGGACGTGCACATCGAGGGCGGCAGCCTGACAGACGCGGTCAATGAAGGCGTCCGTCAGGGCTATACCGAAGGCTTTCTCCGGAAGTCGGTGGTAAAGGATCCGATCTTCCGGGAGAATACCAGGGACAATACGCCCGCTGTGATCCATTATGAGATCGCAGAGGGGGACCAGGTGGAGATCACCCTGGCCCCCAAGGGCTTTGGCAGCGAAAATATGAGCCGGGTGTTCATGCTGAAGCCGGCAGACGGCATCGAGGGTGTGAAGGAAGCCATCCTGACGGCAGTGCGGGACGCAGGTCCCAACGCCTGCCCGCCGATGGTAGTCGGCGTGGGCATCGGCGGCACCTTTGAAAAATGCGCTCTGATGGCGAAGCATGCCCTGACCCGGAATGTGCAGGAGCCGTCCCCCATCCCTTATGTGCGGGAGCTGGAGGCAGAGATGCTGGAAAAGATCAATGATCTGGGCATCGGGCCCGGGGGGCTTGGCGGCCGGATGACAGCCTTTGCCGTGAATATTGAGACGTATCCTACTCATATTGCCGGACTTCCGGTGGCAGTCAATATCTGCTGCCATGTCAACCGGCACGTGAAGCGGGTCCTGTGATCGTTTTTTGCGGGAAATGTTCGTTTTTTCGAGAACATCTTTTGCGGAACATCCTTTGCGGAGAATTTCGGTGAAACGTCGTTTAAAAGAAAATCGGGGAGAAGCTATGAATCGAGAGATACAGGTACCAATCAGCAAGGAAGATGCAAAAAGCCTGCGGGCAGGGGATTATGTATTCCTGACCGGCACGATCTATACGGCCAGGGACGCGGCGCATAAGCGGATGCAGGAAGCGCTGGACGCAGGAGAACCCCTTCCCCTGGACTTGGAGCAGAATGTGATCTACTATATGGGACCGTCCCCCGCCCGGGAGGGCCGTCCCATCGGTTCCGCCGGCCCCACCACGGCAAGCCGGATGGATAAATACACGCCCAGACTATTGGATCTGGGTCTGGGCGCTATGGTCGGAAAAGGAAAACGGACCCAGGCGGTCAAGGACGCGATCGTACGGAACGGCTGCGTATATTTTGCCGCGGTAGGCGGAGCCGGGGCTCTGCTTTCCCAGAGGATCCTGTCCTCAGAGGTGATCGCTTACGAGGATCTGGGGACCGAAGCCATCCGCAGATTAGAGGTCAAAGACTTCCCAGTCGTTGTCGTGATCGACAGCGAAGGGCATGATCTATACGAAACCGCGATCAAAGAGTACGCAAGATAGGACAAGATATAGACACAGATCTGGATAAGACAGCATATCTTGTATCAGTCCAAAAACAGAAAAAAATAGATAAAAATATGGGTTGACAAACAAATTTTTATCTATTATAATTGTCAATGCGCTTAAGGGCAGCAATGCTCCAAGAGCCGCAATCATATTGGAATGAAGTGTACGGAGAAATACTCAAGAGGCCGAAGAGGCGCCCCTGCTAAGGGTGTAGGTCGGGCAACCGGCGCGAGGGTTCAAATCCCTCTTTCTCCGCTCTATTCCAAGTGATTATTTTTTTCACCTTAATTCTCGGCCCAGCAGCCCCGATAAGCCGCTTCCGAAAAGACAGTGAAAAAGAAAAGTAAAAAAGTTGAAAAAAGTTCTTGACAAACGCAGCCGGTTATGATAAAGTAAACGAGTTGCCGCTGAGAACAGAAGCAACGAACTGGACCTTGAAAATGAAAGATTGAACAGTGTTTAAAACCCTGAAAATTCTAATAAAAATGAGTCTTTTGGTAAGACTTGTTGGATTGAGAAAATTCAGAACAAAAACAAACCAAACAACAGTAGAACGGTTAAAATTAGCTAGTGGTTAATTTTGGACCGGGCACAAACTTTTAT
>DVLJ01000205.1 GCA_018715565.1 Candidatus Ventrimonas merdavium
AGTCTGACATCGACGAAGCCTTTTCTCTGGGGGCTAATCATGTTGCCATTTATCCGTTTATTGACTTCACCTTTACGGCAAGTCCGGTAAAGACTATGCCTAAAAAAGAGAAGCGAGAGCTGTTGGACAGCATTACAAGGTATTGCATGAGCAAGGGATATTCCCGAAACTCTATCTGGACATTTTCCAGCGGATCGGAGGCCAACTACTCCTCCATGACGAGAGATAGCTTTCTTGGTTTTGGCTGTTCCGCAGCAACCCTGCTGAGGGACCAGTTTAAGATCAATACATTTGACATTGGATCCTATTGCGAGAGGATCAGCAGAGGGACGCTGGCCACTTCTCTGACCATCCGCTTCACGAGGCGGCAGAGAATGATCTACTGGCTGTTCTGGACGGCATACAGCACGAAGGTAAACGCAAAGGACTTTGAACGGTTCTTTGGTGTGCCGCTGGAGAAGATGTATGGCTTCGAGCTTTGGATCGCCAAGCTCCTGAGCTTCGTGACCGAAGAAAATGGCACATACGCCATGACCTTGAAAGGTGCGTTCTATTACCATTATTACGAGGATTTCTACACGCTGTCCTACATCGACAAAATGTGGGGCATCATGCGGAAGGAAGCGTTTCCGGACAGGATCGAACTGTAAAAGGATAATGAAACTATCCGACCTTTTCTCAAGCTGAGAAGCGCCATTTTTCAGCCATACTTTTTTATTTTTGTGTGAAATCACGGCGAAGGCAGGGGATCGGCTGCGGGACGTTGCCAGAAATTGGAAGAATGGTCTGACAGGGCTGCGGAAAAATTGTGCAGAACAACGGGATAACGATGGGAGAACGGACGAAACTGATTCATTTGCACAATTGCATGTAAAGAAAATGTTAAGAAATACAGATTGACGGTACGCGCAAAATGTGGTATATAGGAGTAGTACGATACACAAAGTTTTATAGTTTGATTTCACTTAGTAAAAGGAGTTGTTTCCATTATTATGAAAGAGAAAGTCATCCGGTTAGCAACAGTTGATGAGGTAAAGGCATTTGTATCGGCGGCAATGAAGTGCGATTTCGACATCGATGTGTGCTACAATCGCATCGTCATCGATGGTAAGTCCATCTTAGGGGTGTTCAGCCTGGATCTGCGGAATGATCTGGTCGTGCGGCTCCACGGCGAGGACGAAGCGTTTGAAGAACTGCTGGATTCCCTGGCTCCCGCAGAAAAGAGAGTGGAGAAGATCGCATAACGGCATCAGAATGTGA
The DNA here is from genome assembly GCA_018715565.1 of Candidatus Ventrimonas merdavium. Lineage (GTDB taxonomy): Bacteria > Bacillota > Clostridia > Lachnospirales > Lachnospiraceae > Brotaphodocola > Brotaphodocola merdavium. The sequence continues at coordinate 1,261 of DVLJ01000205.1, forward strand.
CGGAACAGAGAATAGAGAGCGGCGGATACGCATCTTCTGACTGGAAGGGTCAGAGGAGGCGTATCCGCCGCTTGGTTTTTTATAGGGAACTGCGTTCCACTTATCTGCTGTGCGGACCGTGGTGTGCAGACAGCACTCCGGGACGGCCGGAGGCGGGGACGAGTTTCGCGTTGCGAAACCGGGGGTTCTGTGTTAAGGTAGAGGCATGGCGGGAGCGCTGGGAGGACGCAGGAGGCTGCGGGAGATCGAAGGAGGCAGCAGACGGTCGCAGGAGCAGAGGCAGGATCCCCAGCGCCTCTGCGGCAAGAAAACGGACAGGCAGGTGACGATCTTGGAAGACCAGATCCAGGAGAACGGACGGGCAGAAGCCGCCGGGCTGGAAGAAAAAAAGAGCATACGGATTTCGGTGCGGGAGCTGGTGGAGTTTGTCCTGCGGGGCGGCGACATCGACAACCGGAGGACGTCCGGGGCGGAGAAGGACGCGATGCAGGCGGGGAGCCGCCTCCACCGGAAGATCCAGCGGCGCATGGGGGCGGACTACCGGGCGGAGGTGACCCTGCGCCATGTGGTCCAGGAGGACCGCTACCAGATCGTGCTGGAGGGGCGGGCCGATGGCATCATCGAGAGCCCGGCCGGGGTGACGGTGGACGAGATCAAGTGCATGTATCTGGATCTGGAGCGGATCCAGGAGCCCATCCCGGTCCATCTGGCCCAGGCCTTGTGCTACGGATACATTTACTGTCAGGATCATGATCTGGACCGGATCGGGATCCAGCTGACCTACTGCAATATCGAGACGGAGGAGATCCGCCGGTTCCAGGAGGAGCGGACGGCAGAGGAGCTGGAGACGTGGTTCCAGGGCCTGATCCACGAGTATGTGAAATGGGCGGAGTACCTGTACCTCCACGGCCTGCGGCGGGAGGGATCTTTGCGGGCCCTGAAGTTCCCCTATGACTACCGGGAGGGGCAGAAGGAGCTGGCGGTGTCGGTATATAAGGCGCTGCGCATGGGGCGCAGCCTGTTCATCCAGGCGCCTACGGGCATCGGAAAGACGCTGTCTACGGTGTTCCCTGCGTTAAAAGCCATGGGCGAGGGGATGGGGGAGAAGCTGTTCTACCTGACGGCGAAGACGATCACCCGGAGCGTGGCGGAGGAGTGCTTTGCCCTGCTGCGGGACCGCGGCCTGTATTTTTCTACGGTGACCATCACCGCAAAGGAAAAGCTGTGCCCCATGGAGCGGACGGAGTGCAATCCGGATGCCTGTCCTTACGCGGAGGGACATTTTGACCGGGTCAATGACGCGGTATTCGAGGTGATCCATCAGGAGCGGGGGATCACCCGGCAGGTGGTCTTAGACTATGCGGAGCGGTTTTCGGTGTGCCCGTTTGAATTCTGCCTGGACATCAGTAGCTGGGTGGATGGGGTGATCTGCGACTACAATTACGTGTTCGATCCCAGCGCCAGGCTGAAGCGGTATTTTGCCGACGGCGTTTCCGGGGATTATCTGTTTTTGATCGACGAGGCCCACAATCTGGTGGGGCGGGCCAGGGAGATGTACAGCGCCCTGCTGGTCAAGGAGGACGTCCTGGCGGTAAAGCGGCTGGTCAAGGGCCGCTATGGAAAGCTGGAACGGGCCCTGGAGCGGTGCAACCGCACGCTGCTGGAGCTGAAGCGGGAGTGCGAGGGATATCAGGTGCTGCCGGAGGCGAACCTGCTGGTCTCAAACCTGATGGGAGCCTTTGGGGAAATGGAGAAATTCCTGGAGGAGGAAAAGGAATTCCCCGGCAGGGACGAGGTGCTGGAGTTTTATTTTGGAGTAAGGCATTTCCTGAACATGTACGAAGGGTTGGACGAGCGCTACCGGATCTACACGGAGCTGGGGGCGGACGGGACGTTCCGGCTGCGGCTGTTCTGCATCGATCCGTCCAGGCTGCTGAAGGAGTGCCTGGATAAGGGGCGGGGGAGCGTGTTCTTTTCCGCGACCCTGCTCCCGGTCCGGTATTATAAAAAGCTGCTGAGCGGCAACGAGGACGACTATGCGGTCTACGCCCACTCTCCCTTTGACGGGAAGAAGCGGCTCCTGCTCATCGGCGCGGATGTGAGCAGCCGCTACACCCGGCGGAACCGGACCGAATACGGCAAGGTGGCGGACTATATCCGCATCGCGGCGGAAAGCCATAAAGGGAATTATCTGGTGTTCTTTCCTTCCTATCAGTACATGGAAGCTGTGGCAGAGCAGCTGGAGGAGCGGCAAGGGGCACAGGAGCAGCAGGGGGCACAGGAGCAGCGGGGGGCACAGGAGCAGCAGGGGGAGCAGGGGCAGGCGCAGGCCGGCTTCCTCTGGCGGATGCAGTCCTCCCATATGCCGGAGGCGGAGCGGGAAGCGTTCCTGGCAGAGTTTGAGACGCCGCGGGACGTTTCCTTTGTGGGGCTGTGCGTGCTGGGCGGGATCTTCTCAGAAGGGATCGATCTGAAGGCGGAACGGCTGGAGGGCGCTCTGATCGTAGGCACCGGACTGCCGATGGTCTGCACGGAGCAGGAGATCTTAAAGACGTATTTTGAAGAACAGGGAGAGAATGGCTACGACTACGCCTACCAGTATCCAGGCATGAACAAGGTGATGCAGGCTGCCGGGCGGGTGATCCGCACGGCGGAGGATAAGGGCGTGATCCTGCTTTTAGACGACCGATTCCTGCGGACGGAGGTCCAGGCTATGTTCCCCCGAGAATGGTCCGAGTATGGAAAAGTGACGCGGAGGACGGCGGGGGAGTGGCTGAAGCGGTTCTGGGAGGAAGTGGAGTAGAGGAACAGGTTACAGCATCTCCATGAACTGCTTGGCCGCCTGGGACAGGGGGATGTTCTCGTTGTGGACCACTACCATCTGGCGGGCGGGGAGCTGTTCCTCCAGCTGGACCACGAACAGGTCCTTATCCTGCGGCGGGATGCAGTAGTCGGGCACAAAGGCGATGCCCAGGCCGATGCGGGCCAGATCGATCAGCAGGTCGTTGCTGGAAAGCTCGATCTCCGGGACCAGATCCAGCTGATGCTGCTGGAACATGCTGTGGAGAAATTCGCTGGTAGTGCTTTTCCGGTCCAGCATCAGGATCGGGAAGGTCTGGAGCTCCTTTAAGCTGACAGTCCGCCCCTTCAAGGCCGCGTACTCCTCATTTGCCACAAAAACGTCGTGGAAATCACGGATGATCCGGGTGTGCTGGGCGTTGGAGAGTCCGGAGTTGGGATAGTTGGTAATGGAAAAATCCACCTGGCCGGAGTCCAGCAGCCGGGCGCAGGCGATGGAGGTCTGGTTGGTCACCTTGATGTGGACATTGGGGTACTTCTGATGGAAGGACTTTAAGTAGGGGATCAGGAAATACCGGCAGATCGTGTCGCTGGCGCCGATGCGCAGCTGGCCGCCGTTCAGCGTGTTCGCCTCCAGGAGTTGGTTCTCCCCCTGGCGGATCAGGTTCATGGCGGGCTCGATGTGCTTTAGAAGGATCTCCCCCTCCGGGGTCAGCTGGACCCGCTTGGTGCTGCGGATAAAAAGCGGCTGGTTCAGCTTCTTTTCCAGCACCTTGATCGACTGGCTGACGGCAGACTGGGAGATGAACAGCTGCTTAGACGCCTCGGAAAAGCTCAGGGTATTGGCGACGTGATAAAAAACTTTGTATAGCTCGTAGTTGATGTCCATTTTATTAGCCCTCCTTATAAACAAGGCTAGTTTAACATATCTTTTACAGATTGACAAGAACCCTCTTTGTACTTATAATAAAATCAAATCGGATCTTCGAGCTCTCATCCTAAGGCACTGGCTATGGAGAAGGAGCCGGTCAGCGTGTCTGACCCGGGGCTGTACCGGAAACGGGGCGGCCTGCCTATCTGCAAAGAAGATGATATAAAACAGGCTGGCTCTGCGTGAGCTATGTCCTTTTTTATGCTGTCTGTCTTTGATCGGAGACAGACTTTTTTGTTTTACGGAGTATGCAGCTTGGATCTGGCCCTTTTGGCCGAGATCTGGCTTTTTGTGGAACAAAGGTTTCTGGGGATAGGCGCCGGGTGTTTGCGGTGGCTTTGGGCGGCAGGTGCAGATCCGAGGATAATAGGACTGACAACACAAAAAGGAGGAAGCGGCATGAAAAAGTACAGCAGATGGATGGCCATGATGATGGCGGCGGCGATGGCCGCAGGCATGACGGCGGGATGCTCCCAGAAAGCCCAGGAGACGACGGCGGCGGAGACAGCTGCGGAAGCGGCAGGCGGAGCGGCAGAGACAGCCACGGAAGCGGCGGGGGACGCAGCCAAGGCCGCTGCAGACGACGCCGCGGAGACGGCAGAGGCAGAGGCGGAAGGGGATACTGCTGGGGCAGACGGGGAGAAGGCGGAGCTGATCGTATTTGCGGCGGCTTCCATGACCGAGACCCTGACGGAGATCGGAGACCTGTATATGTCGAAAAATCCAGGCGTGGAGCTGGTATTTAACTTCGATTCGTCCGGCACGTTAAAGACGCAGATCCAGGAAGGCGCAGACTGCGATATCTTCATTTCCGCAGGCCAAAAGCAGATGGACCAGCTGGATGCTTCCGCAGATGCGTCGGTCAATACGGAGGGGCTGGATTTTGTGGAGCAGTCTACCCGGTTTGATATCCTGGAGAACAAGGTGGCGCTGGCTGTGCCTGAGGACAACCCGGCGGGGATCCAGTCCTATGACGATATGGTGGCCGGCTTACAGGACGGCAGCATCCTGCTGGCTATGGGCAACGCGGATGTGCCGGTGGGCCAGTATACCCAGAAGATCCTGGCGTACTATGACCTGAACGAGGAAGATCTGGCCAACGCGGGGAATATCACCTATGGCTCTAATGTAAAAGAGGTGACTACCCAGGTGTCGGAGGCGGTGGTAGACTGCGGCATCATCTATCAGACGGACGCTTATTCTGCCGGCCTGACGGTGGTGGATACGGCTACGGCTGAGATGTGCGGTCAGGTGGTTTATCCGGCGGCGGCGCTGAAGACCTCCCAGCATCCGGAGGAGGCCCAGGCGTTCCTGGATTACCTGATCAGCGATACGGCGGACGCGATCTTTGAAGGCGTAGGATTTACGCCGGTGGCATAGGCGGAGCTTCGGATCAGGAGAGGGGCAAGGCCCCTTCTGATCCTGCAGATGAGAAATGAGGAGGCGTGAGGATGGACTGGTATCCACTTTGGAACTCCCTGCGGATCGCAGGCATCAGTACGTTCCTGATCTTTTTCATAGGGATCTTTGCCGCCTACTATGTGGCGAAGGCTCCCAGGCTGGTCAAGGGGATCCTGGATGTGATCCTGACGCTGCCGCTGGTGCTCCCCCCTACGGTAGTAGGATATCTGCTCCTGCGGGTGCTGGGGCCGAAGCGGATCGTGGGCGCCTGGTTCCTTTCCATGTTCGGGATGCGGCTGACCATGACCTGGTGGTCAGCCATTTTTGCTACCACGGTGGTGATCTTCCCGCTGATGTACCGGACGGCCCGGGGGGCGTTCGAGTCCTTTGACGAGACCCTGGCTTACTCGGCCCAGAGCATTGGCCTTTCTGATACCTACATCTTCTGGAGGGTGCGGATGCCGTACTGCCGTCAGGGGATCTTAGCCGGGACGGTACTGGCGTTTGCCCGTGCGCTGGGAGAGTATGGCGCTACCAGTATGATCGCCGGCTATACGCCGGGCCGGACGGCTACCATCTCTACCACGGTGTACCAGCTTTGGCGTACCAACGACGACGGGCTGGCGTTCCGGTGGGTGATGATCAATATGGCGATCTCATTTGTGGTGCTGCTGGCGGTGAACATGCTGGAGAAGAACACGGCGAAGAAGAATACAGTTAAGAAGAACGCGGTTAGGAAGAGTACGATCAGGAAAAACACGGTTAAGGAGAACACGGTGCGGCCGGATCCGGAGGAGAAGGATCCTCCGGCCGGACGGAAGATGTAAGGCCGGAAGGGAAAGGGGACGGAACGCATGTCGATCTATGTGGATATTGAAAAACGGCTGGGCGGCTTTTTCCTGAAGGCGGAGTTTGAAGCCGGAGATGAGGTGGTATCCCTTCTGGGGGCTTCCGGCTGCGGAAAGAGCATGACGTTAAAATGCATCGCCGGGATCGAACGGCCGGACCGGGGCCGGATCGTGGCGGACGGGGTGACCCTCTTTGATTCGGAAAAGGGGATCAGCCTGCCGCCCCAGAAGCGGCATACCGGCCTGCTGTTCCAGAATTATGCCTTATTCCCCAATATGACGGTGCGCCAGAATCTGGCGGCGGGAGCCAGGCGGGAAAGGGATCGGAGCAGCCGGGAGGCTCGGATCGGGCAGATCCTGGAGCGGTTCGGGCTGACGGAGCTGGCGGGGCATTATCCGGCTCAGCTTTCCGGCGGGCAGCAGCAGCGGACAGCCTTGGCCCGCATCCTGCTCTCCAGCCCCCGGGTGCTGCTGCTGGACGAGCCGTTCTCTGCCCTGGACAGCCATCTGCGGTTCCAGATGGAGCGGGAGGTGCGGGAGATGATCCGCCAGTTTGGCAAGACGGTGATCCTGGTGTCCCACGATCGGGACGAGGTGTACCGGATGTCGGACAAGATCGCGGTGATGGACGGCGGCCGGATCGAAGCGTTCGGGTCCCGGGACGCGGTATTTGAGAACCCTCAGACCAGGAGCGGCGCGGCCCTGACCGGATGCAAGAACCTGTCGCCTATCAGAGCTTTGGGCGGAAATCGGATCTACGCGCTGGACTGGAAGGTGGAGCTGACAGCGGCCGGTCCGGCAGATGACTGTACCTATGCGGGGATCCGGATGCACGATGTGGCCTATGGCCCTGGGGAGAATGAGATCTGGTGCCAGGTGGCGGAGGTGGTGGAAAACCCATTTTCCTACACGGTGATGCTCCGCCCGGCAGAAGCGCCGGATGCCGCGTGCCTGGGCTGGGAGCTGGAGAAGGCAGAGTGGGAGCGAGTGCGCGCCCAGACCCTTTTGGTGCATCTCCCGGCGAAGGCTGTGATGCCGCTGCGGGATGGAGACGAAAGCGGCGGAGGGGGAGCGGCCGCGGGATGAGGCTGGAAGCGGCGGAAAGAGAACGGCCGCGGGATGGAGCCGAAAGCGGTGGGAGGCGCAGGCTGCGGGCCGTATGAGGATGAAATAGGGTTAGGAAAGGAGCAGCAGGACATGGAGCGGAATCTGGGATATGAAGCGGCCTCAAATCTTCTTTTGGAGATCTGCCAGGAGAAAGGCGGGCGCACGGGAACGGAGCGGATCCCTCTGGAGCAGGCGGCCGGCCGGGTGCTGGCAGAGGACTGCTGTGCAAAGGAACCGGTCCCGGGCTTTGATAAATCTGCCTATGACGGATATGCGCTGCGGGCCGCCGATGCGGCGGAGGCGTCGCCGGAGCATCCGGTCACGCTGACGGTGACAGAGGAGGTGGCGGCGGGGATGACGCCCCGTGGTCCGGTGACGCCGAAGACAGCGGCGAAGATCCTGACCGGCGCGCCCATCCCCCAGGGAGCCGACGCGGTGGTGATGTATGAAAAGACCTGTTTTACCAGGGAGCAGGTGGTGCTGACGGAGCCCCTGGCGCCGGGAGATAATATCATCCGGGCCGGAGAGGATATCCAGGCGGGAGACCTGCTTTTGGAAAAAGGCCGGATCGTCGGCTCCGGAGAGGCGGGGCTTCTGGCCTCCCAGGGGATCTGGGAGCCGCTGGTGTACCGGAGGCTGCGGGTGGGAATCCTGTCCACAGGCACGGAGGTGACGGACGAAAAGGGCGATCTGCCGCTGGGGATGATCCGCAACGTCAACCGCTATCTCCTTGCCGCGGCCCTGGCCGGAGAGGGGATGGAGCCGGTCTATCTGGGAGCTGCCATGGATGATCCGAAGGAGATCGGGGAGCGGATCCGCCAGGAGGGATCTAAGTGGGACGCGCTCCTCTGCACCGGCGGCGTGTCGGCGGGGGACTATGACCTGACCCCGGCAGCCATGGAACAGGCGGGGGCCCGCCTGCTGTTTAAGGGCGTAGATATGAAGCCGGGGATGGCCTGTGCTTATGGGATCCTGGATGGGAAGCTCCTCTGCGGCCTGTCCGGAAATCCGGCGGCGGCCATGACGAATTTTTATCTGCTGGCGCTGCCGGCGCTGCGGAAGCTGGCGGGCAGGCGTCCGTACCGGCTGGAGCCGGCGGAGTTTGAGCTGGCGGACCGATTTGAGAAGCCGTCGAAGAGGACGCGGATCCTGCGGGGACGCCTGGATCTGTCGGAGGGGCGGGCGCTCCTGCGGCTGCCGGAGCATCAGGACAACAGCGCGGTCAGCAGCCTGACGGACTGTCAGGCGCTGGCGGTGGTCCCGGCGGGGAGCGGGCCTCTGCTGGAAGGAACAAGATTGAGAGGGTATCTGCTGTGAAGAAAATACGAGTAGAAGAAGCGGTGGGCATGGAGCTTTGCCATGACATCACCGCCATGAGAGAGGGATTTAAAGGAGCGGCGTTCAAACGGGGGCATGTGATCCAGCCGGAGGATGTGAACGCGCTCTTAGACCTGGGAAAACGGTTTGTGTTCGTGTGGGAGGACCATGCGGGGGAGATCCACGAGGAGGACGCGGCCCGGCGGATGGCGGCCATGGCTCCGGTGGACGGGGCCCATTATACGGAGCCATCAGAGGGAAAGGTGCTGCTTTTCGCAGACCAGCCCGGCATGTTCCGGGTGGATGTGGGCTTGCTTCAGAAGGTCAACTCCATCGGGGATATTACCATTTCCACGATCCCGGACCATTATCCGGTCAAGGCAGGGGACCGGCTGGCTTCCATGCGGATCGTGCCGCTGGTGACAAAGGAGGAGCAGATCGTGGAGGCGGAGGCGCTTTGCCGGGAGACGCCTCTGCTGCAGCTGCGCCCGTACAGCCATAAGAAGGTGGGAGTGATCGTCACCGGATCGGAGATCTATACCGGCCGGATCCAGGATAAGTTTGAGCCGGTGGTGCGGGCGAAGATGGGCTGTTACCCCAGCGAGATCTTGGGCGTGACCATCTGTGACGATGATCTGGATATGATCGTGGGCGCGGCCAGGGCCCATCTGGATGCGGGAGCCGACGTGCTGATCTTCACCGGCGGAATGTCGGTGGATCCGGATGATCTGACGCCTACGGCGATCCGCCGTCTGGGGGCAGAGGTGGTGACCCACGGCCTGCCTGCCCAGCCGGGCAATATGACGCTCGTGGCATACTTGGGCCAGGTGGCGGTGCTGGGGGTGCCGGGAGCGGCGATCAGCCTGCCGACGACCATGTTCGACGTGCTCCTGCCCCAGATCTTTGCCGGCGACCGGTTTACCAAGGAGGAGCTGGTGCGTTTGGGTGATGGGGGACTGTGCCAGATGTGCAAGTCCTGTCATTTCCCCAACTGCACGTTTGGGCGGTATTAAAAGTGAGAAGTAAGAACGGTGAGAGGCAGGAACAGGGAGCGACTATGAAGGACGGATTTGGGAGAAGGGTCACCTACCTGCGGCTGTCGGTGACGGAGCTGTGCAACCTGCGGTGCCGCTACTGCATGCCGGCGGAAGGGATCTGCAAGAAACGCCATGAGGACATGATGACCGAGGAGGAGACCATCCGGGCGGTCCGGGCAGCGGCGTCTCTGGGGATCAGCAAGGTGCGCATCACCGGCGGAGAACCGCTGGTGAAGAAGAATATCCTGTCTATCTGTGAGAAAACGGCGGCTGTGCCTGGGATCCGCCAGGTGTGCATGACCACCAACGGGACTTTGCTTGCCGGGATGGCGGGACCGTTAAAGGAAGCGGGGGTGGCGCGTCTGAACCTGAGCCTGGATACGCTGGACCGGGACCGTTACCGGAGCATGACCCGTGTGGGGAGCTTAGACGACGCCTTGGCGGGGCTGGAGGCGGCGCTTTCAGCCGGATTTGAGCAGGTGAAGATCAACGCGGTGCTGATCGGCGGGTTCAACGATGAGGAAATCCCGGCCCTGGCGGCTCTGACGAAGGATTATCCGGCAGACGTGCGGTTTATCGAGCTGATGCCCATGGGCACGGAGTTTGGGGAAACGGCTTACCTTCCCTGCGATACGGTGCTGGAGCGGCTTCCGGAGCTAAGACCGGAGGAGCCGGACGGCGGCGTGGCCCGGCTGTACCGGCTGCCGGGGGCAAAAGGCCGTGTGGGCCTGATCAGCCCGGTGTCCAGCCATTTCTGCGGAAGCTGCAGCCGGCTCCGGCTGACCGCGGACGGAAAGGTGAAGCCCTGCCTGCACAGCCCGGCGGAATATGGGATCCGGGGGCTGGATGAGGAAGGCATGCGGCAGGTGATGCTGCAGGCGATCCAGGCAAAGCCCCGCCAGCATGATCCTCTGTGGGAGGGGCAGGGCAGCGGGGCCGGGCGGACGATGAACCAGATCGGCGGGTGAAGGACGGCGGAGAGGACCGGCCGTCCCCAGAAGAGCAGGATAGACAGAACGAAAATAAGCAGAATGCCGGAAGACGGAAAACAGGCAGAATGAAAATAAGCAGGATAAAAGCAGGAGGAAGGTACGATGGAGAAAAGAGCGGCAGTGATCACCGTCAGCGATAAGGGGGCCCAGGGAGAACGGGTGGATACCAGTGGTCCGGCAATCAGCAGGATGCTGATGGAGCGGGGGATCCCTACGGAATACCGGAGCGTGGTCCCGGATGAGGAGGAACAGATCCGGGCGGAACTGCTCCGGTGCAGCGACGAGCTGCGGATCCCTCTGATCCTGACGACTGGGGGGACGGGATTTTCTCCCAGGGACGTCACCCCGGAGGCGACGAAGGCGGTGCTGGAACGGGAGACGCCTGGGATCCCGGAGGCTATGCGGGCGGAAAGCATGCGGATCACGCCCAGGGGCTGCCTGTCCCGGGAGACGGCCGGGATCCGGGGCGGAAGCCTGATCGTGAACCTGCCTGGGAGTGAGAAGGCGGTGAAGGAGAATCTGGCGGCGGTGCTGGACGGAATCCTCCACGGCCTGGATATGCTGGCGTCCTCCGGGCCCGCAGACTGCGGGGAGCCTTCGGGGACCGGGGCGAAGGAGCGGAGCGGAGATGCCGGAGGGGAGATGCCGGGGGGGACAGCCGATGAGGAAGCCGGCCGGAGCGGGATCGATCCGTCGGAGAAGATCCCTTCTATGGAAGCATGGATGAAGGAAGCGAAGGCTGATGCGTCCGCCCCGGACTGCGGGATGTACCTGTTCCACAACGGCGTAGTGCGGCAGACGGCAAAGGCGCTGGTGCGGGGAGGCGGACCGGAGGGAGCCGGAGCCTGCGGCGGCGGGAAAGACGGAGCATGTCCCAGGGTGACCGGCATGCGGTTTTCCTATGACCGGGAAAAGGCGGAGCAGGCGGTGGAGGAAGCTAAGAACCTGCCTGGGATCCACTATGTTCGGGTATGGCTGAACCAGGGGCAGTTAAAGGTAGGAGACGACATCATGCTGGTGCTGGTCGGCGGGGATATCCGCCCCCATGTGATCGACGCCCTGCAGACCCTGGTGGGCCGCTTGAAAACGGTCTGTGTCACAGAAGAGGAAATTTTTTAAAAAGAAGAGGAAATTTTTTAAAAATATCTCTTTACAGATCGGGAATTGTGTGGTATGATACCAAACAGATTCCGTGGGGGTATAGCTCAGCTGGGAGAGCGCTTGAATGGCATTCAAGAGGTCATGGGTTCGAATCCCACTATCTCCACTCAAAAGCCTTGTAAAATCAAGGCTTTTTTTGTTGTGGGAATCAAAAAGTAATCAAAAAAGTAATCAGAACATATTTTCTAAAACAAAGAATCGAAATCAAACATTGCTGTACCTTATGATTGTATGATACAATGAAATGGACAAAGCGGGATACGAATATGAAAAAGTGAACGAAGTTTCATAAGATATAAGCGTACAATAAAAGGGGCTGGGAAAATGCTGGATCAAAAAGATCTTGAGTTAATTGCTGAAATAGTTGAGCGAGTAACAAGCTCAATGAAAAGCGATATCAAAGTTTTGCAGGGCGATATGAGATCAATGAAACTCACTTTAGAAAATGAAACAAACCGCAACATAAGCATTATTGCAGAAGGGCATCTCGATTTAAGCCGTAAACTTGACGAGGCATTAAAAAACAGCAATGAACGCGAACTGATAAAATTGCGGATCAATAGATTGGAAAGAAACAGCAGTCAGAGCATTTGTATGCAGATAAATGAAGGAGCGATCGAAACACAAGTTCTAAATTGACCTTTGAAAGGAATTATAG
>DVLJ01000014.1 GCA_018715565.1 Candidatus Ventrimonas merdavium
GTTCTTTGTCCCAGCCAGCAAAGTCATAGCCTATCTTTGTGGGAGCCTCTGGCATCTCTACCCTCGCTCCATACTTATATCTTACTGGTGGAATATAGCTTCCTCCATCTGTATTGTATGAAACGGTGTAATAATTTCGGTTATAGAGTACCTGGATCACTGTGTCTGAGGAGATATTTACGTTTGTCGGCGGAACAGATGTAAAACCAGGAATTAATTTGGCTTCCGCAGCACTCATCGTACCTAATTCTGCCGTCTTTGTCTCGCTCGTGTATTCTGTATAGCTATCCTCATCCTGCAGATCCTGGAGCATATGCTTCACCGTATAGGTGACCGTTCCTCCTTGATAGGTGACAACAATATCCTTATCCTCTTCTACAGAATCAAACGAAAGCTCAAGTACTCGCTTGCCTTCATCATATGTAATCCCATCTGCAGCCGGTATTTCTATTTCATATCCCTGTTTCTCCGGAACTGGAACCGCTGCCGTATAGGATTCCTTTTTCTGCACAACTGCCGTAAATGCTGGTGCAGCCATCGTTCCATCTGCGTATTCAAACTCAACTGTAATGGTACAAGTTTCTATTTTCTGATACTGGGCAGTAAAAACGGTATCCTGGGTGATCGGATCAGTTAATGTTTCACCATTGGAACCAAGCCACCCCACGAAAATATACCCTTCATGATCCGGTGCAGCCGGTTCCATTGCCAGCTCTCCATCTGGGATCATCTGGTTTGCAATGGGTGTCTCTCCATCCTTAAACTCAACATGCCAGTACCCTTCTGCATCTTCGATCGATCCGATGAGCACGTACACACTGAAGTGTGTTGTCTCAAATACAACCGTCCCATCCTGTGCGTCTGACGGGATCTCCTCAGCCTGGAGAGGTGCGGAAGCTGCTTTCCTGAACAACGAAACGCCCTCTGCTGCCGGTTCTTCCACATGGAATACATCCATTTGATCCCCGTCTAGGGTTACGCCATCAATGGTCACCTCTACCGTGCCGTCAAAATCCAGATCGGAACCGGTCTCATCCACCAATCGGATATCCCAGGCACGATATTCCGTCAAGGTGCGTTCCTGTTCTTCTAATTTAGAAGCAACACTTGCTTCAATCTGGTCAGAAACCACTTCCTCAGCTACTACCTGGGCCGTTTCCGGAATGTCCGCATCCACGGCTTTTACCGTGATAATTGCGTCGCCAACTTGTGCAGTCCCTTCAAACTGGTCATTTTCAAATACACCTGATCCCCCCAGTTCTTCCGCATCCACCACAAACGCTCTCGCATTGGCGCTGTCCCAGATCGTTACCGTATTATACGCTCTTCCGTTCAGTTCCCCGTTCCATGCGATGGAATCGTCTTCCAGGAACTGTTCATCATCTACCTTAATGATATCTGACCCGTCGTCTGCGTTGGAGCCGGTCGCCGTCGCCGGATCATCTGGCTCTACGGTCACCTCCGGGATATCCTTGTCCTCTGGATCTGCATCCGCTCCTTCATTGGACTGACCATTGGATGGAGTCGCCATATCTGCTTCCTCATCTAACGAAATGATGATCTCGTCCTCATCAGAACTCTCCTCATCCGGGATCACTTCCACTGATGTGGCTACCAGCGCTGCCTCATGTTTTGAAAACGCCAAAGTCTCTCCTATGGCATCTGCGTCATCTGGCTCGTCGGCACCATCCAGCTCACCGACGGCATCTTCCTCGTCGGCAGTGCCGGCCTCATCGATCTGATCTGCTGCGTCGGCTTCTCCCGCCGCATCCGCAGAATCGCCAGGACTGTCATCAACACTGACAGAAACATCATTTTCGCTATCGGTCACGTCACTTCCCATATCCTCTGGAGGGGCCTCTCCAACGGAATCTTCCGAAGTGCTGACGCTCTCTTCTTCCGTGGTCTCATCTGCTTCTTCCACAGGGACTTCTATCGAAATCTCTGTGTCATCTGATGCTTCACCGTTGTCTGTACTATTCTCAGTGCTAACACCCGGTCCTTCTCCAGGGATCTTTCCGTCCTCTGCGGTATTTCCTGCTGCAGAGCCGTCTCCGTATACCGCCGACTCGTCGTAAGAATCGTCTAAATCTTCTTCGTTTTCTACATTAGCGCTGTTGGCGCTCACGGTAATGCGGGCGGTTTCATAGCCGTCTACATTGGCCCGAAAGACAACCGATGTGTCACTTTCGTTGATAAACAGAAAGATCACGCTCTCTGCATCCGCATTGTAGAACATCTGCAGCGCAGTCCCGCCGGGTGCGTAGCTGTCGTCTATTTCCGCATCCAGCCTGTATACGCTGGCTCCGTTTCCCCCTAATAGTTTTTTATAACTGTTCTTCAGAGACGCACTTCCTGCCGTTAGCTGCAGAGAGGCGTAGTCAAAGGGATCCTCTGACGCCAAAGCGTCCTGGATCGCCGCCTGAAGTTCTCCGCCATCCAGCAGGAACAAAGCCTGTGCCTGTTCCTTGGCTGCAAACGCAACACTCAGATTCGTTCCTACATTCGTGAGTGTCATGGCGATGGTCAGCAGACATGCTAACGCGCGTCTGTAGTTCCTTTGAACCTTTTTGAGCACTTCCATACTCGTTTCCTTCCTTTCCTCATGATTCTATTGCCTGCCCCGATCCGGGGCGAAACAATCGCTTTTTCCGGCACCGTTCTGCCGTTCGTTCTGCTAGACCTCCTCCGTCAGCTGCAGTTCCTTCAGGATCAGGCTCCTCGTCGTCTCATTCCTGTTTTTTCCGGAAATCACTTCACAGACCGTCGCCTCGGACCGATTGATCCGACTGGCCAGTTCTCTTCCCGTGATGTTCTGCTGGATCATCGCTGTTTTAATCTGGATCCCCAGCGGTGTCAGCACGTTTTTTCGCTTCATAAATGTTCTGCCTCCTTTTCCGGTCTGGACCCTTTACAACGGAATATATCTTCCGTTGTATTCCGGCGCAGATGTCAGTCGTAAGAAATTGTGATGCTGTTCTTGATCCGGACATAGAAAAGAGCATTTTCTCGAATTCACAGTTTTTTATGGAATGATTGAGTGATTTTCAGAAAATAAGGTATAGAAAAAAGGCTGGCCCTGGTTTTCGCCCTGTTCCAGCCTATTTTTGATGGAGAAATCCGTTCCTTTCTTCCGTTGCTGTAAAAAAAATGATAAAATCGCGCAAAAAAAGAACAAATCTATTAGACTTCCCCTCTTTTATGTAGTATAATGAAGATTAATCTGAAGGCAATGGATACAACGGAAGATATATTCTGTTGTCCGTGATCAATAAGTTCAGCCGTTCCAGCTGTTTGGCATGTTTTTTCCCACTTTCCATCGTATAGATCCGCGTAGTATTGACACTGCTGTGTCCCAGGATGTCCGCCAGTCTGCTTAAATCCTTTTCTTGGTCGTAATAGGTCCGCGCGAACAGGTGCCGCAGATTGTGAGGGAATACTTTGCTTTCTGACACGCCGCACCGGATACCCAGCCGTTTCATCGCCCTCCAGATATTACTGCGGTCCATAGGCCTTCCATTTCGTGTAATGAACAGGGCCCCGCTTGTGATCTCATGTCTTGCCATGTATTTCTTCAGCAGTTCCCGAAGACCGCCTGTCAGGAAGATCCTCCGTATACGGCCTTTATTATCCAGCTCCGCCCCACCAGACCGGACTGCTTCTACTGTGATATATTGCAGCTCCGATACCCGGATGCCCGTGACTGCGATCGTCTGGAGCAGCGCTGCCATCCGGTCGTCGCCGGAGCGTTCTGCTTCGATCACCAAACGTTCGTATTCCTGCCGGTCCAATTCCCGCTCCTCCAGACAGAATATCCGCCTCCCTGTTTTAAAGAAACGGGTGACACAGTCTTTCCAGCCCAAATACCGGAAAAATCCATTCAGAGCAGCGATCGCGCCGTTGACCGTGGAGGTAGAGAGACAACGCTTTAGTCCATCCTTCCACTGGACTACTAGATTCTTTCCCACAGATCTTCCATACAGGAATTCTTGGAAAAATTCTAGATAATGCCGGTATTTCCGGATCGTGCCTCCGCTTTTCTCGCATTCCTGCAGATAAATGCAGTAGCGTTCGATGAGTTCCTTTGAAATAATTCTTTTTCCCATAATGCTCCCTCCGATTTTCAAATAATATAAGACCGAATAGGTAAGGATAGGATGGTCCGCTCTATGCGGTATTATACGGGAAAAACCCTCTTTGGAAAACATTTTTCTAATAAATTCGATTTATGTTCGCACATTATCACTCTGTCTCACAATAAAAAGCCTTATAGATATACAGAACTCCCGTATATTTACAAGGCTTTTTATCATTGTTTATCTATAATCCGCTTCTATCTCCGATCAGAGCCATATCCCCGCAGAAATCCGATCAGCTTCTGCCCATCCATCGGTTTTGCATAGTAAAACCCCTGGATCTTTTCTACATCCAGCTCTGTCAGGCATGCCAGCTGCTCCGCCGTCTCCACGCCTTCCGCGATCACGCCCATCCCCAGATCCCGGAACATATGGATCAAGTTCCGGACCAGAAGGCGGCTCCGGTCATCCGTCGCGATCTCTCCCACCAGGCTTTTGTCCAGTTTGATATATTCAAACTGGTACTTTGCCACAGCGGCCGCATTGGAATAGCCGATCCCAAAGTCATCCAGATAGAACCGGAAGCCGCGGCGCAGCATTTTGCGGAGGGTGTCGCCGGCGATCACGGGATGGCTGGAAAGCTGCTCCTCGGTGATCTCAAATTTGATCTGTTCTGGCGACAGCCCGTATTCGGCAACGACCTCCATGATCTTCGCATCCAGATCCGGATCTTCCAGCTGGGTCATGGACAGGTTGATGGAGATCCCGTCCGGCAGGGCAATCTGTCCGCCGCTTATCAGCCGGCATACTTCCTTCAGCACGAACCAGAAGATCTCGCCGATCATTCCCGACGCCTCCGCTACCGGGATAAACTCAGCCGGCGAGACATATCCCCCATCCCGATCCTTCATGCGGACCAGCGCCTCTGCGGAACAAAAGCTCCGGATCTTCCAGCAGTAAACCGGCTGATACCACACTTCAAATCCCTGCTGCTCCACAGCTTCCTTTAGGAGCTGGGAGATCTTCCTGCGCCGTACCATCTGGGACGAGAGGGTGCGGTCAAAGTCCACCCAGGGCTGATCCGAACGCTTCATGACCGACAGCATGTAGTCCAGCGCTTCCATCACCTGGTTCGCATTGTGAGGCTCTCCGGCGGACAGATAGCTGCCGAACACGGCCTGGAGCTTCTCCGAATACGCGCCCAGGGTCCAATCCTCCTCAAACCGGTCCTGGAGCAGCTTCCGATAGGCCATGGACTGCTCCTCGGGGAGACAGGGCATGATGACTGCATAGGTCACGCCGATGTACCGGTATACCGAAACGTCGGTCCTGCTGTCCTCCAGCCAGGATGCGGCCGAATATAAGAATTCATTCCCCACCTGATGCCCGCAGCGGGTATTGATCCCGTTAAAATCCGTAAGGGTGATCAGCAGCACCTGGAACGGCTGGTCTCCCGCGGTCCTCAGCTCCAGATCGGAAAAGAACGTGTCCCGGTTGCCCAGCCCGGTGATGCTGTCGTACCCCATCTTCTGGCTGTGGAACGCCAAAAAGAGGATGAGCTCTACAAAAGCCGCGATCATCCCGTTCAGCAGCAGCTCCTGATCAGAGATCTGCAGGACGATGAGGAGCAGGACTACCGGCGGGAAGAGCTTGATCGTGCGCTTCATCTCTTTGCTGATGCTGACCCTATGCTTAAAATAGCAGAGATACATCAGCCCCAGCTCTGCCACTACGATCCCATATCCCAGTACATTGAGCGGTCCCCGATGGTACCCGCCCTCCCGGTCGAACCAGAACAGGAACCCGTATCTGAGGTTCAGGAAGACAACGGCTGTATAGATCAGGGTCAGACCGCCCAGCATCCTCCTGGCCCGCTTGATACAGTGATCGTCATATACATGCTCCAGCATTTTTTCAAATACGAACAGCGCGATCAACGATCCTGACAAGACTACCAGGATAAAATACGCCGTATTCACAAATACAAGGAACTGATAAGGGACAGCGCCGCCATGCCTGATCAGAAGGATACAAAATAGATTCCAGACAATACAAAAGGCCGTTAAAAACAGCCCTGCCCAAAAACATCTCACAGCGGGAGTAAGCACTCGCCTTTTATAATTCAGATTTAAGATCAAAACGACCAACAGCAACAAAGAAAGGATCTCCGTGATCATCGACCAGTATTCCATATGTCATGTTCTCCACTTCGTATATCGATATCCTGCCTCTCATCATTATAAGGGCAATCCCGGATAAAAACAAGGACAATTCCTTCTCATCCTCCGGCCGTCTCATCCTCCGGCCATCTCATCCTCCGGCCTCTGGCTCTCCGGCGTGAAAAAGAGCGTGAAAAAAGCCGATCGGCGAAAGAGCCGCCGCCGCCCATCTGACAGGCGGCAGCGGCTCTCTATGACGATCGGCGGTTACAGCAGGTGGGCCCGCAGCTCCTCTCCGCTCTTGGCAGACAGATAAGCCGGAGCGATATCAAATACGGTCTTTGCTCCGCTTGCCCCTTCCTGGTTCATCCGGTAAGCGGCGCGGGCGTAAGCGGCGATGACCGAGGCGGTAAACTCCGGATTGGAATCCAGCTTTAAGCTGTACTCGATCACGTGCTTATGCTCTCTGTCCAGTCCGGTCACGCCGGTACGGATCACGGAGCCGCCGTGGGGCAGACCGCTGTGGTCGCGCTCCATCTCCTCCTGGGTGATGAAATGCACGGTGGTATCGTAATCGGAGAAATAGTTGGGCATGGTCTTGATCTCGTTCTCGATCCGGGCCAGATCCGCCCCTTCCTCAGCCACTACGAAGCACTCTCTGGTGTGCTTCTGACGGGTGGTCAGCTCCGGGTTGGAGCCGCTCCTCACGGCGTCAACCGCCTCCGGGACCGGGATGGTGTACTGGCGGCAATCCTTCACGCCTTCAATGCGGCGCACCGCATCGGAATGGCCCTGGCTCACGCCCTTGCCCCAGAAGGTATAGTCCTGGCCCTCCGGCAGGATGCAGTTGGAGTACAGGCGGTTCAAGGAGAACATGCCCGGATCCCATCCGCAGGAGATGATCCCTACCTTGCCGGCTTTCTTTGCCGCCGCGTCCACAGCCGCAAAGTGCTCCGGGATCTTGGCATGGGTATCAAAGCTGTCTACCACGTTGTACATCGCTGCATAGTGGGGAGTCTGTACCGGAAGATCGGTAGCGCTCCCGCCGCACAGCACCAGCACGTCGATCTCATCCTGCATATGCTCCAGCTCGTCCGCATGCAGGACTTTCACGCCGGTCCGCACCTTCACGCTCTCCGGGGCCCGTCGGGTAAATACAGCCGCCAGCTCCAGGTCCGGATTCTGGGTGATGGCGCTCTCTACACCGCGCCCTAAATTGCCATAGCCTAAAATTCCAACTCTGATACTCATCATCTTTCCTCCTCGTATTGCTTCATATTCGTTGCTCGTATTCGCACGCGTCGATCGTGTGCATCTCCTTGCGGAGCGTCATGTTCCGCAGGTCACGATCTCCTATGAAAAAGCAAAAAGAGCCCTTAGTTCCAGCGGCTTTGCTGGTCCCGGCTCTCGATGCAAGCGGAGACGGAGGGATTCGAACCCTCGTACCGGGATGAACCGATAAACGCATTTCGAGTGCGCCGCGTTACGGCCGCTTCGCTACGTCTCCACAGAAATTCAACGAATACCATTATACATGGTATTCGTTGAATTGTAAACCTTTAATTCTGAAAAAACAGCTCGATCCCGTCTGCCAGTCCATTCCCCAGGGTATCCAGGGTCGCCGCGGAGTGGTCGGAGGCCTTGTCTCCCAGCTCGATATCGATGGAGGGCACGGTGGAATAAGAGGTCTGGGTCAGATCCATCTCCATCCTGCCGTCGGAGAAGATCTTGACGCCCACGCCTTTTAATCCGGCGATCAGGCTGTCGCCCAGGGCGTGATGCTCCTGCCAGTGAGAGGCCACCGGCTCCATACTCCGGTAGGAGGATACGTTGGGAACGCTCATGTAGAACGCGCCCTTGTTGCTGGTGGTGGAATCCCAGTGGAGCGCCACATGGCAGTCGGCCATGTTGTTGGCGATCACGGTACGGGCCACGTTGTCTAACTGCACGTCGTCCCCTTCCCGGATCATCAGCACGTCAAAGCCGCGGGCCAGGAGCTTTTCCTTTAATACCTTGGCCATGGCCAGGGTCACCTTGGCCTCCGGCGTGCCGTCGGAGAACTCCATGCCGCTGGATACCGCCACGGCGCTGGTGGCTCCCGCTCCGGTAGTGCCTCCCGTGACCTTCGGAGTCCCGTCCGGATGGCACTGGGTCTTGACGCTGGAGCCTCCCTTGGTGCCGTGGCCTGCGTTCACGCACACCACCTTTCCCTTGCGGTTCTCTCCTTCCGCACGGTAGAGCATGGCCTTGCCGGAGGTGATCTTCGCATACCCTGCATAGGTCCAGTCCGGGTTTAACCCCACCTCTCCCGCCGACGTCTGGGATGCTGCCGGGGCGGCCGTCTCCGGGACCTCCGGCTTCGTCGTGGTCAGATACTGGGACGCCACATAGCACTCTGTCCCGTTATAGATCACCCGGCTCCAGGAATCGCTGTAGCCGGTGCGGCGAAGCTCCGCTCCGGTGTCCAGCCGGGCCACGACCTCTGCACCGGATCCCGGCGCGGTCCGCACGTTCAGATCCGTAGCGTTCACATACACCGTCTCGTCCCGGTCCTCCATCACTGGAGCCGTCTCCTTCGTGGTCTCGGCTTCGTTGGCGCTCACCTCTGCCTGGGGGATCCCCGGCCCGGCGCTCCCGGCCTCAGCTCCCTGGCCTGCAGCGGCTCCGGCTCCCTGACCTGCGTCTGTCCCGGTCCCGGCTCCCTGACCTGCGTCTGCCCCGGCCTCCTCCAGCCCTGCTCCGGCATCGGCGCCTGCCTCTGCTCCGACGCCTCCCAGCTGGATCTTTTCATAGTTCTGGCATCCTGCCGCGGCTACCGCCGCTGCGGCCAGCATGCCGATCAGCAATGCTTTCTTTTTCATTGGATCGTACCTCCGCCCACTACATATTCTCCATCATAGAACACCACGGCCTGGCCCGGGGTCACAGCCCGCACCGGCTCCAGGAACCGGCACGCTGCCCGGCCGTCTCCCAGCTCCCGGATCACACAGGGAGCGCCTTTATGGCTGTAGCGGATCTTTGCCTGGACCTGCATCTCCTTCCCGTGCAGGCCGTCTATCGCCATCCAGTTCAGTTTATCACAGATCAGGGAATCCGTAAACACGTCTTCCCCCTCTCCCAGCACCACCTCGTTAGTCTCCGGCCGGATCTGACAGACAAATACGGGATGGCCCATGGCGATCCCCAGGCCCTTCCGCTGTCCGATGGTGTAGTGGGTGATGCCCTTGTGACGTCCCAGCACCCTGCCGTCCCGGTCCACAAAATTCCCTGGGCCGGGCACGCAGACGCCTTCCTCCGCCGCCTGCCGCTCAATGAACCCGGCGTAGTCCTGATCGGGGATGAAGCAGATCTCCTGGCTGTCCGCCTTGTGGGCCACAGACAGCCCCAGCTTCTCCGCCATCCGGCGGATCTCCTCCTTGGGATAATCTCCTACCGGCATCCGGGTGCGGGCCAGCTGGTCCTGGGTCAGGTTGTACAGGGCATAGGTCTGATCCTTCGCCGCCGTGGCCGACCGGCGCAGGGCATAGCGCCCGTTGGGCAGCTGCTCCACCCGGGCGTAATGACCGGTGGCGATGCAGTCGGCGCCGATGTCCAGGCTGCGTTTTAAAAGAGACTCCCACTTGACATACCGGTTGCAGGCGATACAGGGATTGGGCGTGCGCCCGCGGAGATACTCGTCCACAAAATAATCCATCACGCTGGCCTTGAATTCCTTCTTAAAATTCATCACATAGTGGGGGATCCCCAGCTGGTACGCCACCCGGCGGGCGTCCTCCACCGCGGAGAGGCCGCAGCAGCCGCCGTTCTCCTCCTGGACCGTCTCTGCCTCGTCCTGCCAGATCTGCATGGTGACGCCGATCACGTCATACCCCTGCTCCAACAAAAGCCAGGCGGCCACCGATGAATCGACGCCGCCTGACATACCTACTACTACTGTCTGCTTCTTTCCGCTCAATATTCTTCGTCCTCGTCATGCTCGCTGATATCGCTCTTTGGCTGTACCAGCCCGTCTATGGCGATCCCGCTCTTCTGGGCGTAGTCCCAGAGGGCCGCATGGATCGCTTCCTCTGCTAACAAAGAACAGTGTACCTTAACCGGGGGCAATCCGTCAAGTGCTTCCATCACCGCTTTGTTGGTGACGGCCATGGCCTCCTGCACGGTCTTTCCCTTGACCAGCTCCGTAGCCATGCTGCTGGTGGCTACCGCCGCCCCGCAGCCGAATGTCTTGAACTTGACGTCCCGGATCACCTGGTCCTCGTCGATATCCAGATAGATCCGCATGATATCGCCGCACTTGGCGTTGCCTACCGTCCCCATGCCGCTGGGATTCTCGATCTCTCCTACATTTCTGGGGTGCTCAAAATGGTCCATTACTTTTTCACTGTACATCTCGTATCTCCTTTATCTGATCTCTATCATGGCGCCGCGGGCCTTACTTTCCCGCCAGGGTCTTCATATAATCTTCATAAAGCGGCGACATGTTCCGCAGACGCGCCACTACTTCCTTGATGCTCTCTACTACGTAGTCCATCTCCTCCCGGGTGTTCTCCTCGCTCATGGTCAGCCGCAGGGAGCCGTGGGCGATCTCGTGTGGCAGGCCGATGGCCAGCAGCACGTGGGATGGATCTAAGGAGCCGGAGGTGCAGGCCGAACCACTGGAGCCGCAGATCCCCTTGCTGTCCAGCAGGATCAGCAGGGACTCTCCCTCGATAAACTGGAAGGAGAGGTTGGCGTTGTTGGGGAGCCTCTCCGTCCGGTGGCCGTTCACCCGGGTATAGGGTACCTCGGCCATCAGCCGGCCGATCAGGTAATCCCGCAGGTCCCGTTCCTTCTCGGCCCGCTCCTCCATGGTGGCCATAGCCAGCTCCGCCGCCCTGCCAAGGCCTGCGATGCCGGGAACGTTCTCCGTACCGGCCCGGCGCTTGCGCTCCTGGGCGCCTCCGTGGATGAAGGAACGGATCTTCACGCCCTTGCGGATATACAGAAAGCCGATGCCCTTGGGCCCGTTGATCTTATGGCCGCTGGCGCTTAGCATATCGATGTGCAGATCGTCCACCTGGATCGGCAGATGGCCGTATGCCTGCACCGCGTCGGTGTGGAACAGGATGCCGTGTTCTCTGGCGATGGCTCCGATCTCCCGGATGGGCTGGATGGTGCCGATCTCGTTGTTGGCGAACATGATGGAGATCAGGATGGTCTCCGGCCGGATGGCTTTTTTTAGTTCCTCTAGCTTCACCACGCCGTTCTCGTCCACATCCAGATACGTCACCTCAAAGCCGTGCTGCTCCAGATACTGGCAGGTGTGGAGCACCGCGTGGTGCTCGATCTTGCTGGTGATGATATGATTGCCCTTGGCCCGGTAGGCGTCGGCCGCGGCCTTGATCGCCCAGTTGTCCGACTCGGTGCCGCCGGCGGTAAAATAGATCTCCTCCGTCCTTGCCCCGATGGACTGGGCCAGCGTCTCTCTGGCATGGCGCACCGCCTCCTTGGCCGGAGCGGAAAAATCATAGACTGAGGACGGATTCCCGTACACCTCAGAAAAATAAGGGAGCATCGCCTCCACAACTTCCGGCCGCGTCTTGGTCGTGGCCGCATTATCTAAATAGATCAGGTTTTTCATCTCTGCTGAAACCACCTTTCCTGGATCAAATTTCTCATTACATGGTTATTATACTCCTTAATTCCTAGTGTTTCAATAGGAATTAAAACTTTTTTCCAGATTTTTTCCGGACATGGGGAAAGAGGGCATCCCCCAGGCCGTTTCCGGCTTTGGGGATACCCTCTCGTTTTATCAGCCTCAGGGATTATGCCAGCACCTGGGGCAGCCACAAACTGATCGCCGGAATGAAGGTGATCAGGAGCAGCGTCACGATCATGCAGAGATAGAAAGGCAGGGTCGCCTTGACTACCTTCTCCATCGGCAGCTTTGCCACTGCCGATCCGATGAACAGGACGGAGCCTACCGGCGGGGTCAGAAGACCGATGCCGCAGTTTAATACAACGATGATGCCAAACTGTACCGGGTCGATGCCGATCGAGGTGGCGATCGGCAGCAGAATCGGCGTCGCGATCAGGATGATCGGAGCCATATCCATGATGCAGCCCAATACCAGCAGGATCAGGTTCAGCAGCAGCGCCAGGATGATCGGATTGGTGGTCAGCCCGGTGATCGCGCCGGCCGCCAGATCCGGCACGTGCAGACGGGTCAGGCAGTAGCCGAACACATTGGAGGTGGCGATCAGGATCAGGACGATGGCCAGGGTGTCCACACAGTCGCCCATGACACGCCATACGCCCTTCCAGTCCAGGCCCTTATAGATGTATACGCTGACGATCAGGCTGTAGATCACGGCGATCGCCGCAGACTCTGTAGCTGTGAACCAGCCGCACACCACGCCGAACACGACGATCAGCACTGCGGCCAGCGCCCAGAAGGACACGCCCAGCTGATGGATCAGGTTGCTGATGCTGAATTTATCGCCCTTCGGATAATTCCGTTTTACGGAAATGATATAGGAGCCTACCATCAGGGACAGGGCTAAGAGGGCGCCGGGGATGTAGCCTGCCAGAAACAGGCTTCCCACGGAGATGCCGCCGGCCGTGGTGGCGTAGATGACCATATTATGGCTGGGCGGGACCAGAAGCCCCTCGCAGGAGGAGGTGATGGTGACCGCCGTAGAGAAATCTGCGTCATACCCCTGATCTACCATCATCGGGATCAGGATGGTCCCTAAGGAAGCGGTATCCGCCGCCGCAGAACCAGAGATGCCTCCGAAGAAATAGGAAGCCACGATATTTACCATGGCCATGCCGCCCCGCATCCAGCCTACGCAGGCATCCGCCAGAGCGATCAGCTTCTCCGAGATGCCGCCGGTCCCCATGAGACAGCCCATGGTGATAAAGAACGGCACCGCCATCAGGCTGAAGGAGCTGATGCCCTTTACCATCTGCTGGCACACCGTGGTCAGCGGGAGTCCCTGGCTCACCAGGCAGAACACGGAAGAAAGCGCTACCGCATAAGCGATCGGGAACCGCAGGATGATCATGAGAAAGAAACTTGCCAATAATACAAAGATCGCAAAACTATCGCCACCCATCTCTTACGCCTCCTTTCCCAGCACCAGAGTGCGCACATGACTATAAAGCGCCTCCAGCTCAAAGATCACCATCGCGATGCCTGCTAACGGAACGGGAAAATACATCCAGAACCGGGACACGTTTGGCATGCTCACGTAGCTGCCCTTTCCGCCGATCTCCACCGCGTATTTCCAGCCCACGGTGATCATGATGATGGCTAAGATCATCACGCACAGATCCGAAAGGATGTCTAATGCCGTGACCATGTGGTCCGGCAGGTATTTGTCCATGGCCGTCATCCGGATATGCGCGCCTCTGCGGATGGCAAGCGCCGCGGAGAGCACCGCCATGTAGGTCATACAGGTCAGCACCACTTCCTCTGACCAGGCCGGATCCGGGATGAAGGAAACGTACCGCCCCACCACGGACATGCAGGTGATCAGGATGTCTGCAACCAGAAGAAGCTTGCAGACCAGCAGGACAAAACGGTATACGTGGTCATACGCCGGTTTCAGCTTGTCGATGGAATGAAATAAGTCTTTCATACCAAAATTCCCCCTTGCTTTCTTAAAAGATTTACCAAAATTCGGTAATTCTATTGTACTAAAGGAGCCATCCGGCAACAATTAATGGGGCA
>DVLJ01000206.1 GCA_018715565.1 Candidatus Ventrimonas merdavium
CCCGAGGAAGTGGAGCTGGCTACGGATTCTGACGCGACCCCTTCCGACGCGAAGGCCACGGCCAGCGACTGGGAGGAAACGGACGGAAGCTACACGTTCCTGGTGCCCAGTGTGGACTGCGATATTGACGTAGAGATCCACATGACCGGATGGGACGAGGTGTGGTATGATTCCCAGATCTATACGGAGGAGCTGGAAAACGCCTTGATCCGCGTGGTAGCAGAGGACGGCGCGTTTGAGGAAGCTGTGAGCATGAAGGCAGAAAAACTGGAGCAGGACAGCGACGCTTATCAGGAAGCAGAAAAAAAGCTGAAAAAAGAGGGCTACCGCCCGGTTGGCTTCGATGCCTATGATATCAAGTTCCTGAATGCGGCTGGAGAGGAAGTAGAGCCGAAGCTGCCTGTGCGGGTTTCTGTAGAGTACGAGCAGGCGTGGAGCCCGGAAGATGCAGAAGACGTGGAAATGGACACAAAGGTCCTGCACCTTCACGAGGACCGTCTGACCGAGCTGACGGACGCAAAGGTCCAGGAGAACCAGTACGGGGAAGTGGAGAAAGTCGATGTCAGGATGGACGAATTCTCCCTGCTGATCATGCTGAATGAGAAGCAGTCCCAGGGGCGGGTGACGCTGAATGACGGAGAACCCATAGAATGGGAAGTTTCTAAATCCAAGACAGCGGAGAACCTGGATCAGAACTATCAGTCAAAGGTAACCCTATCCTTACCAGCGGCGACGTATAAAGGGAATCTGGATGTTGTGTTTGTGGCAGATGGATCCTTTAGTGCAGACCAAGAAGCTTTAGCAAGCGCCACATCTGATTTTCTGGATGAATTGTCTGGAATGAAAAATGTAGATGTAAAGATCGGATTGACCATTTTTGGCGGTTCGACACCTATTTTATACTCAACAGAGGAGCTGTTAGATTTAGATGAAGCAGTTGAGGAAATCAAGAAGAATATAGTTGATCAATCCTATGAGGACGCTGAGGGACGTTCCGGGAGTAACTTACAGGCTGGTATTGAAGAAGCAAGAAAGATGCTGAATCAAGATACTGAAACAGATGAGCAGAATAAGTATATGATCATCTTATCGGATGGCGGTGCACGGACATGGTACAAGGATGGAGAGGCATGGTCGCAAGGGTATTACTTTGAGGGGATGCGAGATTGGTTCGGTAAGGCATCTGACTATGGTGAAGGAAAATATCTCAACAAAGACGTGGATGATATTCTGCCGTTCTCTGATATATGGGAGATTGCACAGCAAAAGTCGATAGATAAGTATGCAATGTCAAGAACTCAATATTTAGAAGCGTTAGATTCTTCGTTAGAGGGATTGGCAAGTCCTGATACCGTAATGAATGATCCGGATTACTATGCTGCATTTGAAGTTGCTACATACTATACAGGAACTTCTATTGTGCAAGCTTCTCAGGAAGGGAACGTAATATTTATTTCGTATGACTACTATAAAGGAACTACAGCGGGAGCCTATGTAGACAGTTTCAAGAACTGGCTTAGCGATATGGGCTTCGTAAAACTCTATCATTCGTCGGAGATTGAAGATAAGTCGGAAGTCTTTAAAGAGGTCCGCAAAGACCTGATCTACGTCGTAGACAAAGGCTCTACCGTCACCGACGAGATGGGAAGCGGAACGGACAACGCAGGCAATGCTTACGATTTCGACTTCATCAACAACATCGAGCGACTGTCTCTCACCGTAGGCGGGCAGGAGCTGGATAAAGCGCAGATAAGCGAGAACCGGTACGGATTCGGCGTGCAGGGTTCTGACGGCGCGTATGAGTTTGAACTGGAGTACGATCCGGAGCAGCAGGATTCCTTCACCTGGTACATCAATACCCCGGTGACGATCGAGCGGACCGTTCAGCTGAATTACGCAGTGAAGCTGACGAACCCGCAGGAAGCGGCCGGTACGTATGGCGTGTACGATGAGGATGGAAGCCAGAACCAGGCTGGATTGTACACGAATAACCAGGCGACTTTGTACCCGATAGACAGTACCGGGATCGCATATCATCCGGAGGACTTTAACAAACCGACTGTTTCCTACACAGTAGAAAAGTCTGAGGAGCCGACGGATCCAGATCCCGATACGCCTACAGATCCAGATACCCCCACTGACCCGGATCCGGACACCCCCAGCAGGCCTAACGGTTCTAATGGCGGAGGCGGAGGTGGCGGCGGAAGCCGGACTCCTGGAACCGACACCACCGGAGGACCTGGCACGGTGACCATCGTATCAGAGGGTGTTCCGTTAGCCAGCGCACCGGAGCTGGTTGAGATCCCGGCAGAGGAAGTGCCGTTAAGCGCACTGCCCAAGACCGGACGGGAGAGCAGAAACGCAGTGCTCCTGATGATCTCCAGCATGGCCCTGGCAGCCTATCTGTTCCTGCAGAAAAAGAAAGACCAGGAGAACCAGTAAGCCGCTTAAACCATAAGCAATGATCGGGAGAAAAATCAGAAGTAAAAACCATAAGCAAAATGGACAGGGGGTAACAAAGAAATGAAACACACAGGGAAAAAGATCCTTTCCGTAATCACAGCCTGCGTGATGACAGCCGCGATGGCCTTTGCCAGTCTGGCAGCAGGAAGTGCTCCCGCGGCGATCCAGAACACTGAGATCCAGGCAGTAGAGCAATACCTGGAAGACCAGGGGACCAGCGTGGAGGTACAGCTGGAGTCGGGCATTGCCCGGCTCCGCCGCCAGGCGGCTATGGAACAGAACGGGGCCGCCAGACAGAAGCTGGAAGCCCAGGCAGCGGCGTATGCGTCCCTGCTTGCCGACTACCGGCAGTATGAAGCCGCGGAAAATGCCACGCGGGGAAGCTATCACTGGCTCTATTCCCCGGCAGTAGCGGCGGTGATCGGGTATTTTGAGTCTCAGGACTATGTGCTGGCGGCGGAGCTTCTGACCCACGCCAGAGATAACGAGGTCCTGGATTCCACCTATGAGCCGGTCAACGGCGGGCTGGCAGCCCAGTCCGATGTAGTTGCCGGGATCATGGCGGGGACAGATCAGGCTGGCAGCGGTATCTTCCCGGGAGGAGATACGGTGTTGGACCAGGATCTGTATTACGCGATCCACGGATTTAACTACACCAAGGAAAATGGGATCCTGCATATTTATGACCGGTACGACTATGCGCCCACAGACGGAGGGAGCATCGGCGGCATTGCCATCAATATGATGTACA
Organism: Candidatus Ventrimonas merdavium; assembly: GCA_018715565.1. Lineage (GTDB taxonomy): Bacteria > Bacillota > Clostridia > Lachnospirales > Lachnospiraceae > Brotaphodocola > Brotaphodocola merdavium. The sequence goes on from DVLJ01000206.1 coordinate 3,215, forward strand.
AAGCTCAGGAAGCCGGGGTCTTAGTACCCTACCAGGTTTCCATCTATCTGCAGTAATGGAACTGGATCAAAGCTGATAACGAAGTCAGGAGTGGTTTACATGAAACGAGTAAAAGAGATTACGCCTCTGGGGATGAAGATCAAGATCGCTCTGCTGGAGCAGAACATGACGGCCCGGGAACTGGCTTCCCGGATCAGCCGTTCGGAGGCGACGGTGTGCGAGGTCATTTCCGGGAAGAACAAGAGCCCGGTGACCAGGCAGCTGATCCTGGACGAACTCCAGATTTCTGAAAAAGCGTAGCAGCAAGATGATAGACAGGCGGAGACGCTCTGAGAAGCTCAGAGGCGGCTCCGCCTGCTGTATTTCCTATATTTCCGACAGACGCCGGATCCCTCTTGACAAACCCCAGCAGATGCTGATATGAAAATAAATAATGGAGATAGGCTTCCCGCGATAGCGGGACCCGAGAAGGAAGAGGTGAGCGGAGATGATAGAAGTATTATTTGCGGAAAGTGAAGCAGAGTCTATGAGGACGGCCAAAAGTCCCGTGGTCCGCAGAAAGCCGGACGGCCCTACGGCGGGCCTGCTTGGAGGGAAGAAAAGGCCTGTAGCAGAGGAATCCGAGGAAGGCGCATGGATCGAAGGAACGCCCCGGGAGGTGATCTGCCTCTGTTATCTGCTGGACATCGGAGATATCTGCAAAGACATAGACAGCCCGTACCGGAACGGACTGATCGCGTCATTTGGCTGCCAGGGGGAGACGGAGCAGGAGACCGCCCGGTTCCGGCAGATGGAGCAGCTGAAAGTGTATCTGGAGGCTGGGAAGCCTATTCGGATCTGGTACAGCAGCGCGCCCTATTCCCGGTGCGGCTTTTATCATCTGTGCCAGGTTTTAAGCTCATATGAGAACCGGGTGTCCGTGGTATCGCTCCCGGAATATGTGGTGAGGGAAGCCTGCATCGTCTGCTATAAAAACTGGGGAGAGGTGGCGGCGGAAGGCTTTTCCCGGTTCCTGAACGGAGAGCGGGAGCTTACCAGAGGGGAGATCCGTTATCATGCCGCATTATGGAACCGCCTGAAAGAGGAGAACAGCCCCCTCAGAGCCATGGTAAACGGCAGGATCCTCAGCGTGCCGGAGGATTTCTATGATTTTATGATCTTCGACCGGCTCTCGGAACAGCCAGTCAAGGAAGGCAGGCTGATCGGAGCCATCCTTGGAGACACGCAGGCAAATATCGGGGACTGGTGGTATGCGGCGCGGATCCAGCATTATATCGGCGAGGGGAAGATCAAGGTCCTGGAAGATGCAGAGCAGCCGTATGGCAGGTGGATCTGCCGGGGGTGAGGCTTGGGATGGGACATGTTTGTATATTCCGGGATATTCCTGGCCGAAAGGCGTGATAGTTGGCCGAAAGTATGGTATACTCTATTTAGAAAAAAGAGAAGTAGCTGCTTTTGGAAAGGAGAACGATCATGATATGCTTTCACAACCCAGAAGAAGAAAATGGATATCTGAGCAACTGGTACCGCTCGGAGTTTCAGGTGGACGGGATTTCATTTTCCTCGATGGAGCAATATATGATGTATCAGAAAGCCATCCTGTTCCAGGATCTGGAGACGGCGGAGAAGATACTCCGGACCGATGATGCGGCGGAGCAGAAGGCGCTGGGCAGAGCTGTCCGGGGCTTTCAGGAAGCGATCTGGGAGGAACAGCGGGAGGACATCATCTATCGGGGCGTATATGAGAAGTTCCGTCAAAACCCGGGATTGAAGGAGCAGCTGCGGCAGACCGGAAGGGAAACGATCGCGGAATGCGCCGTGAAGGACCGGATCTGGGGCATCGGCCTTTCTATGCACGACGAGGACCGGTTCCGTGTGGAAGCATGGAAGGGGAAAAATCTCTTAGGAAAGATTCTGATGAAGGTGCGGGAAACACTGTGAGACATCATAACGCATTGCAGCGGGCTGCAATACACATACAGGCGGGACTGGCTTTCCATCTCAAAGCCGGTCCCGCCTGATCAGCACCCATAAGGGCGCAGGATCTGTTTAAAGTCCGTGATCTTGATCCCTGCATGCAGCGTCCCCATCCGTCCCGCTTTCCTCGTCAGAAGCTGTTTCCACCTCCGGCCCTTCGGCGTTGGTGGACATCTGGATCGCCACGGAGGGATCGATGCCCAATTCCGGCGTGGGGACGTCGTTTAAGTGAAATTCCAGGATATCCTCGACCCGGCAGTTCAGGATGGTGCAGAGCACGTCCAGGGTGTGGGTGGATACGTAGGAATTCTTCTTCAGCCGGTTCAGCTGGCCTGCGCTGAAGCCGTAGTATTTAATTAAGCGGTACTGGGAAATACCTTTCCGTTCCATCGTCTCCCAGAGCGGGTCATACCGTAACATAGATTTCACCTCTTGTTCTATTAAAACAGGCAGGCTCCTCTCTGTATATTATCCATAATTGGATAATCTATGCAGCGGAGATCCTGGATGGAAGGGGAATTGCCCGTGGACGAATTGCCTAAAATCCGAAATCGGGATTTTTTGATTAAAAACCTAAAAAAATACCGGTTTCGGGATTTTTGTTGATAAATCTGCCAGAACGGGATATACTGGAGAATAGAAAGACAGGAGGCGGCAATTTTGATGGTAGTGCGGAGAGAGTATTTACAGCGTTTGTTTTCTTGGAAGGAGGAGAAGGTCATTAAAGTGGTGACCGGTATCCGCAGATGTGGAAAATCCACCTTGCTGAAGCAGTATCAGGATGAACTTTTGAAACAGGGTGTTTCTCCGGAACAGTTGGTTTCTGTGAATTTTGAGGAACTGGAATTTGAGCATTTGCTGGATTACCGGGCTTTATATGCGTATTTGAAAGAGCACCTTTGCCCGGGGAAGATGACGTACATTTTTTTGGATGAGATCCAGAAGGTGAAGGATTTTGAGAAGGCAGTGGACAGTATCTACGTAAAAGAGCAGGTGGATGTGTATATTACTGGATCCAATGCCTATCTGCTTTCTGGAGATCTGGCAACGCTGCTGACCGGCAGGTATGTAGAGATCCGGATGCTTCCGTTTTCTTTCCGGGAATATTGTCAGGCGTCCGGCTGGACCGGAGATTTTGAAGCGGCTTTCGCAGAATATCTGCGTTACGGGGGATTCCCTTATCTGGCGGCGATGGAGAAAACGCCGGAGAAAGCGGAGACTTATCTGGAAGGTATTTATCACACGGTGATCGTTCGGGATATCGAGGACCGGCAGTGCCGAAAGGAACTGGACCCAAACAAACGGAAGATCACAGACGTGACACTGCTCAAAACCATTGCCCGGTATCTGGCCAGTGTGGTGGGAAGTCCTGTTTCTGTCAAAAAGGTGACGGATTATCTGACCTCTAACGGACGAAAGATTTCAGCAAGCACGGTAGACAATTATATGGAGGCATTGGAGGAAGCCTTTATTTTTTACAAAGCGGACCGGTTCGATCTGGTGGGAAAGCAGCTGTTGAAGGCAAACGCCAAATGGTACATGGTCGATCTGGGACTGCGCGGCTATATTCTTCCACGGGATCGATATGATCTGGGGTTTTCTTTGGAAAATGTGGTATATTTTGAATTGCTCCGCCGCGGTTATACGGTGAATATCGGGAAATACGGCAGCAGCGAGGTGGATTTTGTGGCCAGGAGGCAGGAAGCCTGCTATTATTTCCAGGTGACGGCGGATATGACGGCAGAGCAGACGTTTGAGCGGGAGCTGCGTCCCCTGCAAAGCATTCGGGATAATTATGAGAAAATGGTGCTGACCCTGGACCGGTTCTCCCTGGGAAACTATGGAGGGATCCAGGTCGTGAATCTGGTAGACTGGCTTTTGCAGGAACTGTGATAAGCATGGTCCCCCACCCACAACAAAAAAACTCCGCTTCCCCACACCCGGGAATCGGAGTTTCCTATATCGCTTATCTAATTCCAGTCAATGATCATGCAATGCCGTTAACAGCTTTTGCCAGACGAGAAACTTTTCTGGAAGCGGTGTTCTTGTGGTAAACACCCTTGCTGGTCGCTTTCTCGATCTCAGCGGTGGCAGCAACTAAACATGCCTGAGCAGCAGCCTTATCTCCGGCAGTTACAGCAGCCTCTACCTTCTTGCAGGCGGTCTTCACTTTAGAACGGATCGCTTTGTTTCTAGCAGCTTTGGTCTGGTTTACTAAAATTCTCTTCTTAGCAGATTTAATGTTAGCCAATCTGGGCACCTCCAATATAAATGTTATTCATAGTCTTTGGTTTGCATCAAAGTCTGGACACGGACAGTTTTAATGTAAACATACTTTTGTATTCTACCCAATCCCTGAAAAAATGTCAATACATAAATTCCTGTTTTTTGCAGAAATATAAAGGAAAAAGCCCGCAGAATGGGGCGTGAGAGGAGAGACGGGGATGAAGAAGGTAAGAGGAAGGGCACAGGGACTGGAGCAGGGAGGAAAAACAGGAGTAAAACCAGAAGGAAACCCAGGAGGAAACCCAGGAGCAGGGAACGAACTGAAGGGGAAGGAGAACAGGCGTCCTGGAAAAGAGAAGGAGATGAGGACGCCGGAGGATGGACGCCCGGCGTCCGCCGGGTTCGAGGTGCGCACAGACCTGGCGGTGGAGGAGCGGGAGAGCTTCCCGGGAGACGGAGGGGAGATCCCCGGCGTCTCCCTGCGGGAATGGACGGAGGAAGGTTCCCAGGTGGCTTTAACGGAGGTAAAGATCCTAAACGAGCAGGGGGCGCGGGCCATGGGTAAGCCGAAGGGCACGTATCTGACCCTGGAGGCGGACAAGCTGGCCAGCCGGGACGGAGACGACCAGGATCTGGTGGCGGAGGAGCTGGCCCGGCAGATCCGGAAGCTGGCGTTCCCGGAAGGGCCTTCCGGAACGGCGGCTGGGCTGTTTTCCGGGAAGAAGACCCCGATCAAGATCCTGGCCGTGGGCCTGGGCAACCAGCTGGTGACCCCGGACGCCCTGGGGCCGAAGGTGGTGGGCAGCCTTCAGATGACCCGGCACTTAGACGGGCAGTACGGGGAGGGCTTCTGTGAAGAGCGGGGCCTGCCGCTGCTCAGCGGCATCGTGCCGGGCGTCATGGCCCAGACCGGGATGGAGACGGCGGAGATCCTAAAGGGCATCATCCGGGGGACCAAGCCGGACCTGCTGATCGCCATCGACGCGTTAGCAGCCCGCAGCATCCGCAGGCTGGGCACCACCATCCAGCTGACGGACACCGGCATCCATCCTGGCTCCGGGGTGGGCAACCACCGCCACAGCCTGACCAGGGAGAGCCTGGGCATCCCGGTCCTGGCCATCGGCGTGCCCACGGTGGTAGGGGCGGCGGCCATCGTCCACGATACCATCGGAGCTATGGTCCGTGCCCTGGAGACCAGCCGGGCCACCAAGGGCATGGGGGAAATGGTCCGGGACATGACCCCGGAGGAGCAGTACAGCCTGATCCGGGAGCTTCTGGAGCCGGAATTCGGGAGCCTCTATGTGACGCCGCCGGATATCGACGAGACGATCGAACGGCTGGGAGATACCATTTCCCAGGGGATCCATATGGCGTTCTTTCCGTGAGGACCCGCTGTTTTTCCGGTTGTCATGCCTGGGATTCTGTGCTATGATAGCATGTAGCTTTGTGCCGGGAAACGGCGGGAGCGGAAAATCTTACGAGAGCTGAGAAAAGAACAACATGTACCAATACCTGATCGTGTGTCCGCTGGTCTTTCTGGCGGGCTTTGTAGACGCCATTGCCGGAGGCGGCGGACTGATCTCTTTGCCGGCGTATATCATCGCCGGGGTGCCGGCCCATTTTGCCCTGGGGACCAACAAGCTGGCCTCCGCTATGGGGACGACTGTTTCCACAGCCCGGTATCTGAAGAACGGTTATTTAAAAGGAAGGCAGATGGTGAAGATGGCCGCCTGCGCCAGCATCGTATCCCTGGCGGGCTCTGCCATCGGATCCAGCCTGTCGCTGATGGTCAGCGAGCAGGTGCTGAAGAACCTGATGATCCCGGTCCTTCCCATTGTAGCCTTTTACGTGCTGCGCAATAAGAACCTGGGAAGCGTCAAGGCAAAGGAGCCGTTGCCTGAGGGAGCCGCCTTTGCCATCGCTATGGCGGCGGCCTTCCTGGTGGGCGGCTACGACGGGTTTTACGGACCGGGCACCGGCACCTTCCTGATCCTGATCCTCACCGGCGCGGCCCGGATGGATGTGCGGAAAGCCTCCGCCCTGACCAAGGTGATCAACTTATCCTCCAACGTGGCGGCTCTGGGGACGTTCCTGTTTAATGGGACCGTCCAGTACGGCCTGGGGCTGACCGCCGGAGTGTTCTGCATCCTGGGCCATTACATCGGCTCCGGCCTGGTGGTCCACAACGGCCAGCGGATCGTGCGGCCGGTGATCCTGGTGGTGCTGGCGATCCTGTTCGTGAAGATCCTCACCGGGAATTAAGCGGCCCGCTGGCAGACGGATCCCGGGATGTTCCGGGATCCCTGTGATGATTTCCTGTGATTGTTACCTATCAAGTTTTTTCTACATATAAAGGAGCGATTCCTATGAAATGGACAAAATTCACCCTGCAGACCACCACGGAAGCGGTGGATCTGATCAGCAGCATGCTGGACGAGCTTGGCATCGAGGGCATTGAGATCGAGGACAATATCCCCTTATCCGAGTCGGACACCAAAGGCATGTTCATCGACATCCTGCCGGAGCTGCCGCCGGACGACGGCACGGCGAAGGTCAGCTTCTATCTGGAGGATTTAAGCAACCTGGAGCGGCTGCTGGCCCAGATCGAGGAGGGGCTGGACGAGTTAAGCCAGTTTGTGGACGTAGGCGCCCGCACCCTCAGTGTTTCCGAGACCGAGGACAAGGACTGGATCAACAACTGGAAGCAGTATTTCAAGCCGTTCACCGTGGACGACATCCTGATCAAGCCCACCTGGGAGCCGATCCCGGAGCAGCATCAGGACAAGCTGCTGATCCAGATCGATCCGGGCACCGCCTTCGGCACTGGCATGCATGAGACTACTCAGCTGTGCATCCGCCAGCTGCGCAAGTATGTGGACGGATCGTCCCGCATCTTAGACGTGGGCACCGGCAGCGGCATCTTAGGCATCGCCGCCTTAAAGCTGGGAGCGAAGAGCGTGTTCGGCACGGATCTGGACGAGAACGCCATCACCGCTGTAGGCGAGAACCTGGAGGCCAATGGGATCTCCGCCAGCCAGTTTACGGTGGTGCAGGGCAATATCATCGACGATCCGGCAATCCAGGAGCAGGCAGGCATGGAGTGCTACGACATTGTGGTGGCCAATATCCTGGCTCCGGTCATCATCCTGCTGCAGGCAGAGATCCCCCGGCATCTGGAGCATGGCGGCATCTTCATCACCTCCGGCATCATCAACACCAAGGAGGACGACGTGCGCCGGGCCATGGAGGCCAATGAGGAGCTGGAGATCTTAGAGACCACGTACCAGGGCGAGTGGGTATCCATCACCGCCCGCAGAAGATAAAGGAGCAGCGGCGTGTATCATTTTTTTGTGACCCCGGATCAGATCCGGGAGGGATATGCGGTGATCGCCGGCCAGGATGTGAACCACATCCGCAATGTGCTGCGGATGAAGCCGGGAGAGCAGATCGGCGTGCGGGACGGCATTTCCCGCAGCTATGTCTGCGCCATCGAGACCCTGGACGAAGAGGAAGTCCGGGCCCGGATCCTGACAGAGGAGACGGATTCCAGCGAGCTGCCGGCCAGGCTGTATTTATTCCAGGGACTGCCCAAGGGGGACAAGATGGAGCTGATCATCCAGAAGGCGGTGGAGCTGGGGGCGTATGAGATCATCCCCGTAGCCACCCGCCGGGCGGTGGTCAAGCTAGACGCCAAAAAGGCGGAGAGCAAACGGAAGCGGTGGAATGCCATCGCGGAAAGCGCGGCCAAGCAGTCGGGCCGGATGTTCATCCCCCAGGTGACGAAGGTGATGTCCCTGGCAGAAGCCTTGGACTATGGGAAAGGGTTCGACCGGAACCTGATCCCCTATGAGCTGGCGGAGGATATGGCAGCTGCCAGGGCGGAGATCGCTCAGATCCGGCCGGGGATGTCCGTGGGCATCTTCATCGGCCCGGAGGGCGGCTTTGATACGGAAGAGGTGGAACTGGCCAAGGCCCATGGAGTGCGGCCCATTACCCTGGGGCGGCGCATCCTGCGGACCGAGACGGCGGGGATGGCGGCTCTGTCGGTCCTGATGTTCCATTTGGAAGGATAAGGAGAATGAGGATGGAAGCATATTTTGATAATTCGGCGTCGACCCGGGTGCTGGATGGCGTGCGGGACATCGTGGTCAAGACCATGACCGAGGACTATGGCAATGCGGCTGCCAAGCACCGGAAGGGTGTGGAGGCGGAGCGTTATATCCGGGAGGCCCGGGCGGTGATCGCGGACACCTTAAAGGTCCAGGAAAAGGAGATCCTGTTCACCTCCGGCGGCTCCGAGTCCAACAACATGGCCCTGATCGGCACGGCCCTGGCCAATCCCCGGCTGGGCAAGCACATCATCAGCACGGCGATCGAGCATCCGTCGGTGTACAATCCCCTGGCGTATTTAGAGAGCCTGGGCTATGAGATCACCTTCCTCCAGGTAGACGAGAACGGCCACATCCGTCTGGAGGAATTACAGGCGGCGATCCGTCCGGATACGGTGCTGGTATCGGTGATGTACGTGAACAATGAGATCGGGGCGGTGGAGCCCATCGAGGAGATCTCCCGCATCGTCCGGGAGGCCAACCCCAAGACGATCTTCCATGTGGATGCGATCCAGGCTTACGGAAAGTTCCGGATCCGCCCGAAAAAGCAGGGCATCGACCTGCTCTCTGTCAGCGGCCACAAGATCCACGCGCCCAAGGGCGTGGGATTCTTATACATCCGGGACGGGGTAAAGGTAAAGCCCCTGTTCTACGGCGGAGGCCAGCAGGACGGCATGCGCTCCGGCACAGAGAACGTGCCCGGCACAGCCGGTCTGGGCGTGGCGGCCAGGGAGATGTACGAGCATTTTGACGAGCATGTCCGCCGGATCACCGAGCTGAAGGATTATATGACCGACCGGCTGGGGGAGCTTACAGACGTGAAGATCAACAGCAAGAAGGGAGCGGAGAGCGCGCCCCAGATCGTCAGCGTCAGCTTCGGCGGCGTGCGCAGCGAGGTCCTGCTCCACGCTCTGGAGGATAAGGGCATCTACGTATCCTCCGGCTCCGCCTGCTCGTCCCATCATCCGGGGGTCAGCGGCTCGTTAAAGGGCATCGGCCTTCCCCCTAAGTATCTGGACGGCACCATCCGCATCAGCTTCGGCGTGTTCAACACGAAGGAGGAAGTGGATTACTGCATCGACACATTGAAGGAATTGCTCCCGGTCCTGCGCCGGTATAAGAGAGGATAAGCTATGGTATACCAGTCATTTTTGATCAAATATGCGGAGATCGGCACCAAGGGCAAGAACCGCTACCTGTTCGAGGACGCCCTGATCAAGCAGATGAAGAACGCCCTGAAAAAGGTGGAGGGCCGTTTTACCGCTTCCAAGGAGGCGGGGCGCATCTACCTGCAGGCGGAAAGCGAGTATGATTACGACGAGGTGATCGACGCCTTAAAGCGGGTGTTCGGTATCGCCTGGATCTGCCCCATGCTGCAGATCGAGGAAAAGGATTTTGAGAATCTGAAGAAGGTGGTGGTGGATTACATCGGCGAGGTGTATCCGGACAAGCATTTTACCTTTAAGGTAGACAGCCGCCGGGCGGATAAGAATTATCCGGTCCACTCCGAGGACATGAACCGTCAGCTGGGCGAGGTGATCTTAGACGCCTACCCGGAGACCTCGGTGGACGTCCATAACCCGGACGTGCTCTTAAAGGTGGAGGTCCGCAAGGTGGTGAACATCTACTCCCAGATGATCCCCGGCCCGGGCGGCATGCCGGTGGGGACCAACGGCAAGGCCATGCTGCTGCTGTCCGGCGGCATCGACAGCCCGGTAGCGGGCTACATGATCGCCAAGCGGGGCGTGAAGATCGACGCAGTGTATTTCCACGCGCCGCCCTACACCAGCGACCGGGCGAAGCAGAAGGTCATCGACTTAGCGAAGCTGGTGGCCCGGTATTCCGGTCCCATCCCGCTGCATATCGTGAACTTTACGGATATCCAGCTGTACATCTACGATCAGTGTCCCCACGAGGAGCTGACCATCATCATGCGGCGGTATATGATGAAGATCGCCGAGGAGATCAGCAAAAAGACCGGCTGTTTGGCCCTGATCACCGGCGAGAGCATCGGCCAGGTGGCATCCCAGACCGTCCAGTCCTTAGCGGCCACCAACGAGGTGTGCACCATGCCGGTGTTCCGGCCCCTGATCGGCTTTGACAAGCAGGAGATCGTGGATATCTCAGAAAAGATCGGCACCTTCGAGACGTCGATCCAGCCCTACGAGGACTGCTGCACCATCTTCGTGGCCAAGCACCCGGTGATCAAGCCGAACCTGAACATGATCCGCCGTTCCGAGATGAACCTGGCGGAGAAGATCGACGAGATGGTACAGACCGCCATCGAGACCGCAGAAGTGGTGTGGTGCGATTGACAATGCAAAAAAGGATGCTTCCCGATGGAGAAGCATCCTTTCTGAAACATCGGATGGAACATCGAAAGAGAAGCATCCTTTCTGAACCATCGAAAACGGAAACGGCCTGATGGCCGAACCTAGTATGTGCCTGCGTGCGCGGCGTCCGTCTTACTTGATGATGTATGGAGCCAGCGTATCTAAGATCTCCTCGATGCCTGCCTCGGCATGGATGTTGAGATCGATCGGCTTGGACAGATCCAGGCTGAAGATACCCATGATGGACTTCGCATCGATCACGTATCTGCCGGATACCAGGTCGAAGTCAACGTCGTACTTGGTCAGGTCATTCACGAAAGATTTTACTTTATCGATGGAGTTCAAAGAAATACGTACGGTTTTCATATGGGGAAACCTCCTTTATGGTTTTTGGTTTTCTTGGTCTGGTTATGGGGCGTCATAGGTCATCGCCCTATGACCTCATACTAAATACTACCGATAACTGGAAGAAAAGTCAATAGGCAGATTGTGTGAAAATCGACGAAATAGATTGGTAAACAGCGACAGTTAGCAACAGTGATCGAGGATAAGGAGAACAATGATGCGGACAGCGGCATTCCATAATCTGGGCTGCAAGGTCAACGCCTATGAGACCGAGGCCATGCAGCAGCTTTTGGAGGCGGCGGGATATCAGATCGTCCCGTTCCAGGAAAAAGCAGACGTTTATCTGATCAATACCTGCTCGGTGACGAACATCGCGGACCGCAAGTCCCGCCAGATGCTCCACCGGGCGAAGAAGCAGAACCCGGAAGCGGTGGTGGTAGCCGCCGGCTGCTACGTCCAGGCAGCGTCGGAGGAGCTGAAAAAGGACCTTTCTGTGGATATCATCATCGGAAATAATAAGAAGCAGGAGCTGGCCTCCATTCTGGAGGATTATTTCCGGGAGAAGGAGCGCCAGGGCGGCCACGCCTTTGTGATCGATATCGGCGCGACCCATGAGTATGAGGAGCTGAAGATCAGCCGGATCGCCGACCATACCCGGGCGTTCCTGAAGGTCCAGGACGGGTGCAACCAGTTCTGCAGCTACTGCATCATCCCCTATACGAGAGGCCGGGTGCGGAGCCGCAGGCCGGAGGACGTGGTGGAGGAAGTGGAAAAGCTGGCCGCGGCGGGATACCGGGAGGTGGTGCTGACCGGCATCCATCTAAGCTCCTACGGCGTGGATTTCCCGAAGGAGGAGCCGGAAAACCTTCTGGGGCTGATCAAGCGGATCCATGGGATCGAGGGCATCTGCCGCATCCGCCTGGGCTCCTTAGAGCCCCGGATCATCACGGAGGAGTTTGTCCGGGAGCTGAGGGCGCTTCCCAAGGTCTGCCCCCATTTCCACCTGTCTCTCCAGAGCGGGTGCGACGAGACCCTGCGGCGGATGAACCGCCATTACACCACGGAGGATTATGCGGCCCGCTGTCAGATCCTGCGGGAGTATTATGATGATCCTGCCATCACCACAGACGTGATCGTAGGCTTCCCCGGGGAGACGGAGGAGGAATTTGCCAAGACCCGGACATTCTTGGAACAGATCGGGTTTTACGAGATGCATATCTTCAAATACTCCCGCCGCGCCGGGACCCGGGCGGACAGGATGCCGGATCAGGTGCCGGAGCAGGTGAAGCACGCCCGGAGCGAGACGCTGCTGGCCCTGGAAAAGCAGATGTCTGAGGCGTACCGCAGACGGTGCCTGGGCAAGGCGCAGACGGTGCTCCTGGAGGAGGAGGCCGTGGTGGACGGGCGGCCCTGCATGGTGGGCTTTACCCCGGCGTATGTGAAGGCGGCCCTGCCCTGCGGCGAAGGAACGCCTGGGAAAAACGAGCTGGTCACGGGGGTCCCGGAAGCACTTTTAGACGGTGAGCTCCTGATGTTTCCGTAAGAAAAATTTTTGTTGCCGAAATCAGGAAAGTAGGTTAGAATAGAGAAGAATAGTTAAAGGACGTGAGGAACATGGGCGAAATTCATAACACACAGTTTTTCAGGGCAGTACAGGAGAATAAGATGGATGTCAGCCAGGTATTGGAGCTTGTTTATGCAGCGCTTACGGAGAAGGGATATAATCCGGTGAATCAGATCGTAGGTTATATTATGTCCGGAGACCCGACTTACATCACCAGTCATAAGGGCGCCAGAAGCCTGATCATGAAAGTGGAGCGGGACGAGATCCTGGAAGAGCTGATGTCAGTATACATTGACACCAGACTCCGCTAGGATTGCTGTGCCTGCTGTCTGTAGATAAGGAACGAAGGAAGACTGCCAGCTGGATCCGTCCAAAGACCGCTGGCAGTCTTTTCGGGCGTGTGATAGGGAAAGGTGCTGTGCATGAGGATTTTAGGACTGGATTACGGCTCGAAGACCGTAGGCGTAGCCGTGTGCGACCCATTGGGGATGACTGCCCAGGGCTTGGAGACCATCACCCGGAACGAGGAGAACAAGCTGCGCAGGACCCTGGCGAGGATCGGGGAACTGGTGCAGGAATATCAGGTTGAAACCATCGTTTTGGGTTATCCTAAGAATATGGATGATTCCATCGGAGAGCGGGCCAGGAAGACGGAGGAGTTCCGGGATATGCTGGTGCGCAGGACCGGGCTGCCCGTCGTTCTATGGGACGAACGTCTGACAACTATAGAGGCAAATGAGATATTGATGGAGAGCGGAGTACGGCGGGAGGACCGCAAGAAAGTGATCGACAAGGTGGCGGCCACCCTGATCTTACAGTCGTACCTGGCTTCTCTTTCTAAGGAGTGAGAACGTGGCACAGGAAGAAAAGATTACCCTGCAGACGGATGCAGGCGAGGACGTGGATTTTTACGTCCTGGAGGAGACCCGGATCAACGGGATGAACTATCTTCTGGTGACGGATTCGGAGGATGAGGACGAGGATGGCGAGTGCTACATCCTGAAGGACGTGTCCGGCTCAGAGGATGCGGACGCCGTCTACGAATTTGTGGAGAATGAAGATGAGATGGACTATCTGTTCCGGATCTTTACGGAGCTGATGGAAGACATGGACGTGGAGCTGCGCCGGTAGCGCGGCCCGGAGAGACTAGGTACATGGAGCAGGGGCGTTTTAAGGAGATGCTCCGGGAAAAGGGGCTTAAGGTGACCCGCCAGCGCATGGCGGTCTTAGAGACGATGGCGGCCCATCCCGGGGAGCATCTGACAGCGGAAGATATTTATGAGATGACGAGGCAGAAGTATCCGGAGATCGGATTGGCGACGATCTATCGTACCGTCCAGGTCCTGGTGGAGCTGCGCGTGATCGACCGGGTGAGCTTTGACGATGGTTTTGTGCGGTATGAGCTGGGCGGGGGCGAGGTATGCCGGCATCATCACCACCATGCCATCTGTGAAGACTGCGGGGCGGTGATCTCATTTGAGGATGACCTGCTGGAACAGCTGGAGCAGGCGGTGCAGGACGCGATCGGATTTTGCGTCACGGACCACGAGGTCAAGCTGTACGGATACTGCAGGTCATGTGCAGAGAAACGAAAGGCAGACAGTGAATAATTTGGAGGAAGAACATTGAAAACAGAAAAACAGAAACATTTGGACAGAGCAGCCGACAGACCGGCAGAGACCGCAGCAGCAGAACGGAACGTGGAGAAGAGCGGCGAGCGTCCCTTAAGCCGTCCGGCCCAGCGGGGGCCGAAGACCGGCAGAGGAGGGGCTAAGGGCGGTGCAAAGGCTGCGCCGAAGGCTCCGGAGCGGGACGGACAGAAGCCCAAGGTGAAGATCATCCCTCTGGGCGGTCTGGAGCAGATCGGTATGAACATCACGGCCTTTGAGTATGAGGATACCATCGTCGTAGTAGACTGCGGCCTGGCGTTCCCCACCGACGACATGCTGGGCATCGACCTGGTGATCCCGGACGTGACTTATCTGGAGCGGAACATCGATAAGGTGAAGGGCTTTGTGATCACCCACGGACACGAGGACCACATCGGCGCTCTGCCGTACATCCTGCAGAAGATCAACGTTCCGGTGTACGGCACCAAGCTGACCATCGGACTGATCGAGAACAAGCTGAAAGAACACAACCTGATGAAGAGCACCAAGCGCAAGGTGGTGAAGCATGGCCAGACGATCAATCTGGGCTGCTTCCGGGTAGAGTTCATCAAGATCAACCACAGCATCGCCGATGCGGCGGCCCTGGCGATCTTTACCCCGGCGGGCGTGATCGTCCACACCGGCGACTTTAAGGTAGACTATACCCCGGTATTCGGCGACGCCTTTGACCTGCAGCGGTTCGCCGAGCTGGGCAAGAAAGGGGTCCTGGCGCTCCTCAGCGACAGTACCAACGCCATCCGGCCGGGATTTACCGCGTCGGAGCGGACCGTGGGCAAGACCTTTGACGCGATCTTCGCGGAGCATCGGAACAACCGGATCATCGTGGCCACTTTCGCGTCCAACGTGGACCGGGTGCAGCAGATCATCTCCTCCGCTTATAAGTACGGGCGGAAGGTAGTCGTAGAGGGCCGGAGTATGGTGAACGTCATCGGCACGGCTTCCGAGTTAGGCTATATCAGCATCCCCGACGGGACGCTGATCGAGATCGACCAGTTAAAGAATTATCCGGATGAGCAGACGGTGCTGATCACGACCGGCAGCCAGGGCGAGTCCATGGCGGCTCTGTCCCGGATGGCCTCCGGCATGCACCGGAAGGTGACCATCAAGCCCAGCGACGTGGTGATCTTAAGCTCCACCCCGATCCCGGGCAATGAGAAGGCTGTTTCCAAGGTCATCAACGAGCTGTCCATGAAGGGCGTGGAGGTCATTACTCAGGATACCCACGTATCCGGCCACGCCTGCCAGGAGGAGATCAAGCTGATCTACTCCCTGCTCCATCCCAAGTTCGCCCTGCCGGTGCACGGCGAGTACCGCCACCTGGTGGCGAACCGTTCCATCGCCCTGTCCATGGGCATCCCGAAAGAGAACATCCTGATCATGTCCTCGGGCAATGTGGTGGAGCTGTCTGAAGATTCCTGCAGAGTGGTGGATCAGGTACAGGCCAGCGGCATCCTGGTAGACGGCTTAGGCGTAGGCGATGTGGGCAACATCGTTCTGCGGGACCGGCAGAACCTGGCCCAGAACGGCATCATCATCGTGGTGCTGACCCTGGAAAAATACAGCAACCAGCTGCTTGCCGGACCGGATATCGTCTCCCGCGGCTTCGTGTACGTGCGGGAGTCAGAGGATCTGATGGACGACGCCAAGCAGGCGGTAGACGAGGCAGTGGCAGACTGCCTGGACCATCATGTGACTGACTGGGGCAAGATCAAGAACGTGATCCGCGATACCTTGAGCGATTTTATGTGGAAGCGGATGAAGCGCAACCCGATGATCCTGCCGATCATCATGGAAGTAGAGTAAGCGGAGGCGGACTATGAGCCGGATCACCAAAGACATCAACAAGATAACAGGGACCATCATCGGGATCTCCGGAAAATTGATCGTGTGCACCCTGCTCATCCTGCTTCTGGTGGAGGGGATCACCCGAGGGTATGATTTCGGCCACTCCATCTTCTATCAGGAGTCCATGGAGCCGGCGCCGGGCACGGAAAAGGTGCTGACGGTGGCGGAGGGAGAGTCGGACCAGGATGTGGTGGCCAACCTGGAAGACCTGGGACTGATCGACAATCCCCTGGCCGTGCGGATCCAGATCCTGTTCTATGAATATGAGGTCCATCCCGGCACCTATACCCTGAGCACGGCCATGACGCCGAAGGAGATCTTACAGATCCTGGATCAGGAACCGGAGCCGGAGGATGAGGAAGGCGGTACGGGACAGTGAACCAGGAGCAGATAGGAACGCAGGAGCTTAAGATGGACCGGGAGTCAAGGATCACAGCGTATATCCACTCCCTGGATCAGGGACATGGACCCTTGTGCGACCGGATCGCCAGGGAGGCCAGAGCGGCCGGCGTGCCCATCATCCGCCGGGAGACGGCGGCGTTCCTCCAGACGATGGTAGCCGCGGTCCGGCCGGGGCGGATCCTGGAGGTGGGCACGGCGGTGGGATATTCGGCCCTTCTGATGGCGCAGGTGATGCCGGAGGGCTGCCATATCACCACCATTGAAAAATACGAGCCCCGCATCGCCCAGGCCAGGGAGCATTTCCGGCTGGCAGGGGCAGAGGATGCGGTGACGCTGATCGCCGGAGATGCGGACCAGGTCCTGGAACAGCTTTCCGGGACCTTTGATTTTATTTTTATGGATGCGGCCAAGGGCCAGTATCTCCACTGGCTTCCCCGGATCCTGGAGCTCTTGCCGGAGGGCGGCGTGCTGCTGACGGACAATGTGCTCCAGGACGGCGACGTGGTGGAATCCCGGTTTGCCGTAGAGCGGCGGAACCGCACGATCCACGCCCGGATGCGGGAATATCTGTACGTCCTGACCCACAGCGAGGGCCTGCAGACCAGCATCATCCCCATCGGGGACGGGGTGGCGCTCAGTGTGAAACGGGAAAGATAAGGAGCGAATCATGAGACAGACGGAACTTTTGATCCCGGCAGGCAGCCTGGACGTCTTAAAGACCGCGGTGATCTACGGCGCGGATGCGGTGTATCTCGGCGGCGAGGCGTTCGGCCTCCGGGCGAAAGCGAAGAATTTTACCAACGATGAGATCCGGGAAGGGATCGCCTTTGCCCATGCCCGGGGCGTGAAGGTGTATATCACCGCCAATATCCTGGCCCACAATGAGGATCTGGCCGGGGTGGAGGCGTATTTTGAGGAGCTGCGGGATATCTGTCCCGACGCTCTGATCATCTCGGACCCGGGGGTATTTGCCATTGCCAAGAGGGTGCTCCCGGACATGGAGATCCACATCAGCACCCAGGCCAACAACACCAACTATGGGACGTATCTGTTCTGGCATCAGCTGGGAGCGAAGCGGGTGGTGTCCGCCAGGGAGCTGTCCCTTCAGGAGATCCGGGAGATCCGGGAGCGGATCCCGGAGGATATGGAGATCGAGAGCTTCATCCATGGAGCCATGTGCATCTCCTATTCGGGACGGTGCCTGCTGAGCAATTTCCTGACGGGACGGGACGCCAACCAGGGCGCCTGTACCCATCCCTGCCGCTGGAAATATGTCCTGATGGAGGAGACCCGGCCCGGCCAGTACATGCCGGTGGAGGAGAACGACCGGGGGACCTACATTTTTAATTCCAAGGACCTTTGCATGATCGAGCACATCCCGGAGCTGATGGAGGCAGGGATCGACAGCTTTAAGATCGAGGGCCGGATGAAGACGGCTCTGTATGTGGCCACCGTAGCCCGGACGTACCGGAAGGCCATCGACGATTACCGGAAGGATCCGGCGCTGTATCAGGCCAACTTAGAGTGGTATCGGCAGGAGATCGGCAAGTGCACCTACCGGGCGTTCACCACGGGCTTTTATTTTGGAAAGCCTGGGGCGGACTGTCAGATCTACGACAACAGCACCTACATCCACAGCTATACCTATCTGGGAACCGTGGAGGAGGTCCGGGAGGACGGCCGGGTGCGGATCGAGCAGAAGAACAAGTTCTCCGTGGGCGAGGTGATCGAGGTCATGAAGCCGGACGGAAGGAACCTTTCCGTGACGGTGAAGGCCATCGCCGATCAGGAGGGGAACGAGCAGGAAAGCGCGCCCCACGCCAGACAGATCGTGTATGTGGATCTGGGCGAAGGGCTGGAGCCTTACGATATCCTGCGGCGCAGCGAGGAGGACAGCGTCCACGGCTGGCAGGCGGAGGCCGCCAGAGACCGGGGATAGGTGCCGCCAGGGAAGAAAACTCCGGGATAAGGGCCGGAGTCTCAGAGATCAGACGAGAAGAAGGAGGATACGAAGATGGTACGCAGTGCAAATGTGATCGCAGTGGAGCATTTAGGAGGCGGAAAGGGGACCGCGTATGTGCATCATATCATTTCCAAGGAGGAGATGCTGGGCCATGGCCGGATGTACGCCAAGGTGGTGCTCCCGCCGGGGACCAGCGTGGGCTGGCATCAGCATGTGCGGGATACGGAGCCGTATTACATCCTGAAAGGGGAGGCAGACTTCATCGACAATGATAAGTCTGTGACCAAGGTGGGCCCCGGGGACTGCTGCATCATTGAGGTGGGCCAGTTCCACAGCCTGGAGAACAACTCCGACAGCGACGTGGAATTCATGGCGCTGATCTACAACGAGGCAGGTTTTTTGTACGAGTAACGAGGTAAGGATATGCTGACTTGGATTCTTGCGGCTGCGGCCGTGCTCTGCCTGGCCTATTATGCCGTGATCACGGCGTATGCGGGGCTGGGCACGGCCACGGCGTTCATCTGGCTGATCCTGGGCGCCCTGCTGGGAGCGGCTTCGTTCGGCGTGCGGTTTTACCAGCGGGAGCCGGACCGGGTGCCCCTCTGGCTGCCGGTGTCCCTGGTGACGCTCTGCGCCTCCGGGGTGCTGGTCCTGTTTACAGTTCTGATCCTGATCTTCAGCCGGATCCCCTCCGCTGCGGAGTCGGATCTGGACTATGTGATCGTCCTGGGCGCTTCGGTGCGGACGGACGGACCCAGCAAGACGCTGGCCCTGCGGCTGGATAAGGCGGCGGAATATGCGGCTCAGAACCCGGATACGGTGTTGGTCCTGTCTGGGGGTCAGGGAGCCGACGAGCCCAGCACGGAGGCCGCGGCGATGCGGGATTATCTGCTGGAAAAGGGCGTCCCTCAGGAACAGATGCTCCTGGAGGAGCGGTCCAGGAGCACGGCGGAGAATATCGCCTACAGCCGGGAGCTGATCCGCAGCCAGGCAAGGGCGAGCCAGAGGACAGGCATCCTGACCAGCAATTTCCATCTGCTGCGGGCCAGGCTGATCGCCTCCAAGCAGGGGCTTTCCCAGGTGAGCGGCATCGCGGCGGAATCGGACCGGGTGCTGTTCGTGCATTTCTGCCTGCGGGAGAGCCTTGCCATATTAAAAGACCGATTGATGGGAAACCTTTAAGGGAAAGGCAGGCATTCCTTCCGGGATGCCTGCTTTGGATAACAGGAAAAGGAGACTGGAAAGAACCATGGTACAACTGGATCGAATCAAACAACTGGAAGCCTACGAACTGAAGGAGCACAGGACCCTGGCGGAGACCAACTCCGACGGCTACGTGCTGGAGCATAAGAAGACGAAAGCGAAGGTATTTTTATTATCTAACGACGATCATAATAAAGTATTTTGCATCGGCTTCCGCACGCCCCCCGCGGACGACACGGGCCTTCCCCACATCCTGGAGCACAGCGTGCTGTGCGGTTCGGAAAAATTCCCCTTAAAGGATCCGTTCGTAGAGCTGGTGAAGGGCTCCCTGAACACGTTTTTAAACGCCATGACTTACCCGGACAAGACGGTGTATCCCGTGGCCAGCTGCAATGAGAAGGATTTCCAGAACCTGATGGATGTGTATATGGATGCGGTCCTGCACCCCAACATCTACCGGGAGGAGAAGATATTCCGCCAGGAGGGCTGGCACTATGAGCTGGAGGCGGAGGACGGCCCCCTGGTCTATAACGGCGTGGTGTACAATGAGATGAAGGGCGCCTACTCCTCCCCAGAGGGGCTGTTAGACAGCGCCATCCAGAAGACCCTGTTCCCGGACAACTGCTACGGGAAGGATTCCGGCGGCGATCCGGCGTATATCCCGGAGCTGACCTATGAGCAGTTTTTGGATTTCCACCGGACCTATTATCACCCCTCCAACAGCTATATCTACCTGTACGGGGATATGGACATGGCGGAGAAGCTTCGGTGGCTGGATGAGGAATATCTGTGCCATTATGAGGAGAAGCAGGTGGATTCGGTGATCCCGGAGCAGAAGGCGTTCGCCGCTCCTGTAGAAAAGGAGATCCCCTATTCCATCACTGAGGGAGAGGAGGAGGCCGGGGCGGCTTACCTTTCCGTCAATACCGTGGTGGGCACGGATCTGGATCCGAAGCTTTACGTGGCGTTCCAGATCCTGGAATATACCCTGCTGGATGCGCCGGGAGCGCCGGTGAAGCAGGCCCTGATCGACGCCGGCATCGGAAAGGATGTGCTGGGCGGTTATGAGAACGGGATCCTGCAGCCCTTCTTCAGCGTGGTGGCCAAGGACGCGGATGTGGACCAGAAGGGCGAATTTCTGGCGGTGGTGAAGGGCACCCTGCGGAAGCTGGCGGACGAGGGCATCAACAAAAAGAGCCTGCTGGCCGGGATGAACTACTACGAATTCAAATACCGGGAAGCGGATTACGGCTCTGCCCCCAAGGGGCTGATGTACGGGCTCCAGTGCCTGGACAGCTGGCTGTACGGCGGCGATCCCATGATGCACCTGGCCTACCAGGAGACCTTTGATTTCCTGAAAAAGGCGGTGGACGAGGGATATTTTGAAAATCTGATCCGGGAGTATCTGCTGGACAATCCGTTTGAAGCGGTGGTGGTGGTACGGCCGGAGAAGAACTTAACGGCCCGGGAGGAAGAACGGGTGGCGGCCAAGCTGGCGGACTACAAGAACTCCCTGCAGCCGGAGGAGATCCGCGGCCTGATCCAGGGGACGAAGGAGCTAAAGGAGTATCAGGATACGCCCTCCACCCCGGAGGTGCTGGCCAAGATCCCCCTGCTCAGCCGGGAGGATATCGACCGGAAGGCTGAGGAGTTCTTCTGGAAGGAGCACACGGAAGCCGGAGTGAAAGTCCTGCACCATGATTTCTTTACCTCCGGTATCGGCTATCTGAAGGTGCTGTTTACCACCGACGCGGTGCCGGTGGAGGATCTGCCTTACGTGGGGCTGCTTAAAAACGTGCTGGGCAGCCTGAGCACGGAGCATTATTCCTACGGGGACTTGACCAGTGAGATCCATCTAAACAGCGGCGGCCTGGAGCTGTTCGTCTCCTCCTACGCCAATTTAGAGGAGCCGGAGCACTTTACCGGGGCCTTTGTGGCCGGGATCCGGGTGCTGTATGACAAGCTGGGCTTTGGCTTCCAGATCCTGGAGGAGATCCTGACCCGCACCATCTTAACCGATGAGAAGCGGCTGGGCGAGGTGATCCGGGAGACCCGCTCCCGGGCGAAGATGAAGCTGGAGAATGCGGGACACAGCACGGCAGTATCCCGGGCTACGTCCTATTTCTCCCCCACGGCCTATTTTAACGAGCTGACCGGTGGGACCGCCTACTACCATTTCCTGGAGGAGACGGAGAAGAACTTTGACCGGGATAAGGAAGCCCTGATCGCCAGGCTGCAGGAGGTGGCCGGAAAGCTCTTTACCCGTTCCAATATGCTGGTGAGCTATACAGCGGACGAGAAAGGGTATCAGGAGCTGCCGAAGACCCTGCCGGTCCTGACGGAGCGGCTGCCGGAGGGCAGCGGGAAGCGGTACGGCTTTGCCCATCCGGTGGAGAATTTAAACGAGGGCTTAAAGACCTCCGCCCAGGTCAACTATGTGGCCCGGTGCGGCAATTTCCGGAGCCAGGGTTACGACTATACCGGAGCGCTGAAGATCCTCCAAGTGATCTTAAGCTACGATTACCTGTGGCTGAACCTGCGGGTGAAGGGCGGCGCTTACGGCTGCATGAGCGGATTTGGCCGTTCCGGCGAAGGGTATCTGGTATCCTACCGGGATCCGAATATCAAAGAGACCAACGCCGTTTATGAAGGGATCCCCGCCTATCTAGAGCAGTTTGACCCGGACGAGCGGGATATGACCAAATATATCATCGGCACCATCAGCAACTTAGACGCGCCTCTGACCCCGTCGGTGCGGGGCAGCCGGGAGCTGTCGGCGTATCTCTCCGGCGTGACGGAGGAGATGCTCCAGAAAGAGCGGGATCAGGTGCTGGACGCCCAGAAGGAGGATATCCGGGCATTGGCCGACCTCATCCGGGCCATCTTAGAGACCGGAAGCCTGTGCGTGGTGGGCAACGAGGACAAGATCGAGGCCAACCGCGGCATGTTTGGGCGGGTGGAGAACCTGTCGAGAGGGTGAGCGCTTTCGCAGGAGAAGGCTCCGGCAAGGGAATGCAGAAGATAACATAGGAACACAGTGTGCGAGATCTGCACGAGATTGCGTGAGAAACGAATACACTATGAGTACCTGAAAGGACAACACATGGCAGTAGAAAAGAAATCCGGGTTTGTGACCCTGGTGGGCCGTCCCAATGTGGGAAAGTCCACCCTGATGAACCATCTGATCGGCCAGAAGATCGCCATCACTTCGGAGAAGCCCCAGACCACCCGCAACCGGATCCAGACGGTGTACACCGACGACCGGGGGCAGATCATCTTCCTGGATACCCCGGGGATCCACAAGGCGAAGAACCGTCTGGGGGAATATATGGTCAACGTGGCGGAGCACACCTTAAAGGAGGTGGACGTCATCCTGTGGCTGGTGGAGCCGACTACCTTTATCGGCGCGGGAGAGCGGCATATCGCGGAGCAGCTGAACAAGGTCTCCGTGCCGGTCATCCTGGTGATCAACAAGGTGGACACCGTGACCCAGGAGGAAGTGGCGGCCAGCATCGAGGCGTACAAGAACGTCTGTCAGTTTGCGGAGATCGTTCCCGCCTCCGCTTTGAAAAAGAGGAATACGGACCTTTTGACGGAGCTGATCTTCAAATATCTGCCCTATGGGCCTCAGTTCTACGATGAGGATACGGTGACGGACCAGCCTATGCGGCAGATCGCGGCGGAGCTGATCCGGGAAAAGGCCCTGCGGCTGCTGGACGAGGAGATCCCCCACGGGATCGCTGTGACCATCGAGCAGATGACAGAACGGAAGAACGGGATCATGGATATCGAAGCCACCATCATCTGCGAGCGGGATTCCCATAAGGGGATCATCATCGGCAAGGGCGGGGCGATGCTAAAGAAGATCGGCTCCGTGGCCCGCCGGGAGATCGAGGCGATGATGGGCATCAAGGTCAACCTGCAGCTGTGGGTGAAGGTGCGCAAGGAATGGCGGGACAGTGAGATCCTGATGAAGAACTACGGATACAACCCGAAAGAATAAAAAAGGAGCAGAGGCTGTGAGGGAGACGGTAAGCTTAACCGGAATGGTATTAAAGGCCACCCCGTCCGGGGAGTCTGACCGGCGGCTGGTGATCCTGACAAAGGAGCGGGGCAAGATCACCGCCTTTGCCAGAGGAGCCAAGCGTCCGGGCAGCCAGCTGATGGCGGTCAGCCGTCCCTTCGTCTTCGGCCAGTTCCGGCTGTACGAGGGGCGGGAAGCTTACAGCCTCCACGGCGCCGAGATCTCCAATTATTTCACGGAGCTGGCGGAGGATGTGGAGGCCGCCTGCTACGGGTCCTATTTCCTGGAATTTGCCGATTATTACTGCCGGGAGAATGTGGACGGCCGGGAGATGCTCCTCCTTCTGTATCAGTCCATGCGGGCCCTGTTGAAGCCGGCCCTGCCGGACCATCTGGTGAAGCTGGTCTTTGAGCTGCGGGCCATGGCGGCCAATGGGGAATACACGGAGGATCCGCCCCGTCCGGTGAGCGAGTCGGCGGTGTATGCCTGGCAGTATACCATTTCCGCTCCCCTGGAATCTCTGTATACCTTTGTGCTGAAGCCGGAGGTGGAGCGGGAGTTCCGGGTGTGCGTGGAGATCAATAAGAAAAAGTTTGTGGACCGGACGTTTCATTCCCTGGAGATCCTGGAGCTGATGATCCGGTAGGGGATGGGATACGGATGTGGGAAACGGACATGGAAAACGGGAGCTGACGTTCCAGGCCGCCGGATGATCGGCCGCCTGGAACGTCAAATTTCTATTCAGGGCTTGAAAAGATAGGCATTTGCGGGTATAATCCAAAATAGCTGTGCGCTGCTAAGCGTGCGGGAGGATCCAGGAGGAAGGTTATGAAAAAGAGGAACGCTGCGGCTGCGGCCATCGCCGGATGCGCCCTGCTCCTGTCCGGCTGCGGACAGAAGGGAGCGGTCCAGGAGTGGAACGCCAGCGAGAACAGCATCTATGTGACGAAAAGCGGCGGCGTGGAGAGCGCCATGGTCTACCAGTCGGATCAGGCCAACGACTTATACACCCAGGAGGGACTGGAAGCATACGCCCAGGAAGCGGTGGATGCGTATAACGGGGCCCATGGCTTAGGCGAAGGCGCGGGAGAGGACCCGCAGACCCAGCCGGTGATCTTGGAGGAATGCCGTCTGGAGGACCGGACGGGGACGCTGGTATTTTCCTACGGGACGCCGGAGGATTTTATCCAGTTCGCCCAGGAGACCGGGGATAACACCCACTCCATGACCGGGCTGAAGACCGGAACGGTGGAGCAGCTGGCCGGAGAGCTTCCGGAGGCCGGGTTTTTGACGGCGGCCGGGAAGGAAGCAGAGACGTCCGCAGTGAAGAAGGATGGGAAGCAGACCGCGGTGAAGGCAGAAGGCGCGGGCACGGTCTACGTGGAAGGCCAGGTGGCCTTTGTGACCGGAGACGTGACGGTGAAGGCGGCCAACGCGGTGATCACGCCGGAGGGCGAGAGCTGGATCATCTTTGAATAAAGCGGCGGCCCGGGCGCGCGCCCAGGCAGGAGCCGGTAAGAATAAGAAAAGAGAGGATACCTGACATGGAAAAGACAATGGAGAAAATCGTAGCACTGGCGAAAAGCAGAGGCTTTGTATATCCGGGCTCTGAGATCTACGGCGGTCTGGCCAACACCTGGGATTACGGCAACCTGGGCGTAGAGCTGAAGAACAACGTAAAGCGGGCCTGGTGGCAGAAGTTCATCCAGGAGAGCCCCTACAACGTAGGCGTGGACTGCGCGATCCTGATGAACTCCCAGACCTGGGTGGCTTCCGGCCATCTGGGCGGCTTCTCCGATCCGCTGATGGACTGCAAGTCCTGTAAGGAGCGGTTCCGGGCAGATAAGCTGATCGAGGACTACATGCAGGAGAACGGCATCACCATCGAGGGCTCCGTAGACGCCTGGTCCCAGGAGGAGATGAAGCAGTATATCGAGGACAAGAACATCTGCTGCCCGTCCTGCGGCAAGCATGATTTCACCGATATCCGTCAGTTCAACCTGATGTTCAAGACCTTCCAGGGCGTGACCGAGGACGCCAAGAATACCGTATATTTACGGCCGGAGACCGCCCAGGGCATCTTCGTGAACTTCAAGAACGTGCAGCGGACCTCCAGAAAGAAAGTGCCGTTCGGCATCGGACAGATCGGCAAGTCCTTCCGGAATGAGATCACCCCCGGCAACTTTACCTTCCGTACCCGGGAGTTTGAGCAGATGGAGCTGGAGTTCTTCTGCAAGCCGGGCACTGACTTAGACTGGTTCAACTATTGGAAGAGCTTCTGCATCAACTGGTTAAAGACCCTGGGCATCAAGGATGACGAGATGCGCTACCGGGATCACGATCCGGCAGAGCTGGCCTTCTACAGCAAGGCGACCACCGACATCGAATTTTTGTTCCCCTTCGGATGGGGCGAGCTGTGGGGTATCGCAGACCGTACCGACTACGACCTGACCCAGCATCAGAACACCTCCGGCGAGGACATGAGCTACTTTGACGACGAGGCGAAGGAGAAATACATCCCCTATGTCATCGAGCCGTCTCTGGGCGCAGACCGGGTGACCCTGGCGTTCCTGTGCGCAGCCTACGACGAGGAAGAGTTAGAGGGCGGCGACATGCGTACCGTGCTCCACTTCCATCCGGCGATCGCACCGGTGAAGATCGGCGTTCTGCCTCTGTCCAAGAAGCTGAACGAGGGTGCGGAGAAGGTGTATGCAGAGCTGAGCAGATACTACAACTGCGAGTTCGACGACCGGGGCAACATCGGCAAGCGCTACCGCAGACAGGATGAGATCGGTACGCCGTTCTGCATCACCTACGACTTCGACTCCGAGACCGACGGCGCGGTAACCGTCCGCGACCGGGACAGCATGGAGCAGGTGCGGGTTCCGATCGCTGAGCTGAAGGCGTATTTTGAGGATAAGTTCCGGTTCTAAGGATGAGATCTGGCTCTGAGGATCTGGGGGGCGGGGACGTGCCAGGATGGGCGGACCGATTAAGAGAAAGAAGATAAGATAAAAAAGATAAGAAAAAGAAGGCAAGAAAAAGAGAGGGGCATCTCATGAGCACGCGGGAAGCGGCTTAAGGGATGTCCCTGATCGCGTTCTGCGGTTATCGGCGGATGTCACTCCAGCAGCGCTGCCATTCGGAGCACTAAGTCCCCCTCATAAATGGCTGCCGGGATCTCGTCGTCAAAGGAATATCCGGCGGAAGCGCTGTGCTCGAAGTCGTAGGCCGTCACGCTTTTGGCGGAGGGATTGACGATCCAGTATTCGCGGACACCAAGGGAAAGACGCCATGGATGGTCAAAAATGTCATGATTTTGTCACTTTTTTATTCAAGGATCAGGGCGTATAATGAACGTACAAGGAGGGAAGATGCGTATGCAGAAACGTATTAGAAATCTGGCTCTTTGCATGGTGCTGACGGCGATGTCTTCCGTCCCTGCGAGTGCAGAGGCGAAATCAACACTCACTGCAGAGGAAGAACTGGCACAGCTATTGAATGTTGACGAATCTCAATATCACTTAGAGACCAGAGGAAATGTGCAGCTGATCGTTCCAGGACATGTTTTGCTGGATGGCAATTATGAGAACGGAGAATTGGTAAATGGCTCGGTTTATTACTCGGTGGAGGATGCACTTGAAGGAGTAAAGCGGGATAAAGAGGAGGCAAACATGATTTGTCAAACGAAAGAAGGCGTTACTTCAGAGATAGATTAACGCTTTCGGGGTAATATAACAACTTTTTGAAAATGGAATGTGGAGAGGTCAGTAGCTGTGAAGAAATTTTTAAAATCAGGGAGCATTGTTCTGATCACGGT
>DVLJ01000207.1 GCA_018715565.1 Candidatus Ventrimonas merdavium
GTGCACGATAGCCTTCCAGATCCGTCTTCTTTAAGTAGTCCAGAAGACCGCGTCTCTGACCAACCATTTTCAGCAGACCACGTCTGGAATGATGGTCCTTCTGGTTGTTCTTCAGATGCTCGGTCAGCTCGGTGATCCGTGCGGTCAGGATCGCGATCTGAACCTCCGGTGAGCCGGTGTCGCCAGGTTTTCTTCCATACTCTGCGATCAGAGCTGCTTTCTTTTCCTTTGAAATCATGATGATTTCCTCCTTTTCTTTTTAAACTTACCGCAGACCCGGTCATTGGTCGGAGTGTCCGGACGACTGAGCCTCGGCGTTGATTCATACCGAATCATCATACCACATTCTAAAACGGCTGTCAATGCGCAGTTTCACTGGAAATGGGCATTTTGCCTTAATATCGCCTTAATAGAACTGATGGATCAAAAGCGCCAGCAGGATCCCCAGGACCGCTCCCGCCAGGACCTGCAGAGGCGTATGGCCTACCAGCTCCTTTAGCCGCTGCTGGAAATCCTCGTTGTTCATCCGGAACAGATCCTGCTCCATGATCATGTTCAGAAGCCTCGCCTGCTTGCCTGTCTCCTGGCGGACGCCGATGGCGTCGTACATCACCACGGAAGCCAGCACGAAGCTGACGGCGAACTGAAAGGATTCCACTCCATAGCACAGGCCGGCCGTGGTGGTCAGCCCGCATACGGTGGCAGAATGGGAACTGGGCATCCCGCCCGAGCCCACCAGCCGTTCCGGAGAAAAGTTCTTGTTCAGCGCGATCTCAAGGATGGTCTTCAGTACCTGAGCCACTGTCCAGCCCACCACGGCGCTGATCAACACCTCATTGCTCAGTATCTTGTCCCAGAATGTCATCTCTTACTCCTGTCTCTTACTCCTGTTTCTTCTTCCTATCGTCTCTTGGGTCTCTTGGGGACCATTTTTAAAGACAAGCGGCGGACTGCCGGAAGGGCAGCCCGCGCATCTTATCGTCAGACGTTGTTTAGTAACCGATCAGCCAGTCGTACAGCTCCTGATACTTGCCGGCAGAGGTCTGCCAGGAGAAATCAGCCGCCATCGCCCGGTCAATGATCTTGTTCCACTCCCGCTTCTTGTCGTAGTAGACATACTTGGCGTAGTTCACCGTATCCAGCATCTCGTGGGCATTGTAGTTGGCGAAGGAGAAGCCGGTGCCCCTGCTCTCATACTCGTTGTAGGGTTCTACCGTATCCTTTAAGCCGCCGGTCTCCCGCACGATCGGAACGGTGCCGTAGCGCAGAGCCATCAGCTGGCTCAAGCCGCACGGCTCGAACAGAGACGGCATCAGGAACGCGTCGCAGCCTGCGTAGATCTTGTGGGACAGCTCGTTGGAATAGTAGATCTGAGCGGATACCCGGTCATGATACTTCCAATCATAGTGGCGGAACATGTTCTCGTACTGCTCGTCGCCGGTGCCCAGGACTACCAGCTGCATATCGTCGCTGCACAGCTCGTCCATCACGCCCTGGATCAGGTCCAGGCCCTTCTGGTCGGTCAGGCGGGATACGATGCCCACCAGGAACTTCTTCTCGTCCACCGGCAGTCCCAGCTGTTCCTGCAGCGCCCGCTTGTTCTTTGCCTTCTCCTTGCGGAAGTTCTTGGCGTTGTACTGCTGGGCGATATAGGTATCCGTCTCCGGGTTGAACTCGTCATAGTCGATGCCGTTGACAATGCCGCGCAGGCTGTTGGCTCTGGCCCGCATCAGGCCGTCTAAGCCCTCGCCGTAGAACGGCATCTTGATCTCCTCCGCGTAGGTCTGGCTCACGGTGGTGATGGCGTCGGCAAATACCAGGCCGCCCTTTAACATATTGCCGTCCTTGTAAGCCTCCAGCTTGTCCGGGGTGAAATAGTAATCCGGCAGCATGGAGAAGCGCTGGATGGTCTTCACATCCCACACGCCCTGGAACTTTAAGTTGTGGATGGTCATCACCGATTTCATGTTGGCGAAGAATTCGCCGCCGCGGAACCGGTCCTTTAAATATACCGGGATCAGGCCGGTCTGCCAGTCATGGCAGTGCACCACGTCCGGACGGAAGCCGATCACCGGCAGAGCCGACAGAGCTGCGTTGCAGAAGAAGGAGAACTTCTCCAGATCGTAGAGCCAGTCGCCATAGATCTTATCGCCGCTGAAATAGCCTTCGTTATCAATGAAATAAAAGGTAATGCCGTCATAGACATACTGCAGGATCCCCACATAACGGCTCTGGCCCAGATAATCCATATAAAAATGGTTCACATAGGTCATCTGGCTACGCCACTTCTCCGGAATGCACAGGTACTTGGGGATCATGACCCGCACATCATAATACTGCTTATCAAAGCACTTCGGCAGCGACCCCACTACGTCGGCCAGTCCGCCTGTCTTGATGAACGGAACTGCCTCTGACGCTACAAACAAAATGTTCTTCATTACAACCCCTCCTTGTAATCAGCCCGCAACGTGCAGACTCTCATACGGTATAGTATACAATATTTGGGCGGATTTAGGAAGTAAAATCTGCGGAAATTATGAAATTCTTTTATAATCCAGCCGGATCTTATCGGATATCAGGGCGATGAATTCGGAATTTGTCGGTTTTCCTTTCCCGCCGTTCACAGTGTAGCCGAACAGCTCGTGGATCGTGTCCAGCCTGCCCCGGCTCCAGGCCACCTCGATGGCGTGGCGGATCGCCCGCTCCACACGGCTGGAGGTGGTAT
Source organism: Candidatus Ventrimonas merdavium (assembly GCA_018715565.1). Classification (GTDB taxonomy): domain Bacteria; phylum Bacillota; class Clostridia; order Lachnospirales; family Lachnospiraceae; genus Brotaphodocola; species Brotaphodocola merdavium. Next base: position 2,726 of record DVLJ01000207.1, read on the forward strand.
CGTGGCGCTTGGCGATGGTGGGATAGAGCACCTTGGTCACCGATACCAGCATCTCCTTTTCCTCCACGCAGATGGCAATGGCGTCCCTCAGATACTGGTAGCCCTTGATATGGGCCGGGATGCCGATCTCATGGAGCAGGCGGGTCACGTCGTTCTCCAGGTTCTGGCGGATATACTCCTGCTTGTCTCCATAGGGCGCGATCCGCTGGATCTCCTCCTTCGCCGCCGGCCGCTTCATCACCTGGCAGACCCGCCGGATCCGGTCCATGACCACGTCCCGGTCAAACGGCTTCATGATGTAGTAGCTGGCGCCCAGACCGAAGGCGTCAGCCGCTACAGTCTCGCTCCCCGCCGCCGTCACCATGACGAACGACGGCAGGGTGGGTCCGGTATAGTTCTTCTTCACCCGCTCCATCACGGAAATGCCGTCTAATTTCGGCATGATCACATCCAGCAGCACCAGATCCGGGCTGGTCTTCATGATCATCTCATACGCATCCGCTCCGTTATCCGACTTTCCTACTACCGAAAAACCGTCTTCTCTTTCCAGCATATCGTTCAGCAGACTCATCATCTGCGGATTATCCTCTGCGATCGCAACACGAACCTCTGTCATACCCCAAATCCTCCTGATTCTCTTGTTGTAACATGGAAACGCCGCTTTCTGGCCGTCTCGTCCGCTTTCCGTCTCGTTTCCATCACAAACCCATTATAGCTTTTTCTCATCTTCCAGCGCAATGAGATTCCATCGCATGTTTCGACAAAAAGAGACCGTCTGCTCCTATAACGGAGACCAGACGGTCTTTGTAACAGCGCTCTATGCTTTTTCGTAAAAATGGATGTGGGACGGGATCAGCGGCTTTTCACAATGTTCGGCAAAATACGCCTGCATCGCGCCTTCCGCCGGTTCCTTGGTCCCGTACAGGTCGATATGCAGCTCCATCATATGGGTGATGCCGTAGCTGACGTAGGCCTCGGCTCCGGTGATGCCCGGATACTCTCTGGCCATCTGCTCCAGCCGCTCCAGATCCAGATAGTGGCGTCCGGTGATGCTCTCGGTCATGACCTTCCTTCCGCCGTCCTCCAGCATATCCAGGGAACCGTTGGGCAGGATCCGGGCGGTCCGTCCGGTCTGGTACAGCACGCCGGGGCCGTAGGGATTGGTGATCTTGTCCACCCAGCCCTCCGGCTCGTGATCCATCACATACAGGGAGCCCCAGCCGCCGAACGGCTGCTTCCGGCAGTTGTCATCCAGCACGTAGACCTTCACCTTGGTCTCTGCCGGCACGTCGGTGATCAGACGGGCCTTCGCCTCCCAGTTCACCTGGCCTGCCTCGATATGGTAATGCAGGGGGAACAGGCGGGACGGCAGGTGCAGCTTTAACCGTCTGGCAAAATTCTCCTCCATCATGGCCTCGATGACGCACTCCATGGCATCCATGAACACGGCCAGCTGTTCCTTGTCAAAGCGGTTCTTCCAGTAGCGCAGCTCATAATAGTAGCCCCGGTCGTCCTGGAACACCATCAGGTGGAACGGCAGGGAGTCTAGCTGCATGCGCATCCGCTCCGCCGGATAGCCGCCGATGGTATTGATATTTAAGATGTCGCCCTGATACTGGAAGAACATCTCGTCGGCGTGGAGGTTGGACATATAGCACCGCATGGTCTCCATGATCTGCTTGCCGGAGCGCTTCAGCAGCTCAGGCACGGTCTCCTCCAGGTTCTCCGTATACCGGAAATAATAGGTGCGGAACAGGGCTCCGGCCAGGCGGTTCCACCGGCTGTCGGTCCGTCCGCTGTGGATGGAGGTGCTGACCACGTCCTTCTCCCCGGCGAACAGGCTGATGCAGTAGTTATAGGCGGTCAGGAAAATGGCGTTCTCCGACACGCCGTGCTGCTTGCAGAAATACAGGGTCCGGCTGCGGTTGATCCGCTCAAACCGGCTGCGCAGGGTGCCGTTCTCGCCCCAGTCTAAGCTGTAGCCGTCCTTGCGGGCCAGGATGCTCCTGCGGATCTTAAGGCCGTTCATCTGACCGAAGAAGTAGCGGACGTTCTCCTCTCTCCCGCCCTTTTCATCCTTGGCCTGCTCGTCCAGGATGTAATCGTAGAAGGTGTACTCCTCCGGCGCTACCGCCTTGCCGGCGTACAGGTTATTGATATCCTCAAACAGCACGTTCATGGTGATGCCGTCGCCCATGATGTGAGCGATATCCATGAAGAAATAATTGGCGCTCTCGGTCTGATAGATGCCGATGTGGTACAGCGGCTCTCCCTCCCCGTACCAGAACGGCTTTAACAGGCCCGGACGGGTCTCCTCCCACTCCTGGTCGCTTAAGCGGATGATGGGGATGTCCACCTCTCTCCAGTCATCCCGGTAGTTGAAATAAGCCTTCTTCTCCGGGTCGAACTGGACAACGGCCTTTAATTCCGGATGCAGCTCGAACAGCTGCTCCACCGCCATCTTCAGCCTCCGCAGATCCACCCGGGGATCTAAGTGGAATAAGAACGGCAGGTTGGAGGTGGTATTGCCCCGCATCACGTAGGCAAAGTAGGTCTGCAGGCCGGTCAGCGGGTATACCGGACGCCAGGAATGATCGGTCTGTTCTTTATCCTGGTTTTCGATCACCAGCTGTTCCAGCTTCAGGACCGTGGCATGCTTCATCAGGTCGTCCAGGGTCAGGGACAGCTTCAGCTCGTTATACAGGTCGGTCAGGAGCATCACGCTTCCCATGGAATCCAGGCCGTTCTCATAGAACTCGGAATCGATGCCGAAGCGGTTGTGGCCCAGGACGCCTGCCACGCAGGTGTACAGCTTCTCCTGGAGTTCGTTCTCCGGGCGGCGCACATTGGCGGCCGTCTCCGCCTCTTCCTTCTTCTGGGTGAAATACTGGTTCCGGATGATCTTCTTGGAGGACGTCTTGGCAAACGGCACCTGACGGATGCGGCACTGGGCGATCCGCTTATAGGAGGGCAGGTCCTGATTGTGCTTCTGGACAATGGCCTGAACGGTGGATTCGATATCTGTGATATTGGCCGCCTCGGCGTACTTAAAGTTGGGGTACACCTCGGCGCAGATGGCGTCGTCCTCGCCAAACACCAGGATATCCTCGATCAGCCGCTCGTCCTCGAACATGTTCTCTAACTGCTCCGGAGCCACGTTCTCGCCGTTGCTTAAGATGATCAGGTTCTTCTTCCGGCCGGTCAGGTATAAAAAGCCTTCCTCATCCACATAGCCGATGTCCCCGGTCCGCAGCCAGCCGTCCTCGGTGATGGCCTCGGCGGTCTTATCCGGCTCCTTGTAATATCCCATCATCACCGACGGGCTCTTGACCTGGATCTCCTCGTCCACGATCCGCACCTGGCAGCCCTCTACCAGCTTTCCTACGGAAGCCACCTTATCCGGCCGGTTCCAGTCCGGTGCGGAGATCTTGGGCGAGCACTCGGACATGCCGTAGCCCTGGGCGATGGAAATGCCCAGACGGTGATAGTTGGCAGCCAGCTCCGGGGCCAGATAGCCGCCGCCGCTGACTAATTTATGTAACCGCTTGCCCAGCACCTCTTCCTTGATCTGGTACTGGGAACGGCCCGGCTGCTGCCGGCTTAAGATCGCGATCCGGTTGTACAGGGCCTTGGCCATCATGGGCACCAGGCGCATCACCGTGGGCTGGAACAGCAGGATGTGGGCCGCCAGCTTGGTCATATCCCGGTTTAAGCACAGAGTGCTGCCGTACCGCATGACGATGAACACGTCGCCGTTGATGCAGAACACATGGTGCATGGGCAGCACGCTTAAGTAGATCTCCCGCTCCGGATGGTCCGTATCCGTGGTACAGAAGGTGTTGTCGATCAGGTTGCCATTGGACAGCATCACGCCCTTGCCCCGTCCGGTGGTGCCGGAGGTGAACAGGACCATGGCGCAGTCCTCCGGGGCCGACGCCGACGTCACCGGGCGGCCCTTCCACTCCCGGATCACATTGTCCGAGCAGGCCACATGGCGGCCATGCTGCAGGGAGATGCACTCCCCCACGTTCTGGCAGCGGTCCTTCGCCTCGTCGGCCAGCACGTGGTAATCCCAGTCATAGAACAGCACGTCCACATCCGACCGGTCCAGACAATCACAGAAGGTGTCCGCGTTCATCTGCACGTCCAGCGGGATGGATACGCCGCCGCTGGCCATCACGCCTAACAGCACGGCCAGATAGTGGTGGCTGCTGCCTCCCAAAAGCCCTACCCGGACCCGGTGCCCCAGGGCCTCGGTCTGGGCCTGGGCCCAGGCAGCTACAGCCATGGCGTCCTCCGCAAATTCCCGGTAAGTGACTTCGTAAACAACTTCATTTTCCTCATAGCGCAGAAATACGTGGTCTCCATGGATGTCGCCCGCGTGCGACACAAGATCGTACACGGTTTTGGTATTTTGCCTGGTAATCATAGTGTTCCCCCATTTTTGAACATTTTTCTTGTTTCTGTTCATAATATAACACTTTTGTTTTTCTGTGTAAATGACCGGAATGCCTGCTTTTGTCTTTTTTTCCTATGTTTTATTGGTCATGTTTCATCATGTCTTCCACAAAGATCCCGTATCCCCGGGCGGAGTCCTGGACGAATACGTGGGTCACCGCCCCGATCAGCTTTCCGTCCTGGATGATCGGACTGCCGGACATGCCCTGGACGATCCCGCCGGTGAGGGCCAGAAGCTCCGGATCCACCACCTTCAGGACCATGCTCTTATTTTCCTGGATGGGACTAAGATCCACCCGCTGGATCTCGATCTCATAATCCTTCAGCTCCCCGGATACATTGCTGCGGATAAAGGCCTGGCCTTTCCTGGCGTCCTGCCGGTGGCCCACGGGGATGGGCTCGCCGGTCAGAAGCTCCTTCATCCGCTCATTGACTGTGCCAAAGATGCCAACGCTGGTATTAGCGGAAATGGTGCCCAGCTTCGAGCCGGGGCCGTAGTAGATCACCCCGGCCATGACCCCCGGCGTGCCGATCGTTCCTTTCTCGATGCCCAGGATCTCGGTCTCATAAAGCTCTCCCTGGCTGGTCTCCACCACCTCCCCGGTATCGCTGTCGCTGATCCCGTGGCCCAGGGCCCCGAAATTCCCGTTGGAGTCTATATAGGTCATGGTCCCGATACCCTGGGTGTCGTCCCGCACCCAGGCCCCCAGCTTGTAGGTCCCATCCTCGGTCTTTACCGGCGTCATGGACAGCTCCAGCTCCCGGCCCTCCCGGCGGATGCGCAGCAGGGCCTCGCTGTCTCCGATCCGGTTCAGCTGGGTGATCAGGGCTTCCTTATCCTGCAGCGGCTGTCCGTTGATGGCCTCGATATAATCTCCCGACTGGAGCAGACCGTAGGCCGGTTCCAGCTCCTGCCCCGTCACGTCCGTCACCCGGCCGGTGCCGATGACCATGACGCCCCGGGATTTCAGATAGATCCCCACCGGCAGCCCGCAGGGGACGGCGTACTGGGTATCCACCACCTCCACTTCAATGTCTTTAAAATGGATCTTGCCGAACAGCTTTAAGTCCAGCTGATAGCTGCCCAGCTCCGTAGCGTACAGCGACAGCGGCTCGTCGGTCTTTAAGCGGATCTCATTGGAAGGGATATCGGACGTATTGCCCAGAACCACTTCCCGGCTCTCGCTGGAAAGGGTCACGTCAAAGGGAAGCTCCAGATCCAGCTCTTCCATTTCCTCGGCCACGATACTGATGCGGTCCGGCACCCGCCGCTCCACATAGTACCAGAGGTAGGCCGCGGCAAAAAGAAGGCTCAGCCAGAACACCCAGGTCAGACATCGTTTTACTTGGTTTCGTCCCGTCATCTCACATACCTCCCTGTTTTTATCAAGGCGGCTCCGTTTTCCTGTGAACGGAAAAAAGGAGCCTTGTTTCAGCTCCTTTCTAGTATGTGAGGTTTTTACAGATCCACACTATCAACATTTTTCAACCCAAGCCAGAATTTTGCACTGGGCTGGAAATGACTGGTATTCTTTTTTATCCTGCTGTCTTGGCAAGCTTCTCGATCGCGTAGAGCGGCAGATTGATCAGCCAGGCTTCTTTTTTGAAATCTGCCATCGAAGTCCGAACGGCTAGATCAGGAGAAAACTTTTCCCAATATGTTTTCAGGCTCTTGGCTCTCAGGTTTACTTCCGCCTTTACCTCAACCGGGATGATCTGCTCCCCGGTATCTACAATGAAGTCGATCTCGCAGGAGCCCCGGTCATTGGTGTAATAATAAACGCCCAGATCTTCTATGGTCTTCAGCTGCTGACAGACATATTGTTCCGTAAGCGCTCCCTTAAACTCCACAAAAAGGTCATTGCCGTCAAGTAAGGTATGCTGACGCAGCCCGGTCATACAGCCAAGCAATCCCACATCAACCAGGAACAGCTTAAATGCCTTCAGATCCTCGTAAGCTTTTAACGGGATCCCAGCCGCATTGACCCGGCTGACCTTATGGACAAGGCCGCAGTCGGAAAGCCACATGATCGCTGTTTCATAGTCCTTCGCCCGAGCTCCCTCACGGACGAGACCATAGATAAATTTTTTATTTTCTTTTGCAAGCTGGGAAGGGATGCTGTTCCACAGCATGCGGATCTTGGGGACAAGCTCAATGGGCGCATGCTTGGAGAAGTCCTGCTCATAGGCGGTCAAGATCCGCTTCTGGATATCACGGACTTCCTGAAAATCCTTATCATCAGCAAAGCTCTGCACCGCTTCCGGCATGCCGCCCACAAAGTAATATTGCTTCAAAGCATCAATATATGTCTGCCGAAAGCTGGTGATCATTCCAAAATCCTGTTTATCAAGAAGGTCCGCAAACCGCTCATGGTTAATCGCCATTAAGAACTCCCGAAATGAGAGCGGATAAAGTTTTAGAAACGCAACCTTCCCCACCGGAAACGAGGTTCCCTCATGCAAAGCGATCCCAAGCAGCGAACCGGCACAGACAATATGGTATTGCGGCGCATTTTCATAGAAGTATTTCAGAGAGGCCAGTGCTCTCGGAACTTCCTGTACCTCATCAAAGATCAGCAGCGTATTGTCCGGGTCGATCTTTCGGCCCGCATACAATTCCAAGCCCATGATCAGACGGTCCGTATCCAGATCAGATGCAAACAGCTCTGCCATTCTGGAATTCGAGTCAAAGTTAATATAAACCGTATCTGCATAAGCCTGCCTGCCAAATTCTTTCATCAGCCAGGTCTTGCCTACCTGTCGTGCCCCTTCGATGATCAGCGGCTTGCGGCTCTTACTTTCTTTCCACTTCAGCAGTTTTTCTATCGCGATCCGGTACATAGACGCACCTCCGTTCTTTTCCTGTGCGTACACTATAACACAGGATCGCAGAAATTACAACGAACTTTGCTCGATAATTCACATTTTTTACATGGATATTTGCATTAAAATGCACACTTTTTACACCGAACTTTGCATTTTTGCAAAAAATCGCGCTTTCGACGTTCTATAGTCTCCCTCTCGCTGTTCTATATCCCCCGTTCCCGCTGCTCTACAGTCCTCTCCGCCGTTCCTCGGCCAGCTTCTTCATCTCCCGGGCATTTTCCAGCACGGCTTCGGTGATCTGGGCTCCGCCCAGAAGCCGGGCCAGCTCGATCACCATCTCCTCGCCGTCCAGGCGGCGGATCCGGGTCCGGGTCTTGCCGCCGTCGGCGGACTTGGCGATCTCGTAGTGACGGTCTGCCATGGCCGCGATCTGGGGCAGATGGGTGATGCAGATCACCTGATGGCTGCGGGAGATCAGGGCCAGCTGCTCCGACACCTTCTGGGCCGTCCGCCCACTGATGCCCGTGTCGATCTCGTCGAAGATCAGGCTGGGGATATCGTCGCTGTCTGCCAGCACGGTCTTGATCGCCAGCATGATCCGGGACAGCTCGCCGCCGGAGGCCACCATGCCCAGGGGACGCACCGGCTCGCCCGGGTTGGTGGAGATCTTAAACTCCGCCTCGTCAAAGCCGCCGGGGGTGTAGTGATCCAGCCGCCGAAATTCCATGGCGAACTCCACATCCAGGAAATTCAGCTCCACCAGCCCGGCGCGGATCCGCTCGGTCAGCGTCTTGGCCGCTGCCTTCCGAAGCTCCGACAGCTGGCTGCAAAGAGCGTCCAGCTGCTCCGTCGCCGCCTGATGCTCAGCCTCCGTCCTCTGGCGGTACTCGTCAAAGTGCTCCAGCTGTTCTAAGCGGGCCTTCTTCTCCTCCAGGGCCTCCTGGATCCGGCCGACGCTGGCACCGTACTTGGCCTGGAGGTTGTGGATCTGATCCAGGCGGGCCTCCACCTGAGCCAGCTCCTCCTCATCAAAATCCAGCTCCTCCATATAGGCGCTGATGGCATGGCGGGCGTCGTTTAAGATTGCCTCCGCATCGTACAGCTGATCCTGGATCGGCTGCAGGGCCTCGTCATAGCTTACCACCTGGCCCAGCTGGTGCATGGCCCGCCCCAGCCCTTCCGTCTCCACCGCCTCATAGGCGGCTCCCAGGCTTTCCAGGATCTTCCGTCCGTTGGAGAAGCGGCGGTACTGGGCCGTCAGCTCCTCCTCCTCGCCCTCTTTTACGGCGGCCTGCTCGATCTCGTCGATCTCAAAGCGGAGGAAATCCGCCTCCCGCCTGCGGCTCTCCTCATCCCCCCGCATCTCCTCCAGGGCCTTGGTCAGCTCCTGGTAACGGCGGAAGCTCCGGCCGATCTGCTCTTTCAACGGTTCCGCCTGCTTCCGGATATAGAGATCTAAGATCTCCAAATGACGGGCCGCGTGCAGCAGGGACTGGTGATCGTGCTGACCGTGAATGTCCAGAAGAAGCCCGGTCACCTGGCGGAGCCGGGCGGTGGTCACCGCCTCGTCGTTCAGACGGCTGACGCTGCGGGAGGGCAGGATCTTCCGGGTCACCAGGAGGATGCCGTCCTCATCCGGGAACACGTCCAGGGCCGCCAGAGCCGCCCGTTTGTCCTCCTCTACAAAAAATACCAGCTCCACGCTGGCATAGTCCGCCCCGCTCCGGATGATCTCCTTCGAGGCCTTCTGGCCCAAAGCCAGGTTTACCGAGCCGATGATGATCGACTTGCCCGCGCCGGTCTCGCCGGTGAGGATGTTCAGCCCTTCCCCGAACTCCACATCCGCCTGCTCGATCAGCGCCAGATTCCTTACATGCAGTTCCAGCAGCATGGATCCTTCTCCCCCCTATTCCCCCAACAATTTTTTCATCTTCTCCATCACCAGGATCGTGTCGTCCACGCTGCGGACCGCGCACATAATGGTGTCGTCCCCGGCGATGCAGCCCACGATCTCATGGAAATGCATGGCGTCCAGGGCCGCGGCCACCGCCATGGCCATGCCGGACACGGTCTTTACCACCAGGATGTTCTGGGCCATGTCCATGGACACATAGCCGTCCCGCAGGATCCGGATATATTTGTCGCTGAACGTCCCCGGGTTCTGGACGACCATATACCGCTGCTTTCCGTGCTCCGAGGCGGCCTTTGTCAGCTTCAGCTCCCGGATGTCCCGGGAGACCGTGGCCTGGGTCACCTGGAAGCCGGCCTCCTTCAGCTTCTGGGCCAGCTCCTCCTGGGTCTCGATCTCATATTTTCCGATCAGTTCTACGATCTTGCTGTGTCGTTCCAGTTTCATGTCGTTCCTCCCGGTCTTTCCATTGCTTTCTGTGATGGGTCCCTTCCGGCTCCTGCCAGCGCCTTTCGCCGCCCGGCTCCCTGCCTGCTCTTAGATCCGCGCCATCTTATTTCTCAGGTTCTCCAAAAACGGCGCGCTGTTTAACTGGATCAGGCGGGTGTACTTCTGCGCCCGCCGGATCTCCAGCGTGCCGCCCGGCTCGATCTCCAGCACCTGATCCCCGTCGAACACCGCGGTCTGGGCCTTCTGTACCAGGTCCAAAGGCCGCAGGCTCACCTCGTCCTCCGCAGACAGGACGATGCTCCGGGAATTTAAGGAATGGGAACAAATGGGCGTCAGCACCATCAGCTCCGCCCCCGGCGCTACGATCGGCCCGCCAGCCGACAAGTTGTAAGCCGTGGAGCCTGTGGGCGTACAGGCGATGATCCCATCCGCATTGTATTCATTAAAATAAGCGCGGTTTAAATACACCTGGAAATTCAGCACCTGCAGCACGTCCTTCCGGGTCAGCACGATGTCATTTAAGGCGATGCCGGTGCGGACGCCGGACGGTCCTTCCACCCGGCCCTCCAGCATCATCCGCCGCTCTACGCAATACCGGTCCTCCAGCAGGGAATCCAGCATGGGGATCACCGACTCGCTGCGGGAAACCTGGGTCAGATAGCCCAGATGGCCCATATTGACCCCGATCAGGGGCAGCTCTAAGTCCACCAGATCTCTGGCCGCCTGGATCAGGGTGCCGTCTCCCCCCAGGGTGATGACACACTCCGTCTCCTCCGGCACCTGGGACGGCGCCACGTTCCTTCCGTTCTCCGGGATCCCGCCTGCACAGGTCCCTCCCCGGCTCCTGACATAGGCCGCGATATCCGCCGCCGCCTGCCGGGTTCCCTCCTTCTGGGAGTTGGCAATCAAATAAAAATGCTCCATCCCGTCCTCCCTTACTGCAGACTGCCGTGGGCGGCTTCCACCACCGCCTCCTCACGGACCTGATAGTCCGGGTACCGCTCTCCCTCCGGATGGTTCTGCAGATGGAGCAGGTACTCGATATTGCCCTCCGGCCCCTTGATGGGGGAATACTCCAGGTTCAGGATCTCAAATCCGATCTCCGCCGCAAATGCCATCACCATCCGGATCACCTCCAGATGGGTGCTCTTTTCCCGCACCACGCCCTTTTTCCCTACTTTTTCCCGTCCGGCCTCGAACTGGGGCTTGATCAGGCACACGATCTGTCCGTCCTCGGTCAGCAGGGCCTTCACCGGTCCCAGGACCTTCGTCAGGGAGATAAAGGACACGTCGATGGAGGCGAACCGGATCCGGTCGGCGATATCCTCCGGCTTCACATACCGGATGTTGGTCTTTTCCATGCAGACCACCCTGGGATCGTTCCGCAGCTTCCAGTCCAGCTGGCCGTGGCCCACGTCCACGGCGTACACCTTCACCGCTCCGTTCTGCAGCATGCAGTCGGTAAAGCCGCCGGTGGAGGAGCCTACGTCCATGCAGACCTTCCCTTCCAGCTCCACGCCGAAATGGGTCATCGCCTTTTCCAGCTTCAGGCCCCCGCGGCTGACGTACTTTAGGGTGGCGCCCCGCACCTCGATGGCCGCTGTCTCCTCAAAGAGGGAACCGGCCTTATCCTCCTTCTGGCCGTCCACGTAGACGATCCCTGACATGATGATGGCCTTGGCCTTCTCCCTGGACGCGGCCAGGTTCTTTTTCACAAGCAGAATATCCAGTCGTTCTTTCATGGTTGCTCCTTACTGCCTTTTCCCTTTGTTATTCTTCCGTGATCCGGACGGCTGCCTGCCCTTCCCGTTCCATGCCGCTGCTCTGGGCAAGGGGCGGATAGTGCTCCCGCATCGTCTGGATGATCGAGTCGCTGTCGATCCTTAACGTCTCCCGCAAAAGGGATACATTGCCGTGCTCCACATAAGCGTCCGGCAGGGCGATGTTCAACACCTGCACGCCGGGGAACGATTCCTGTACATGGGCCTTGATCTGCAGGCCGTATCCGCCCTGGAGCACATTCTCCTCTAAGGTCACCAGGAAGGCGTGCTCTGCGGCCAGCGCATCCACCAGCTCATAATCCACCGGCTTGATGAACCGCCCATTGGCCAAGGTGCAGGAAAATCCATCCGCCAGCAGCTTGTCCCGGATATGCTCCGCCGTGCTGACCATGCTGCCCACCGCCAGCAGAGCGATCTCCCGCCCCGGATAGAGCAGCTCGCCTTTTCCATACCGCACCGGCTCGATGAAATCCTTTAGGCCCCGGTACGCCTGTCCTCTGGGATAGCGGATCGCGATGGGGCCGTTGTGGACGGTCAGGGCGTACTGCAGATCCTGCCGCAGCTCCCACAGGTTCTTCGGCGCCAGCACCGTCATATTGGGGATGCAGGTCAGATAGGACAGATCGAAGATCCCCTGATGGGTCTCCCCGTCGCTGCCCACCAGTCCCGCCCGGTCTAAGGCGAACACCACCGGCAGGTTCTGGATGCACACGTCGTGGAGGATCTGGTCAAATCCCCGCTGCATAAAGGACGAGTACACCGCCACTACCGGCTTTAATCCCGCCGCCGCCATCCCGGCGGCAGAGGTCACCGCGTGCTGCTCGGCGATACCCACGTCAAAAAACCGGTCCGGATACCGCTTCCCGAAGGCCTTCAGCCCCGTCCCGTCAGGCATGGCCGCCGTCACTGCCACGATCCGGTCGTCCTCCTTCGCCAGACGGCACAGCTCCTTGGAAAACACGTCCGTGTAGCTGGGATAGACCTTTTCCTTTAAGACCTTCCCGGTCGCCACGTCAAAGGGCTCCACCCCGTGGAACCGGGCCGGGTTCTTCTCCGCAGGCCCATAGCCCTTCCCCTTCCGGGTCAGGACGTGGACCAGCACCGCGTGGTCCAGCTTTCTGGCCTCCTTAAAGACCTTGACCAGGGCCTTGACATTGTGGCCGTCCACCGGTCCTAAATAGGTCACGCCCATATTCTCGAACAGCATGCCGGGGATCACCAGCTGCTTGATGCTGTCCTTGGTGCGGCTGATCTTGTCTACCAGCCCGCTGCCGATCACCGGGATCCTGGACAGGGTGTCCGATACGCACCGCTTCAGCTCATTGTAGCCTGCCGCGGAGCGGATCCCGCTTAGATAGCGGGACATGCCGCCTACATTTTCCGAAATGGACATGTTGTTGTCGTTGAGGACGATGATAAAATTCTTCTTCAAATGGGCGGCATTGTTCAGGGCCTCATAGGCCATGCCGCCGGTCAGGGCGCCGTCGCCGATCACCGAGACCACCGCATAGTCCTCCCCCAGGATATCCCGGCCCTGGGCCATCCCCAGCCCGGCGGAGATGGACGTGGAGCTGTGTCCGGTATCGAAGGCGTCAAAGGGGCTTTCCTTCCGCTTGGGGAACCCGCTGATGCCGCCGTACTGGCGCAGCTCGTCAAACTGCCCCCGCCGCCCGCTTAAGATCTTGTGGGTGTAGGACTGGTGGCCCACATCCCAGATCACTTTATCCCTGGGCAGGTCAAAGGCTAGATAAAGGGCGATGGTCAGCTCCACCACGCCCAGATTGGACGCCAGATGGCCGCCGGTCACGCTGATCTTCTCGATCAGGAACTGCCGGATCTCCTGGGCCAGCTGCCGGATCTCCTCCGAATCCAGCGCTTTGACGTCCCCCGGTTCTCTGATGCGTTCTAAAATCATGGCATCTTCCCTCTGTTTCTGTAAAATCCCGTTCCGGTCCCCTCAGCTCTTCCGGTCCACCAGCATCCGGACCAGGTCCTCCAAAAATGGGTTCTCCCCCGGAAGCTTCTGTAAGATGGTCACCGCTTCCTCCGAGATCCGGGCCACGTCCGCCCGGGCCTTCTCCAGACCGTTCAGGGTCACATAGGTAGTCTTATGGTTCTTCTCATCACTGAGCACCGGCTTCCCCAGCTGCTCTGCCGTGCTGGTCAGGTCCAGGATGTCGTCCTGGATCTGGAACGCCATGCCGATGCAGGCCGCCATCTGCTCCACCTGCTTAAGCTCCGTCTCCGGCGCTCCCGCCAGCAGGGCTCCGATCATCATGGACGCTTCCAGGAGCGCGCCGGTCTTTAACCGGTAGATAAAGTCCAGCTTCTCCTCCGGCACCGGCTGGTTGGTCAGCTCCACGTCCACTACCTGGCCGCCGATCATCCCGTAGATGCCGGTCTTTTCCGCAAGAAGGCCGATGGCACGACCCACCCGCTCCGGATGGGCGCTCATGGAAAATGCCTTAGCCGCCGTCTCCACCGCGTAGATGAGGAGCGCATCTCCCGCCAGCACCGCCATGTC
>DVLJ01000002.1 GCA_018715565.1 Candidatus Ventrimonas merdavium
CTCATTAAACAGTCCCTCTTATATATGAACGTTTTCTTATCACTCAACCTAATAATGATACTAACATTGATAGCATGAAAAGTCAACCTGGTTTTACCAAATTCCGACAAATGTTTTACGCATCGTTTACACGGAACGGCCGCCTTTCCTAGATGATATCCGCATACCGCTGCGCCCGCTTGACGAACTCGCCCATATGGGCCGCCAGCCGCTCCCGCTCCGTCCGGATGTCTGTGTGGAGCAGACATCCTCCCTGCACCAGACGCACGCCGTCCACCCACACGCTGTCCACGTTCCGTGGCCCGGCGGAATAGACGATCACCGAATAGGGATTATAGGCCGGGAACATGTTCACCGACCGGTTCTCCAACAGGACCAGGTCCGCCTTCTTTCCCGGTTCGATGGAGCCGATCTCCTGCTCTGCTCCCAGGACCCGGGCCCCGCCCATGGTGCCCAGCTCCACCGTCTCGTCTGACGGGAACAGGCCCCGGCTGTGGTACCTGGTCTTCTGGGCGCAGGAGATCATCTTGAACTGAGTGAACAGATCCAGGGTATTCCCAGAGGAGGGGCCGTCGGTGCCCACGCCTACGTCCACGCCCTTCCGGCGCAGGTCATGGACCGGACACACGCCTTTGCCGCCCTTGGTGTTAGATCCCACGCAGTGGGCTACCTTGGCCCCGGCCGCTGCAAAGAGGTCGATGTCCTCCTCCGTCAGGTGGATGCAGTGGGCCGCAATGGTCCGTTTGTCCAGCACGCCCAGGTCATGCAGGAACTGTACCGGCGTCTGGTCATATTCTTTCCGAAAAAGCTCCATTTCATAATCCATTTCGCTCACATGCAGGGTATATCCCACATCATAGCGCTCCGCTAAGTCAAAGGCGGCCTTCAGCATCTCCGGCGAATTGGTGTTGGTGGCATGGGGCGCTACGATGGGATGGATCCGGTGGTGGCCCTTCCATTTGCGGATCAGCTCCTCGCAGAGGGCCAGGCCGCCATAGGGCTGTCTGCTGTCGCAGGTCTCCATGTTGATCACCGTCTCCCCTACCCAGGCCCGGATGCCCATTTCCTCACAGGCTTTCGCCACCTGATCTTCAAAATAATACATGTCCAGAACCGACGTCACCCCCGCCAGCAAAAGCTCACAGACCGCGTAGCGTGCCGCCGCGTATACCAGCTCCGGGGTCATGGCCTCCAGCTCCAGGGGAAATAAAAACCGCCGCAGCCGGTCGGGACAGTCGTCTCCCATGGAACGGAAGGGCACCATGGAGATGTGGCTGTGGACATTGACCATGCCGGGCATCAGGATCCCGCCCTGGGCGTCCACCCGCTCCGGGATGTCCTTTGGTCCGCTCCCTTCTCCCACTTCCGCGATGCGGTTCCCGTCCAGGACCACGTAGCCGTCCTGGAGCACCCGTTTTTCCGGGTCCATACATACCACCTGGGCATGCTCGATCACTGTTTTCATGAACATCCTCCTTTTTTATTCCTTATGATCCCGGAATTTCCGGAAAATACCCGCGACCACGCCGCTTAACGCCCACAGGGCAACGGCGTTGGGGATCACCATCAGTCCGTTAAAGAAATCTGACAGGTTCCACACCAGATCCACCTTTAATCCGGAGCCGATCACCACGAACACCACCACCAGCAGGGAATAGACCATCCCCGCCTTTTCCCCGAACAGATACTTGACGTTGACCAGGCCGAAGAACTGCCAGCCCAGGATGGTGGAAAAGGCGAAGAACAGCAGGCACACCGCCACAAAGATATCGCCGCCTCCCGGGAAGCTGGAGGCGAAGGCCGCCTGGGTCAGGGCAATGCCGGTCTTCCCGCTTTCCAGCACGTCTGTGGTCAGGATGGAAAATACGGTCAGGTTCAGGATGATGAACGTGTCCACGAACACGCTGACCATGGCTGCCAGTCCCTGCTCATGGGGATTCCTAGCATTGGCCCTGGCGTGGGCGTGGGGCGTAGAACCCATCCCCGCCTCATTGGAGAACAGTCCTCTGGCCACGCCGAAGCGGATCGCCTCCCGCACGGTGATGCCCACAGCCGCGCCGCCCACTGCCTGGGGAGAAAAAGCACCCACAAAGATCATGGCCAGGGCGCGGGGCACATGGGTGATGTGGAGGCCGATGAGCAGCAGGCTCCCCACGATGTAGATCCCTGCCATGAACGGCACGATCTTTTCCACCACAGAGGCCAGCCGCTGGACGCCGCCTAAAAAGATAAAGGCGCACACCGCAGCCAGGATCACGCCGATCACCAGGGGATCCATCTCGATCCCCCGCACGGCAAACAC
Source organism: Candidatus Ventrimonas merdavium (assembly GCA_018715565.1). Taxonomy (GTDB): domain Bacteria; phylum Bacillota; class Clostridia; order Lachnospirales; family Lachnospiraceae; genus Brotaphodocola; species Brotaphodocola merdavium. The sequence continues at coordinate 2,303 of DVLJ01000002.1, forward strand.
CTCCGCAAAGGCCGCGCCGATAGAATTCGACTGGACCATATTCCCCATAAAGCCCAGGGCCAGGATGATAAACACCGCAAAGCATCCGGCCAGGATCCGGCCGAACCGTCCCCGGAACGCCGCCCGGATGTAGTACACCGGGCCGCCGGTCACCTCTCCGTGCTCCACCGTGCGGTATTCCTGGGCCAGCACTGCCTCGGCGTAGATGGTAGACATGCCGAAGAACGCGCTGAGCCACATCCAGAAGATGGCCCCCGGACCGCCGCTGATCAGAGCCGTAGCCGCTCCGGTAAGATTGCCGGTCCCCACCTGGGCCGCGATGGCCGTGGCCACAGACTGGAAGGGCGTCATCTGTCCCTTCTCGCCTCCGTCTCCGCCTCCGTTTTTCATATGACCGAACACCATCTTCCACCCTTCCGGGAACTTCCGCACCTGGATAAAGCGGAGCCGGATGGTGTAATAGATCCCCGTTCCGCAGAGCAGCAGGATCAAAACCACGTTCCATAAAAAGCTGCTGGCCTGGCTGACCAGCTGAGTGACTGCTTCCATACATAACCTCCTGTAGTACCTTATTTTCTTTGCAGCATGGTTTTTTCTGTGCCCCGCCCCACGTCTGTCCGCTTTTTGGATACATCCGTATCCCATCGGCGTACAGACCGGACAAAGAAAAGCAGGCCGTTCCCGCAGGTCCCGATCAGTGGGACTTGCGGTTGATGTACTCGGCCTTGGTTTTGGAATAGATGAATTTCTGGCTGCTGTACAGCCCGTAATACCCGGATAAGGTGAAGCTGACCGCAATGGCGATGGCATAGTACGGCATGCCGTCGTATCCGAACAGCTCGAAGGATAAAAGCAGGGTGGATACCGGGCAGTTGGTCACCCCGCCGAACAGGGCCACCATACAGATCGCCGTGCACAGCCCGGCAGGCGCTCCCAGCAGGGAGGCCATCCACAGGCCGAACGCCGCCCCTACCGACAGGGTAGGCACGATCTCGCCGCCTTTGAATCCGGCGCCCAGGGCCACCGCCGTAAACAGCAGCTTCATGGCAAAGGCGTACCAGGGCACAGCTTCCCCGGCAAAGCACCTCTCGATCAGTCCGATGCCGCTCCCATTGTAGATCCGGTCGGAAAAGACCAGGGTCAATCCGATCAGGAGCACGCTCCCCGCCAGCACCCGCAGATACGGGTTGGGCAGATACTTCTGATAGAGGGCGCCGCTCCGGTGAAAGACCTGGCAGAGCAGGATCCCCAGGCAGGCGCAGAGGATGCCCAGAAGGATCGCCAGCAGAGCTCCGGAGCCGGTAAACGCCGGGACCGCCCCGATGGAAAAATGCTCTGCGTGCAGTCCCAGTCCCCCGGCGATGCCCGCTCCGAAGAAGGAAGCGAACAGGCAGGGCACCAGGGCCGCGTAATACATCACGCCGATGCTGACCACTTCCATGGCGAATACCCCCGCCGCCAGGGGCGTTCCGAACAGGGCGGCAAAGCCTGCGCTCATGCCGCACATCACTGCTACCTTCTTATCCTTCTCATCCAGCCAGATCAGATCCCCCAGCAGGTTCCCCAGGCTGCCCCCTAGCTGGAGGGCGGCGCCCTCCCGGCCCACCGACGCGCCTACCGCCTGGCTGAGGATGCCGGATACAAAGATCAGCGGCGCGGTGGCCGAGGTGATCTTTTCGTCGGAGGAAATGGCGGCCAGCACCATATTGGTGCCCCGGTTCTTCTCCTCATGGAACACCGCGTACAAAAGCACGATGAGAAGGCCTGCCGCCGGTGCCAGATAAAACACCCACGGGTACTTCCCAAAGGTTTCCGAGGCCCACAGCACCCCGTGCCCGAACAGGGTGCTGATCAGGCCCACCACCGTCCCGATCGTCACAGAAATGATCGTCCATTTCACAAAATAGTGGATATTCTGCGCCAGCGGCGCGATCCGATCCAGAAACTCCTGATTCTCCTTCATCCCTTGTATCCCCCATCATACGCTGCATTCCCCAACCGCGGCTGGTCCTGCCGCCTTCTTCGCTGCCGCGGTCTGCTCTGCTGCGTTCTGACCTGTCGCAGGCATTCCGCCGCAGCGTTTTCCGCCTGCAGACTTAGTCGCTGTACACGCCCTTTGCCTTTACCACTTTCGGCCGATAGCCCTGATCGTAGAGAGCCTGGACGATCCGGTTCTTGTGATCCGTGCCTTCCGCCTCCAGGGTGATCCGCAGTTCTACCGCCGCGTTCCGGTTGATGCTGATGAACTGGTTGTGCTCCAGCTTGATGACATTGCCCTTCTCCTCCGCCAGCAGAGCAGATACCTTAGCCAGCTCGCCCGGCTTATCCGGCAGCAGGACAGATACGGTAAAGATCCGGTCTCTCTGGATCAGTCCGTGCTGGACCACAGAGGACATGGTGATCACGTCCATATTGCCGCCGCTTAAGATGGAGACGATCTTCTTTTTCTGTACGTTTAAATGCTTTAAGGCCGCCACGGTAAGAAGGCCGGAATTCTCCACGATCATCTTGTGGTTCTCTACCATATCCAGGAAAGCCACGATCAGCTCCGAATCCTCCACGGTGATGATATCGTCCACATACTTCTGCACGTAGGGGAAGATCTTCTCGCCTGGATGCTTCACCGCCGTGCCGTCGGCGATGGTGTTGACCTCCGGAAGCTCCACCACGTGTCCTGCCTTTAAGGATTCCTGCATGCAGTTGGCCCCTGCCGGCTCCACGCCGATGATGCGGATCTTGGGATTCAACAGCTTTGCCAGGGTCGCCACGCCGGTGCACAGGCCGCCGCCGCCGATGGGCACTAAGATATAGTCCACCGTAGGCAGCTCCTTGATGATCTCCATGGCGATGGTCCCCTGTCCGATGGCCACGTCCAGATCGTCGAACGGGTGGACAAAGGTGTAGTTGTGCTCCTTTGCCAGCTCCAGGGCATAGGCGCATGCCTCGTCAAAGACATTGCCGTAGAGCACCACCTCCGCCCCATAGCTGCGGGTCCGGTTGACCTTAATGAGCGGGGTGGTGTTCGGCATCACGATCACCGCCTTGATCCCCGCCAGCTTCGCCGCGTAGGCCACGCCCTGGGCATGGTTGCCTGCGGAAGCGGTGATCAGGCCGTGGCTCTTGGCCTCCTCTGAAAGGGTGCTGATCTTGTAATATGCTCCCCGCACCTTATAGGCGCCGGTGTACTGCATATTCTCCGGCTTGAAATATACCTTGTTGCCGGTGATCCCGGAGTAGTATTCGCTGAATACCAGCTTCGTCTCCTGGGTGACCTTCGCCACTTCCTCTGTGGCTTCCTCAAACTTGTCCAGGCTCATGTAGGTCAGGTCCGCGGTCTCCCCGGAAAGCCCTTCCTGCACGGTCTGGTTCTGCTCCGTCTGGTTCTTCTCTGTGCTCATCTTCTCTCCCATCCTCCTGTATCGTTCTTGTAAACCTACGCCTCGTCCTGCTTCACAGAAAACAATGCGTTGACAAAATCCTCAGAATTAAACTTCTGCAGGTCGTCGATCTTCTCCCCGACGCCTACATACTTCACCGGGATGCCCAGCTCCGACTGGATCGCCACGGCGATGCCGCCCTTGGCGGTGCCGTCCAGCTTGGTCAGGATGATGCCGGTGATGTCCGCCGCCTCCATGAACTGGCGGGCCTGCACCAGGGCGTTCTGCCCGGTGGTGCCGTCTAACACCACCAGGGTCTCCCGGTAGGCCTCCGGGTACTCCTTGTCGATGATCCGGTTGATCTTCTTTAATTCTTCCATCAGGTTCTTCTTATTGTGGAGACGGCCTGCCGTATCACAGATCAGCACGTCCGCATGGCGGGACTTGGCTGCCGCCACCGCGTCGTAGATCACGGCCGCCGGATCCGAGCCTTCCTGCTGGGCGATGATCTCCACTCCGGCCCGGTTGGCCCACTCGGTCAGCTGCTCGATGGCCGCCGCCCGGAAGGTATCCGCCGCCGCCAGCACCACCCGTTTGCCGCTGTCCTTCAGCTGACCGGCCAGCTTGCCGATGGAGGTGGTCTTGCCCACGCCGTTGACGCCGATCACCAGCACCACGGAACGGCGGTTCTCGAACTCATAAGCATTTTCCCCTAAGTTCATCTGCTCCCGGATAGACTCGATCAGCAGCTTCCGGCACTCTGCCGGCTCCTTGATATGCTGCTCCTTCACCTTCCGGCGCAGGTCCTCGATGATGGTCATGGTAGTCTGGATCCCCAGATCCCCCATGATCAGCGTCTCCTCCAGCTCCTCATAAAAATCATCGTCGATGGCGGAGAACCCGCTGAAGATCGAATCCATCCCCGATACGATGTTGGCTCTGGTCTTGTTCAAGCCCTCCACCAGACGGCTGAAAAATCCCTTTTTCTTTTCTTCCATATACCTGCCTCCTTACTGCTCCAGCTGGTCCTCGATCAGATTTACCGATACCAGCGTGGATACGCCTTTCTCCTGCATGGTGATGCCATACAGGCGGTCCGACGCCAGCATGGTGCCGCGCCGGTGGGTGATCACGATAAACTGGGTGTTCTTGGTCAGCTTATGTAAATATCCTGCAAAACGGTCTACGTTGGAATCGTCCAGCGCCGCCTCGATCTCGTCTAAGAGACAGAACGGGGACGGCTTTAGGTTCTGGATCGCGAACAGCAGAGAAATGGCGGTCAGCGCCTTCTCGCCGCCGGAAAGCTGCATCATGTTCTGCAGCTTCTTGCCCGGGGGCTGGGCGATGATCTGGATCCCTGCCTCCAGGATATCCTCATCCGCCTGCAGATCCAGGGTTCCGTGTCCGCCTCCGAACAGCTCCTTAAATACCCGGTCGAACTCCCGGCGGATCTCCTGGAACTTCTCCTCAAACTGCCTCCGCATCCCGATATCCAGCTCCTGGATGATCTGAAGGAGGGCCTGCTCGGCCGCCACCAGATCGTCGTGCTGGGTCTTCATGAATTCATACCGCTCCGAGATCTCCTTGTAGTCCTCGATGGCATTGACGTTGACATTGCCCAGGCTGCGGATCCCGCTCTTTAGCTCTTCGATCCGCTTTTTCACCTGGGGAAGGGAGTTAAGCTCCGGGTTCCGCAGCGGCTCTGCCGTGCGGTAGGTCAGCTCGTACTCGCTCCACATATAGTTTGCCTGGCTTTCCTGCTTCTCCTCCAGCTTTTCCTTCTGTCCCTGCAGACGGAACAGATCCTTATCCAGACTGGCGATCCGCTCGGCCAGCTCCTCCCGCTTTCCGAAGAAATCCTTCTGCTCCCTGGACTTGGCCTCCTTGGCCGCGGTCTGTTCTTCCATGGCCGCGGACAGCTCCTCTTTCTGGGCCATGGCATGGGCGATCAGCTCCTTCAGATGGCGGATCTCCTCCTGCTTCCCTTCGATCACGCTCCCCGAATCGGTGCTGCCCGCGGAAAGCTCCTGCCGTTCTTCCTCCAGGCGGGCGATCTCGTTCTCCACCCGCCGGATGTTCTCCTGGACAAAGTCTACCTTTTGCTTTAGGTTGGCCGCCTCTAGCCGGATCTCCTCCAGGCTGTGGGCAGACGCCTCTCTGGCCTGTTTTTCCGCCTCCAGCTTGGCCGTCATCTCTTCGATCCGGGCGTTCACCTGATCGTTCTGCTGCAGCAGGGCGTCCGTATCCTGGGCCAGGCCCTTCCGGCTCTCGTCGATCTCGCTGGCCTGGGCCTCCAGCTGGGTGTGCTCCAGGGACAGATCCTGGTAGGATTCCCGGATCTCCTCCCGCTTTTCCTCCAGCTGGCTCACATTCATCCGGCGGGTGTTCTGGATGAGAGACGCCTCGTGGCGCTCATTCTTGATCGTCTCCAATTCCTCCCGCTTCTCCTGGAGCAGGGCTTCGGTGCGGTGCAGCTCTTTTTCGATCTGCTCGGAGGCAGCCAGCGCCTTCCCGCAGACAGCTTCCAGCTCCTCCAGCTCCCGCTTCCGTCCCAGCAGATTGCTGGAATTCTTAAAGGCGCCGCCGGTCATGGAACCGCCTGCGCTTAACAGTTCTCCCTCCAGAGTCACGATCCGCAGGGAATACTTATACTTCTTCGCCAGGGCGATGGCGTGGTCGATGGTGTCTGCCACCACCACCCGGCCCAGCAGATACCGGGCCAGGACCTGGTATTCCGGCGCTACGTGGACCAGCTCGCTTGCCAGTCCGATCACCCCCGGCTCCTTTAACGCCTCCGGCTTGCCAAAGCTCCCGCTGCCTCCGATGCTGGTCAGAGGCAGGAAGGTCACCCGGCCGTACCGGTTCTTCTTCAGATATTCGATCAGCTGCTTCGCCGTCTGCTCCGAATCCGTCACCACGTTCTGGATGCTCCCGCCCAGTGCGGTCTCGATCGCGGTCTCATACTGCTTGTCCGTGGTCACCAGATCGGCCACCACGCCCCGGACGCCGTGGATCCGGTCCCGGACCTCCATCACCCGGCGGATGCTGTTGCCATAGCCCTCATATCGCTCCGCTAAGTTCCGCAGGGATTCCAGGCGGGTATACGCCGTGTGGTACTCCTGCTGCTTTTCATTCAGATTCCGGGTCAGGCGGCGTACCTCCCGGTCACAGTGCTCCAGCTCCTCTTCGCAGGCGGTCTGCCTAAGGGCCAGCTCCTCCAGGCGGGACTCCGCCTCCGCCAGCTTCTCCTGCTCCGCCTTCAGCTGCTCTTCCTGCACCGACTCGTCGCTCTTGTATTTTAACAGCCGCTGGGCCACTTCAGACCGGCGCACCTGCACCTGCTCCAGCATAGCTTCAAACCGTTGCTGGCGGGCGGCTAAGGACGCCTTCTCATTTAACCCGGCGATGATGCTGCTCTTGGCCTCCTCGATCCGCTGATCTAAGAGCATCAGCTGTTCATCCAGATGCATCAGCTCCGCTTCCGCCTGCTCCTGCCGCTTCCGGCTCTCCTCCGCCGCCTGGATGATCCCGGCGTTATCCGTCTGGTAACGTGCGATCTGGTCCTGCTTTTCCGCCGTATCCTTTTCGATGGCGTCCATGCGGGACTGGATATGCTCCGCGTGCATCAGCTCCGTATTGATCTGCTCGTTCAATACGTTGATCTGGCCTTCCAGATTGCCCTTCAGCATCTCGGCCTGGGACAGCAGGGTCCGCTTCTCCGTGATCTCCCCGTCCAGGGCTCCCAGCTCCGCCTCCAGCTGCTCATAGCGCTCCTTCAGCGCCTCGGACTGGGCGTTTGCGTCTGCCAGATCGCCGGATACCACCCCTTCCTTTTCTTCCAGGGCTTCCAGCTGGCTGCGGATGCCCTCGCTCTCCATCAGGAACAGGTTCACGTCATAAGTCTTTAATTCCTCTTTCAGGCTTAGATACTTTTTCGCCGCCTCAGACTGGCGGGCCAGGGGGCCCACCTGCTTTTCCAGCTCCGCCAGGATGTCGCTCACCCGGACCAGGTTCTGCTTCTCATCCTCCAGCTTCTTCTGGGCGATCGCCTTGCGCCGCTTGAACTTTACGATCCCGGCGGCCTCGTCGAACAGTTCCCGCCGCTCCTCCGGCTTGCCGCTTAGGATCTTGTCGATCTGGCCCTGGCCGATGATCGAGTAGCCTTCCTTTCCGATACCCGTATCGTAGAACAGCTCGTTGATATCCTTCAGACGGCAGGCGCTGCCGTTGATCTTGTACTCGCTCTCTCCCGACCGGTACAGCCGCCGGGATACGGTCACCTCATCGTAGTCGATGGCCAGCTGATGATCGGAATTGTCCAGGGTGATGGCCACATAGGCGAAGCCCTGGGGCTTGCGCAGCTCCGTTCCCGCGAAGATCACGTCCTGCATAGAGCCGCCCCGCAGCTGCTTTACCCGCTGCTCGCCCAGCACCCAGCGCACCGCGTCCGCCACGTTGCTCTTGCCGCTGCCGTTGGGTCCTACGATGCCGGTGATGCCGTTGTGGAACTCAAAGAGCAGTTTGTTGGCAAAGGACTTAAATCCTTGGATCTCAATACTTTTTAAATACATGCTTCTTCCCTCAGTCGAATGATCCCGTGATAGGCCGCCACGGCCTCCGCCGCCTTCTTGGTCCGTCCCGTGCCCCGGCCGATCTCACGGCCTCCCAGCAGGGCCCGCACCTCAAAGGTCTTGTTGTGATCCGGCCCTTCCTCTCGCACGATCTCGTACTCCAACGGTTCCGTATGGGTCGCCTGGACCAGCTCCTGCAGGGTAGTCTTGCTATCATAAAAGAGCTGCTTGTGCTCGATATCATTCAAGATGAACTTCAGGATAAACTCTTTTGCACTAGCAAAACCACCATCCAGATAAATGGCTCCGATCAGGGCTTCCAAGGCGTCTGATACCACGGAGTTGCGCCCCCGCCCGCCGGTGGCCTCCTCGCCCTTGCCTAAGAGCAGGTACTCTCCCAGCTCGATCTCCCCGGCGCAGTAGGCCAGGGTCGGCTCGCACACCAGGCTGGCCCGCAGCTTCGTCATCTCCCCCTCTGGCTTCTTGGGATATTCCTGATACAAAAAATGGCTGGTCACCAGCTCTAACACCGCGTCTCCTAAAAATTCCAGCCGCTCGTTGCACTGGAGCTTGTCCATCCGGTGCTCATTGACGTAAGAGCTGTGGGTCATGGCCTGGCGGAACAGTCCCTCGTTCTGGAACTGATAGCCGATCCGCTCCTCCAGCTTCTTTCCGTTTCGGTTCATACATTGCCTCCTTCTATATGCGGAAAGGAAAGAGGGGGCGCGCAGACTATCCTGCAGACGCCCCTTCTCCCCAGCATCTTCAAAACTTAATTCAGCGCGCTCTTGATCTGCTCTACCGCATCCCCTACGGTCACGATCTTCTCCGCCGCTTCCGTCGGGATCTCGATGTCGAACGCTTCCTCGATCCCCATGACAATCTGGAAAATATCCAGGGAATCCGCACCCAAGTCCTCTACGAACGTGGTGTCCATGGTGATCTCACCGGCATCTACGTTCAGCACTTCCGATACAATCTCCTGTAATTTTTCAAATTCCATAGCATCTTCTCCTCTCTTTAAGTTTCTGCTGCCTGTTCTTTGGCTTCCAGGCTTTCCTTGATCTTCTCATTGATCTTCTGTTCCTTAAAGGTCACGCACTGGATGATGGAGTTGCTGACCTCCTTGGCCTTGGCGCTCCCGTGGGTCTTCACCACCAGGCCCTTTAAGCCCAAAAGCGGCGCGCCGCCGTACTGGCTGGCGTCGAACTTCTTCATGGTCTCCTTTAAGGCCGGCTTCACCAGGAGGGCGCCGATCTTGCTGCGCAGGCTCGTCATCAGCCCCTTCTTCACCATGCTGAGGAGCACGGCTCCCGTTCCCTCGTACAGCTTTAAGATCACGTTGCCCGTAAACGCCTCGCAGACGATCACGTCCGCTCCGCCGTGGGGGATCTCCCGCGCCTCGATACTGCCGGTGAAGTTGATATCCGGACAGGCCTTCATCAGGGGGAAGGTCTCCTTCACCAGGGCGTTGCCCTTCTCCTCTTCTGCCCCTACATTGACGATGCCGACCCGCGGCTTCTCAATGCCGATGACATGCTCCATATAGATGGAACCCATCTGGGCAAACTGCACCAAATGGGAAGCCCGGGCGTCTACGTTGGCCCCGCTGTCCAGCAGCAGGGAAACGCCCTGCTCCGTGGGGATCAGCGCGCCGAACGGAGCCCGCTCCACACCCTTGATCCGGCCCACGATCATCTGGCCGCCTACTAAGATCGCGCCGGAGTTGCCTGCGGACACAAAGGCGTCGGCCTCTCCCTTCTTCACCAGGTTCATCCCTACCACGATGGACGAATCCTTCTTGCGCCGGATCGCGTTCACTGGAGGCTCCTCTGTCTCGATCACTTCCGAGGCAGGCACCACCGTGATCCGCGCCTTGGGGTAGTTGGGGCAGGCCGCCAGGCCCTGCTTCACCGCATCCTCCCGGCCTACCAGATATACATGGATATCCTCTCTGCGGCTGGCCGCATCCACCGCACCCTTGATGATCTCGCCGGGGGCGTTGTCGCCGCCCATGGCGTCCACAGCAATCCTGACCATATCGTATCCCTCCCGATCTCTTCCCGTAATTCTATTCCTTAAATAATATACTCGATTATGGGGTATAAATCAATATGAAATTACGCGAACGGCGCGAAGATATAGTCAAAGTGGACGCAAAAAAACATCCCCGCGGAGGAAGATCCCATCCGTTGGACCTTCCCCGCGGGGAAATGACAGCCGCCCTTATCCTTTTCTAAAAAGCAGGCCTCCGTCCTCTAAA
>DVLJ01000208.1 GCA_018715565.1 Candidatus Ventrimonas merdavium
GAATTAGTAACACTGAAGGAAGAAGTAAAGATTACCCGGTGTTATTTGGATATCCAGATTCAGAGATACAAAAATCAGTTTGAGGTAATCTGGGACATCTGGGCGCCGTTGGAGACGGTCATGGTTCCTAAGCTGATCTTACAGCCTCTGATCGAAAATAGTATTTATCACGGGATACGGGATAAGGCAGGCCGCTCTGCCATCAAAGTAAAGATCTTTTCCCGAAATGGCCGGATCTCCGTGGCGGTGATCGATAATGGACTGGGAATGACAAAAGAACAGACTGCCCAGCTGAAAGAACGGCTGGCGCAGGAGGATACCCAGGAGGGAGTCCATATTGGGCTGCTGAATACTCATAAGCGATTGGAGCTGATCTATGGGGAACGGTATACAATGAACGTGTTGAGCAAGCTGGGCAAGGGGACGATCGTTGAACTGAAGATCCAGCAGGAGAAAACGGAGCAGAGCCAGATCTGAGGAAGACCTGGCTCTTGCTATATTATGCGCTGATCACCGCGCCCCGCACTACCGCTCCATACGGTTTAAAGGAAATCTCCTTCCCATTAGCATTGGAAACGATCAGCATGGTAGTAGTATCATAGCCTTTTCCTTCCAGGAAGGCCCGGTCCACCCGGATGATGGGCTGTCCGGCTTTCACCTTCTCCCCGGCTTTCGCCAGGATGGTGAAGCCCTTGCCCTGCATCTCCACGGTATTGATGCCGATGTGGATCAGCAGCTCGACGCCGTCAGGCCGGGTTACGGCAAAGGCGTGGCCGGTGTCCATGACGACGGTAAGGTCTCCGTCGCAGGGGGCGGCTACGGCGTCGTCTGCTAAGCGGAAGGCAACGCCGTCGCCCAGCATCTTGGAGGCGAAGGTCTCGTCGGAAACGGTAGTGATGTCGATCATCTCCCCGTCTGCCGGAGCGGCCAGAGCGTCAGCGGGGATCTGGAACGAAGGAGCGTCTGCCGCCGCGTTTTTCTGGTTTTTCTGCGCGCTTGCTTTCTGGTCCCCAGAGCGGGCGGCAGTCTTGCTGTCCTCGTCAGCCGGACAGAGGATAAAGCTTACGATGGCGGCGACCACGATGGCCACGATCACGCCGGCCAGGGCGGCCAGGATGGTCTGCTGGAAGATCGGCAGGGCCAGGATGGTAGAATACCCCATGACGAATACCCGAGCGCCCAGAAGGGCTGCTACCACACCGCCGGCAGCGCCGCCGGCCATAACGCCGATCATCGGTTTCTTTTTCGGCAGGTTGATGCCGTAGATGGCAGGCTCGGTCACGCCGGCTACGATACATCCGAAGGCGATACCCAGAGCCTCGGAGCGGAACGCCGCATTCTTAGACTTTAAGGCAACGCCGATACAGGAGCCGCCCTCCGCCATGTTGTGGAGGATGAAGGCCGGGCGGAACAGGGAGTCATAGCCCGGATCCACCAGGGACTGGGTCATAAAGGGAACCAGGGCGGTGTGCATACCGCACATTACCAGCCAGGGCAGGCACGCGGCCAGGGCGCCCATGGCGATGAAGCCAATCTTGTCCCCCAGGAATACGAATACCAGAGCCAGGTACTGTCCGACAAAGCTGCCCAGAGGCGCCAGCACCAGGAATGCGGCGATGGAAGTCACTGTAATGGTGCACAGGCCCACCAGCAAGGATTTGAAGATGCCAGGGATGACCTTGTTAAAGCCTTTTTCCAGATAATACGCCAGCAGGGCGATCAGCAGGGCCGGGAGCAGGGAGCTGGAGTAGGATACCAGACGTACCGGAAGTCCCAGCAGGGTCACCGGATCCCCGGCGCCCACCAGTCCGGTCCAGTTGCCGTGGAGCAGGGCTGCCGCCGCAGCCATGGCGTAGATCGGCGTCCCGCCCAGCTTTACCGCCGCGCCGTAGGCGATGAAGATCGGCATAAAGTAGAAGGGAGCGTCCGCCACGCCGCTTAAGATGGAATAAGTGGCCGTGGAGGAAAAGGTGTCGGATACCAGGGTGATCAGGAGCAGCACCACCTTCAGCATGCCGCCGGCAACCAGGCCGGGCAGCAGAGCGGTTACGGAGGTGGACACGTAGCTTAAGGCGGCCAGTCCCGCAGATTTTAGCGTCAGCGGTTCCTTGATCTTCGGATCGTCCAGATTTTCGTCAATAGCAGCACCAGCGTTTAAGCCGTGGCGTTTGATGGCCGCGTCGTAGACCGGCAGCAGGTTCTGGCCCAGGATGACCATGAACTGTCCGCCTGCGTTGACCACGCCCAGGACGCCGCCTACCGCCTTGATCGCTTCCGCGTCGGCCTTTTTATCGTCTTTTAAGATAAAGCGCAGGCGGGTCATGCAGTGCCCCAGAGACTGTACGTTTTCCTTGCCGCCTACCAGACGGACGATGTCGTCCGCCATCTGTTCGTAATAGAATTTCTGTGCCATAATAAAATACCCATCCCCTTTTTCATTAGTCCATCCAGAGGCATTCGCCCTGGGTTGCGATCACTTCACACATCCAGTCGTAGGATTTTTTCTTTTTCCGCTCCAGCGTGCCGTTTCCTTTATCGTCCATGTCTACGTAGATCCAGCCGTAGCGCTTCTTCATCTCGCCGGTGCTTAAGGACACCAGATCGATGGGGGCCCACATGGTGTAGCCCAGAAGCTCTACGCCGTCCTCGTTCATGGCCTTCATCATTTCCTTTAAATGATCCCGCAGATAGTGGATCCGGTAGTCGTCCTGGATGGAACCGTCCGCCTCGATCTTGTCAATGGCTCCCAGGCCGTTTTCCACGATGAACAGCGGCTTCTGGTAGCGGTCGTAGAATTCGTTCAGTACGTACCGCAGGCCGATGGGATCTACCGGCCAGCCCCAGGGGGTAGACTCCAGATACGGGTTGGGGTCTCCGCTGATGACGTTGACCTTGGTTTCCGTGGAAATGACGTTGGAGCGGTAGTAGCTGAAGCTGACAAAGTCCAACGGTCCGTTTTTCAGGATCTCGTCGTCTCCCAGCTGGGTGTGCAGGGTCACGCCACGGCGGCGGAAGATATCCCCGGTGTAGGAGGGGTAATACCCTCTGGCCATGGTGTCGATGAAGAACAGGGTCTCCCGGCGCTGCTGCATGTGGCGGAACACATCCTCCGGCTTGCAGGTGGCGGGATAGATGGCGCTGGCGGCGTACATGGCGCCGAACATGGAGCCGGGCATCATCTCATGGCCCAGCTTCACGGCCTGAGCGGAGGCCAGGAACATATTGTGGACCGCGTTGTAGTGGGTCTGATTGTCGCACTTGTGGGTACCGCAGGCGGCGAAGCCCCGTACCGCGTTGATCTCGTTGAAGGTCAGCCAGTAGCGGCATTTTTTGCCGTACCGCTCAAACAGGACCTTGCAGTACCGCAGGTAGCAGTCGATGGTGTAGCGGGAGGACCAGCCGTCATAGCGCTCTGCCAGATGCACCGGCAGCTCGTCGTGGTGGATGGTGATCAGCGGCTCCATCCCCAGGCGGATCATCTCGTCGATGATCTGATCATAGAAGGCCAGTCCTTCCTGGTTGGGGGTCTCCTCCTCGCCGGTGGGGAAGATCCGGCTCCAGCAGATGGAGAACCGGTATACGTTGCAGCCCATATCCGCCAGCAGCTTTAAGTCCTCTTTCCAGTGATGGTAGAAGTCCACGGCCCGGTGGCTGGGATAGTAGCTGCTCTCGTCCAGGCAGGGAACTGCTCCATCCGGCAAGCTTTCCGGGTTAAAGAAGCTGCTGCGGAACCGGCCTACGGAGCCGTCGGGCATCCGGCAGGTGACGCAGCGAGGGTTCTCCACAGAACCGTCGGTCTCAAAATCGTGGGTGGACAGCCCGCGGCCGCCCTCCTGGTAGCCGCCGTCAAACTGAAAATCAGCGGTAGCGCCGCCCCAGAGAAATGTTTCAGGAACTTTCATATCATACCTCCTGTTATAAGATTGATGGGTGTTGAAATGTTGTGAAATATGTCCGATTTGATTGCCTGAGAACAGTGTAGCATAGGAAGAAGTGAAACCTGAAAAATTTCTTTTTTAGAAACAGATACAGAAAAAAGATGGGAAACCAGGCGGTTTTTCCATCTTTTTTGGAGAAAGTGAACTATTTTTTGGAAACAGTCAGGCGTGAGTCCGTTCCCGGTATTTGTAGGCGATGATATCGGTCAGGATGCCGTAGACGATGCGGTGGGTGGTCATGGAACGGGTCTTCTGGTAAAGGATCGTGTAGGCGACCCGGGGATCGTCCTGGACCTTGGGATTGGAGGTGATCACCACCACCTTGGCCCGGGTCTTAGAAAAGGCGGTCTTGTTCAGAAAATCTGGGATCCGGATGTACTTGTCCAGGAATTCGCCGGAATCGCTGAATACGATGATCAGGGTATCCTCCCCCGCCTGCTCGATGAACTGCTCCTGCTTAACGTCGTTGATATTGGTGACGATGAATTTTTTTAGATAGCACATCTTGGTCTGGAAATCCAGGGCGGCAGTCTCGGAGAACATCAGTCCGAAGGCGCCGACGTGCCTGTACTGGACCAGATCGTCCACCAGCCGGTCGATAGACGCCCAGTCCAGGCTCTGATACGTGGCGGTGATGTCCTGGAGTACGGTCAGTAGGTAGGAATCCAGGGAATTCTGGGCAATGTATTCCATGACGTTGGTGGCGTAGTTAAAGTCGTTCCGGTACTTATTGTCCCGGAATACGGCGGCGTAGCGGAAGTCGGAGAAATCCTCATATCCAATGTAGCGGATGAACTTGGAAACGGTGGACTTGGACACATCGCAGAGCGCCGCCAGCTGCCCGATGGACATGGTCTGCAGATCTTCAATGTGCTCCAGCATCAGGAGCGCGATGTGGTAGTTGGTGGAATTTCGGTCTTCTTCATTCAGGATGATCAGGAGACGGTTGAACAGCATTCCCATAGGATGGATCCTCCTTTGTTGATCGTGGCTGCAGCGCGGAGGTTCACGCGTTTGCAATACTAGCTTTAAGGATATTATAGCGTATTTTTCAAGGGGACTCAAGCAGATCGGCGGCCAAGAGATCTCAGGAAACGGGTCTTGTCTCCCTCCCGCCGGTTTGCTATAATGGAGACAAACGGACCGAATGGATACGGGAAAGGAGGCGTCTGGATGGAGCAGAGGAACCGGCGTATATTAGGCGGCGTGATCCTGCTGGCGCTCCTGGCTGGGGGAGCGGCGGCCGGGTTATCCTGGCGGAACGCCGTCAGGGAGGACGGCGGGTATCTGGCGGATTTTTCAAAGCTGTCCCTGGAAGGGGAGGCGATGTATCCGGCTCTTCCCGAAGGCGCGGAGTTTGCGGAGATCGGCGAGGAGCCGGTGCCGCTGGCGGGAGGACCGGGAACGGAAGGTGCGGGTCAGGCAGCCGCAGGTCAGGCAGCCGCAGGTCAGGCAGCCGGAAGTCAGGAACCGGGAGCAGATGGGGCAGGAGATAGGACCGGAGAAGGGGCCGGGAATGGGACCGGAGGAACCGGGCCGGAAGCCCAGGCGGCTGTCCCGTCGGGGATGACCGGTTATGCCAGGGAGGTATTTGACCTGGTAAACGAGGAGCGGACCAAGGCGGGACTGCCTCCCTTTACCCAGGTGGACATGCTGACAGAGGGAGCCCAGATCCGGGCGGAGGAGCTGGTGAAGAAGTTCGACCACACCCGGCCGGATGGACGGGCATATAAGACGGTGCTGGCGGATGCGGGCATTTCTTACCGGAACTGCGGGGAGAATGTGGCGTTTGGACAGCGTTCCCCCTCGGAGGTGGTGGCGGCCTGGATGGGGAGTGAAGGCCACCGGCAGAATATCCTGCGGGATTATGCCAGCATGGGCGTGGGGTATTATGAGAGCGGCGGTGTCAGATATTGGTCCCAGCTGTTCTTAAAATAAGCATAGCGCGGAAATGGTAGAAAGACAGGACATCACAGAAAGGAGCAGACTTATGAGATTTTTTATTGATACAGCCAATGTGGAGGAGATCCGCATGGCGAACGAGATGGGGATCATCTGCGGCGTGACGACGAACCCGTCGCTGATCGCGAAGGAGGGGCGGGATTTCCGCCAGGTGATCGGTGAGATCGCCGCGATCGTGGACGGACCGATCAGCGGCGAGGTAAACGCAGCGGCGGTGGAGGCGGAACAGATGATCCGGGAAGGCCGGGAGATCGCCGCGATCCATCGGAACATGGTGGTGAAGATCCCCATGACCCCGGAGGGATTAAAAGCGGTCAAGGTATTAAGATCCGAGGGGATCAAGACCAATGTGACCCTGATCTTCACAGCGGCCCAGGCCCTGCTGGCGGCCCGGGCGGGGGCAGATTATGTCTCTCCGTTTTTAGGCAGGCTGGATGATATCGCGATGTCCGGGATCGGCCTGATCCAGGATATCACGGAGATCTTTGCCGTCCATGATATCGAGACCCAGATCATAGCGGCCAGCATCCGGCATCCGGTCCATGTGGTGGAATGCGCCAAAGCAGGCGCGCATATCGCGACCGTGCCATACGGCGTGCTGATGCAGATGATGAAGCATCCCCTGACAGACGCGGGGATCGCAAAATTCCAGGCGGACTACAGAAAGGTATTCGGGGAGTAGACAGGATCGGAGCATGAAGATACGGAACGAAGGAAAACGGCGGGTCCCGCCGGACATCAGGAGCGGCAGTGGGAACCGCTCCTTTCTCATAGCAGGAGCTGGGCTGGCCGCTGCCGCCGCGGCCCTGCAGGCTGCCGCCCGGCTGGTGCCTGGCTTTGCTGATTGGTATGCCCACGGCATCTATGCGGGCCTGGCGGGAGTTTTTGGAAGGCTGTTTGGGCTGGCGCCGTTTTCGGTGGTGGAGCTGCTGCTCTATCTGCTGCTCATCAGCGCGGCAGGATACCTGTTCTGCCAGATCCGGCATCCGCTGCGGATCCTCAGCCGGGCCGTGTTCCTGGCCGGGCTTCTTTTGTTCCTCTACATGGCAGGGTGCGGCGTGAACTACCAGGCAGCTGCATTTTCCAGGTATGCGGGGATCGAGACCGGGACCTATACGGTGGAGGAATTGAAAGCCCTGTGCGCCTATCTGACAGGGCAGGTGAACGCCTGGGCACCGCATGGGGATGAGACGGCGGAAAGCGGTGGCGGGAGCGGGACAGAGAACTCGGCGGACGGGGCGGAAGACTCAGCCAACGGAGCAGCGCGCTTTTCCTCCGCCTACCGCTATCAGGATAACCGCGCCAGGTGGCGGGCGGAGAGCGTGGCGGCGATGCAGAAGGCGGGAGAGCAATTCCCGGTACTGGCGGGCTTTTACCCGGAGCCGAAAGAGGTGGCAGTGTCCTGGATCCTGTCGGTGCAGCAGCTGTGCGGGATCTACTCCCCATTTACGATCGAAGCCAATTACAACGGCGATATGCCGGATTACAACGTGCCCCACACCATGTGCCACGAGCTGTCCCACCTAAAGGGATTTATGCGGGAGGACGAGGCCAATTTTATCGGTTATCTGGCTTGTACCCTTTCGGACGATCCGGCCTTTTGCTACAGCGGCTATCTGACCGGCTGGGTGTATGCGGGCAATGCCCTGGCCTCCGTGGATAGGGCGGCGTATCTGGCGCTGTACGGGCAGCTGTGTGCGGCGGCCCGCCGGGACCTCCAGGAGAACAACGCATTCTGGGACCGATACGAGGGAAAAGTGGCCGAGGCGGCGAACCAGTGGAACGACGTCTACCTGAAGATGAACGACCAGCCGGAGGGCGTGCGCAGCTACGGCCGGATGGTGGATCTGATGCTGGCCTACCGGAGGATGGGAAGATAAGGAAAGGTCAGAAAGACCGGGGAACCTGTACGATGGAAAGGAACCGGGAGAAAGCCGGGAGAAAACCGTGGAAATGCGCGGGAATTCCATTGCTATCTCAAACAAAATCGGGTATAATAAAAGGCAGAAAAAAATGAGGAACCGGCGCAAACTGTCTGGAAGTTTCGGCGTTTGGCCGGATACAAGGGGGTTTCATCATGGACAAGGTTTTGTACAACTTGATGGATTGGGCAGGAATTGAGGAACTGGTTTATTCGGAGGCTGCGGAGCCTGGACGCCTGCTGGGGCCGCATCTGGTGGACGAAGGGCTGTTGATCCAGGCGTTTATTCCCCATGCGGACGAGATCAGCGTGAAGCTGGCATCCGGCGGGAAGCTGTATCCGATGGAGAAGCAGGATGACGCAGGCTTTTTCGCCGTGCTGATCCCGAGAAAGACGAAGGCGGCGTATACGCTGGTGGTGACCTATGAGACCGGCGTGACGGCGGAGGTCGCCGATCCCTATGCGTTCCCGTCCCAGTATAAGGACGAGGATCTGAAGAAATTTGCAGCCGGCATCTATTACGACGTATATAAGAAGATGGGAGCCCATCCCATGGTGATCGACGGCGTGGCCGGAACCAACTTTTCCGTGTGGGCGCCCTGTGCGATGCGTGTCAGCGTGGTGGGAGATTTCTGCCAGTGGGACGGGCGCCGCTACCAGATGAACCGTCTGGGAGATTCCGGCGTGTTCGAGCTGTTCATCCCGGGGCTGGAGCAGGGTACGGTCTATAAGTATGAGATCAAGAACCAGAAGGGAGAGCCGATGTTAAAGGCAGATCCCTACGGCAGCTATGCGGAGCTGCGGCCCAACACCGCCTCCGTGGTATGGGATATCGGGAATTTCACCTGGAGGGACGACGCCTGGATGAAGAAGCGGGCGAAGGAGAACACCAAGGAGCAGCCCATGGCCATCTACGAGATGCATCTGGGCTCTTGGATCCGCAAGCCGATCCAGGAGAACGAAGAGGGGAAGGCCATCGTGGGCTCGGAGTTCTACAACTACCGGGAGATCGCCCCCCGTCTGGCTGAGTATATCAAAGAGATGGGCTATACCCATGTAGAGCTGATGCCGGTGATGGAGCATCCCCTGGACGCTTCCTGGGGCTATCAGGTGACCGGATACTATGCGCCCACCAGCCGGTATGGAACGCCGGATGATTTTATGTATTTCATGGATTATCTGCACGGACAGGGCATCGGCGTGATCCTGGACTGGGTTCCCGCTCATTTCCCGCGGGACGCTTACGGCCTGGCCTGCTTTGACGGTACCTGCGTATACGAGCACCAGGATCCACGGCAGGGTTCCCATCCCCATTGGGGCACCCTGATCTACAACTACGGACGGCCGCAGGTGACCAACTTCCTGATCGCCAACGCGCTTTACTGGGCGAAGGAATTCCATGCCGACGGCATCCGGATGGATGCGGTGGCTTCCATGCTGTATCTGGATTACGGTAAGAACGACGGCGAGTGGGTGGCGAATATCTACGGCGGCCATGAGAACTTAGAGGCGGTGGAGTTCTTGAAGCATCTGAACAGCATTTTCAAGAAGCAGACCGACGGCGCGGTCTTGATCGCAGAGGAGTCTACGGCCTGGCCGCAGATCACCGGCGATGTGAAGGACAACGGACTGGGCTTTGACTATAAGTGGAATATGGGCTGGATGAATGACTTCACCAACTACTTAAAGTGCGATCCCTATTTCCGGAACCACAATTACGGTGCGCTGACGTTCAGTATGCTGTACGCCTACAGCGAGGACTTCGTCCTGGTGTTCTCCCACGACGAGGTAGTGCACGGCAAGTGCTCCATGCTCCTGAAGATGCCGGGAGCGACCTATGAGGCGAAGGCGGACAACCTGCGGGCCGCTTACGGATATATGTACGGCCATCCGGGCAGAAAGCTCCTGTTCATGGGCCAGGAGTTTGCCCAGATCTCCGAGTGGAATGAGAACGAGGAGCTGCCCTGGGATATCCTGCAGTATCCAGTCCATAAGACTACCCAGGATTACGTAAAGGCATTGAACAAGCTGTATCTCACCCACCCGGCGCTGTATCAGAAGGATTTCCATCCCGACGGATTCCAGTGGATGAACTGCATGTCCAGCCAGGACAATATCGTATCCTTTGTCCGCAAGACGGATAAGCCGGAGGAGACGCTGCTCTTTGTCTGCAACTTTGCTCCGGTCGCCCATGAAAAGTACCAGCTGGGCGTACCGTTCTACGGCAAGTACAAGGAGATCCTGAACAGCGATTCCAAGGCGTTCGGCGGAAGCGGCATGGGCAATCCGAGAGTGAAGACCGCGAAGGAAGAGGAGTACGACGGCCAGGCCAATTCCCTGGTGATCGACCTGCCGCCGATGGCGACGGTAATCTTCTCCTGCACACCGGCTCCGGCACCGTCGAAGAAGGCCGCAGCAGAGAAGGCTAAGAAAGCAGAGGCGAAGAAGCCTGCCGCTAAGGCGGAGGCAGAGAAGAAGCCGGCAGCAAAGAAAGCCGAGGAAAAGGCAGCCGCCCCAGCTAAGGCCAAAGCGGAGGCACCGAAGGCTGCGGAGGTAAAAGCGGAAGGAAAGAAGGCAGCCGCCCCGGCCAAGGCCAAGGCGGAGGAGCCGAAGGCTGCGGAAGCGAAAGCAGAAGGGAAGAAGGCAGCCGCCCCGGCCAAGGCCAAGGCGGAGGAGCCGAAGGCTGCAGAAGCGAAAGCAGAGACGAAGAAGCCTGCCGCTAAGAAGTCTTCCGCCGTGAAAAAGGCTGTGGCGGATGTTAAGGCTGCTGTGGAGAAGAAGACCGGCAAGAAGGAATAAGACAATCAAAGAGTACGGGATCCATCTGGATCATGACCGGAGGGTGTTGCAAAATCATCAGCCTAGATGATGGTGCGATGCCCTCGCTCCATGATTCACAAAAATCCAGGCTGGATCACCGTCTTCATGGATCCAGCCTGGATTTTTGGCGTA
>DVLJ01000209.1 GCA_018715565.1 Candidatus Ventrimonas merdavium
AATACATAGGGCAGGGACTGCCCGAATTAACGCCTGTGGAGATAGTAGGTTACGAGGTCGATGAAGCAGGAAGCCCATTGGCTTTAGACAATGGGTAGTTCACTATCACAGTCTGAGCTCAGAGCCGGACAGAACGGCGAGAGGATGAGGGATGATCATAAGTGAGAAGATATTTCTGATCTTGGAACAGAAAAGGATGAGCCAAAAGGATTTCGCGGAAAGGACCGGGATCTCGCAGAGTACGATCAGCGATTGGAAGCGGAAGAGGACCAATCCGTCGGCGGATAAGATCTTGAAGATCTGCGAAGTGCTGCAGGTGACACCCTACGAACTTCTGGCAGAGGATATGAGCGGGACTGGCGGGGGCAGCAGCCAGCTTCCTCCCGTGAACCAGGAAGAAGCGGCGCTTTTAGTAAGCTACCGAGGATTGGATCAGCGGCAGAAGCAACGTGTGATCGGCTATCTGTATGCGTTAAAAGAGACGGACGGAACGTCTTGACAGATGAGGAACAGGACAGACAGGAGGAACATTATGAGAACTGGATGGAAGCGGGCGGCGGCCGGGCTTTTGACCGGATGCGCCCTGATCGGGATGAGCTTTGCGGCTCTGGCGGGGACGTCGCCGGTGATCGCTGCGGGAAGCGGAGGCAGAGCAGAGAACGGGCAGGCGGAGGACGTTCCGGCGGTAAGCCCGAAGGAGGATCAGATGACAGAGAATGGTCTGGGGATCCGGATCGAGGATCTGGATGCGGCGAAGGATGCCGCGGTAGAGCGGCTGGTGGTCGTCGTGGGGAGCGGTATGGACAGCTCCCGCGTGAAAGTGGGATATTATGTGCGGAATCCGGAAGGACAGGGAGCAGACTGGACGGAGGGATTCTGTGTGGACGGCTACTGCGGCCACAACGGGATGGCGGTAGAGAAGCGGGAAGGGGACCGGCGGACACCGGTAGGCACCTACTCCTTTACCCAGAATTTTGGAAGCCTGGCAGATCCAGGCAGCATCCTGCCGTATAAGCAGCTGGACGAGAACGACTATTGGGTGGACGACCCAGAGAGCGTGTATTACAATCAGATGGTGAGCACCCGGGAGGTAGAGAAGGACTGGGATTCCGCGGAGCATCTGATCGGCGTGATGCCCCAGTACCGGTATGCCCTGGCGCTGGACCACAACACGGCGGAACGGATCCCGGGCATGGGTTCCGCCATCTTCCTGCATGGATATCACAGCTGGAAGACCTGGACCGAGGGCTGTATCGCCATTCCCGAGGAGCAGGTGAAGACCCTGGTCCAGCAGGCGGATGAGAATACCCGGATCGTGATCATGCCCCAGGCGCCCCAGGCCGAGCTGGAGTAGTCAGATGAGCGATGGCTGTCAGGAACTCCTGACAGCCAGTTTTTTTGCAAGGAACCGCAGGGTCTCCAGGCGCTTTTTCTCCGCGGGGGACATGCCGCTGCTCAGGATCGAGATCAGAAGCGCGGTCTCCTCATTGGAGAATTGGATGGACCGCCGGGCCGCGTCTGCCTGCAGCTTCATCAGGGCCGGGAAGAGCTGGTCCTTGGGAAGCCGGGTGAGCTGCTCTGCAAAGTCGGTTATGTACTGCAGTTTTTCTGGATCCATCTGCTTTAAGCGAGGGTCTTGTCTCCAGTTGTCCATAATATCAAACCTCCTTTTTCCACGATCGTTTCTTATGGGGTCTGCATCGTCTGCATCATCAGCTGGATGTTCTCCATCATCTCGATCAGCTCCCGTTCCCGGGGACCGGCGTAGGGCTTCATGGCCTGGAGCATTTCGATGGGAGAGGCTGGCTTTTGAGCGCCGGAGGAAAGTCCCATAGCCGATACCGGGCTTTCTGAAAAGATTGTCCAGGTACGGGTCAGCTCCTGCATTTTGATCATCATAGAAAGGAGCCGCTGCTGGGGAACGGGCATGTAGGGGATCGCCGCTTTCATCATCTGCAGTCTCGGTTCCGCTACCATATAATCGAAGTCGGTTAGCCGGATGCCGCCGGACGTTTCTTCACTCATAGACAAACTGTCCTTTTCTTTTTGAGACAATATATGCCGGATTCAAGGAAAACATACCCGGTGCATATATTATTCTTACAGGAGCGTGATAGGACTATGAGCACAAGATTGATTATAGATGGAAATGCTGTTTACGAGATCGATGAGGACTGCGAGGCGTGCAGGAGGAAACGGGGCGGAGGCGGATCGTCCGGGCGGATCTGGAAGCAGGACGCCGGGCAAACGAGCCGTCCGGCGCCGGGAGACCGGGGAAAACCGGGAGACTGGGGAAAACCGGGAGACCGGGAGAAACCGGAGGGCCGGGGAAAGCCGGAGGACCGGAAGCGCCGGACGCCGCCCCGTCCCGGAAAATAGCAGTTCCCATAAAGAAAAAGCCCCCTCGCAAGGGAGGGGGCCATTTTTGAACGGCATCAGCAGCAGAAGGAATTGCCGCTATTGCCGCCGCCGCAGCAGCAGCACAGCAGGATGATGATCCAGATCCAGTCGCAGCCACATCCGAATCCGCTATGTTCACATCCGCAGCCACATCCGCCGCTGTTTCCTCCTAAGCCGCCGCCGCCACAGCAGCACAGGATCAGGATCAGCCAGATGATGTTGCATCCGCTTCCTCCTGCATTACACTCGCATCCGCATCCGCAGTTTGTTGCTGCCAAATCGCTCATATTTGTTCCTCCAATAATTATTTACACTTAATCATATGTCAGGAAGCCTGTCACAGTTTCCCCTTTTCCGAAAGAAATTTCATCGTTTTCTGTTGCAGATGCCTTCTGGATGTGTATAATGAAAAGGAAACCAGGCGAAAGCCAACGGACGGATAAGAGAGAGGATAGAAGAACAGATGGAATTTAGCCGGGAGACAGTCCGGAAGATCCGGGGACTGATCGTATTTGCAGTGATCGTGGTGGTGGTAGGCGTGAACTACCGGACCGTGCTGGACACGGCCGCAGCCTTTTTGAAGATGGTCGCTCCCTTTTTGGCAGGCGGGGCCATGGCCTTCGGCCTGAACGTGCCCATGCGCTTTTTTGAGAATCATATCGATCTGGGAAGGTGGGACCGGTATAAGCGGCCCCTCTGCCTGGTGCTGACCCTGGTCGCCGTGTGCGGCGTGCTGGGGATCGTGATGGTGGTCGTGATCCCGGAGCTGGTCCGCACGGTGATGGTGTTGGAGGACAGCGTTCCGCTGTTCTTTGCGGATGTGCAGGCCCGGCTGCTGCGGGTGTTCGCGGATTTCCCCCAGATCGAGACCTATATCAGCAGCGTCCAGGTCAACTGGGACGAGGTCATCCGTGAGATGGCGGCGTTCCTCGGCCATGGGGCAGGCACCGTGCTGTCCACCACCGTTTCCGCGGCGGTCAGCATTGTGAATGGACTGACATCCTTCTGCATCGCCCTGGTATTTGCGATCTATATCCTGATCCAGAAGGAGACGCTGGCCAGCCAGGCCGCCCATGTGGTCCAGGCGTTTTTGCCGGACAGGGCGGCAGCGGAGTGCATCCGGGTGGCGGCTCTGACGGAGCGGACGTTTTCCCATTTCCTTACGGGGCAGTGCGTGGAAGCGGTGATCCTGGGAACGATGTTTTTTGTGACGCTGAGCCTGCTTAGGATGCCCTATGCCCTGCTGATCGGAGTGCTGATCGCGTTCACGGCGCTGATCCCCATTTTCGGCGCGTTCATCGGGTGCGTGGTGGGGATCTTCCTGATGCTTTTGGTGAGCCCGGTGCAGGCCCTGATCTTCCTGGGCGTGTTCCTGGTGCTCCAGCAACTGGAAGGGAATCTGATCTACCCCAGAGTGGTGGGAGGCTCAGTGGGCCTGCCGTCGATCTGGGTGCTGGCGGCGGTAACCCTGGGCGGCAGTATGATGGGCGTTGTGGGCATGCTGATCTTCATCCCTCTGGTGTCGGTGGTGTATACCCTGCTCCGGGAGGTGGTGCGCAGCCGCCTGCGGCAGAAACAGAAGATGAGAGAACAGGAGGCGCTGGAGGAATGAGCAGACGGATAAGAGAGTATGGGATCGTGATCGGGAGCGGGACCCCGGGTCCCCGGGATCAGATCACGGACGTGCCGGGGGTCCTGGTGGGACATGCCACTGTGGATACGGAGGAGCACAAGACAGGGGTCACCGTGGTGCTTCCCTGCCCGGATAATCCTTTCGTGGAGAAGCTGACCGCGGCGGTCTATGTCCACAACGGCTTTGGAAAGTCCCAGGGCCTGATCCAGGTGGAGGAGCTGGGGACGCTGGAGACGCCGATCGCCTTGACGAATACGCTGAATGTGGGCAAGGTCCACGACGCCATGGTGGATCACATGGTGGAGCGGTGCAGCCGGGACGGTATCGAGCTGACCAGCGTGAACCCGGTGGTGGGCGAGTGCAATGATTCGACCCTGAACCGGATCCAGGAGCGGGTCGTGGGGAAGGAGCAGGTGGATGCGGCCATTGCCTCCGCCACCGCGGATTTCGCGGAAGGGGCGGTGGGAGCCGGGGC
This sequence comes from Candidatus Ventrimonas merdavium, assembly GCA_018715565.1. Taxonomy (GTDB): domain Bacteria; phylum Bacillota; class Clostridia; order Lachnospirales; family Lachnospiraceae; genus Brotaphodocola; species Brotaphodocola merdavium. Next base: position 4,509 of record DVLJ01000209.1, read on the forward strand.
GGGTACGGTCTGCTTTGGCTTTAAGGGCGGTATCGGGTCTGCCTCCCGCCAGCTGTGCTATGAGGGAGAAACCTATACCCTGGGCGTGCTGGTCCAGTCTAATTTCGGGCGGACCGGAGACCTGCGCCTGGATGGGAAGCCGGTGGGAGAGCTTCTGGAGCGCCAGATCACGCCGGCGGTGCTGGACCGGGGCTCGATCATGATCGTGGTCGCCACGGACCTTCCGGTCAGCGACCGGCAGCTGAAGCGGATCCTGAAGCGGGCCGGAGTGGGCCTAAGCCGCTGCGGCTCTTACATGGGGCATGGAAGCGGCGACATCGTGATCGGCTTTACCACGGCGAACCGGATGCCGTCCGGCGGCAAGCGGGAGGTCCTGGAATACCGCGTCCTGCGGGAGGACCGGCTGGAGGACGCCTTCCGGGCGGCGGCGGAGGCGACGGAGGAAGCAGTGCTGAATTCCCTGGCAGAGGCGTGCACTGTGACCGGTTACCGGGGGCAGGTCCGGCGTGCTCTGACAGAGGTTTACGACCTCCGATCGCAGGCAGATCGGCTTCTGTGATAAATTCACAGAAAACCACTGGGATTTATAAGTAAATTTGATAGTTCTTTTTGGGAGAATTGTGATATAATGAGCGTTAGCGAGCGGGAGGGCAAAGGCGCGCTCCCTGCAAGCGGCAGATGGCGGAGAATCGCCATTTTTTGTAACAGAGGAATAAGAACAGTATAACAGGTGAAATGATGGCACAATATGATAAGGGAAGAAACGCCGGGGCAGGACGTTCCCGGGCGAGAGGAAGTTCCCGCGCAGGGAGCCGGGGTGGCAGGAGCAGCTCTGGTACGGGCGCGGGAAGAAGTAATTATACAAGGAACAGCACTTCCGGCGGGAGGAAGAGACCGAACGGAAGGAAAGAGGGGCTGGGATTTGGCAAGATCGCGATCGGCGGCGTTGTGCTGATCCTGGCCATCGCCTGCATTGTCTTTTTAGTGAAGGGCATGGGCGGGCTCGGCAGCGGCGAGAGTGAGACCGAGTCCACGGCGCCTACGGAGACGGAGCTTCAGAAGGAAGTGATCGTAGACGGCGTGAACATAACCGGGATGTCCCGGGATGAGGCGAAGGCCGCGATCCTGGAGCAGTTCGGATGGGCGATGACAGTAGTCTGGGAGGACCAGACTTATGAAGTGACGGACCTGATGAGCGGCAAGGTAGACGCGCTGTTGGCAGAGATCTACGCCGGCGAGCCGAAGGAGAGCTACAGCCTGGATACCGACGGGTTAGAGGACGCGGTGACTGCGGAGGCGGCCGCTGTGGCGCAGCTGTGGGATAAGAAGGCCAGGAACGGCTCGATCTCCGGTTATGACAAGGAGACTGGAAAGTTTACCTTCGCTGAGGCCGAGTCCGGATTGGCGGTAGACCAGGAGCTGCTGAAGTCTGATATGCTGCAGGCCCTGAGGGATAAGGATTTTGACGCTCAGATCCAGGCGGCGGTCAATACGGTGGAGGCGGAGATCTCAGCCGCGGCCGCCAAGGAGCAGTACCAGACGATCTCCAGCGTGACGACCAACACCACGGCCAACAGCAAACGGAACACCAACGTCCGCCTGGCCTGTGAGGCGATCAACGGCACGGTCCTCCAGCCGGGAGAGGAATTTTCCTTTAATAAGGTAGTGGGAGAGCGGACCGAGGCCAAGGGCTACAAAGGCGCCGCGGCTTACAATAACGGAGAGGTGGTAGAGGAGATCGGCGGCGGCGTGTGCCAGGTTTCTTCCACGCTGTACAACGCCGTAGTAAAGGCGGGACTGAAGACCACGGTGCGCCGGTCCCATACCTTTGAGCCCTCTTATGTGACCCCGGGAACGGATGCGACCATCAGCTGGGGCGGGCCGGACTACTGCTTTGTGAACAATTCTTCCACGGCGATCGGGATCCGGTCCAGCTATTCGGATCAGAAGTGCACGGTCTCCATCTACGGGATCCCGATCCTGGAGGAGGGCGTGACCTATTCCTTAAAATCGACCAAGATCAAGGATATCGATCCGCCGGCTCCTACCTATGAGGAGGACGGCACCTTACAGCCGGGTGAGGAGAAGGTAAAGAGCTCCGGCAGCAAGGGAAGCTACTGGGAGACCCGCCTGGTGATCACCAAGGACGGCGAGGTGATCAGCCAGGAGATCGACCATACCGTGACCTATAAGGGACATGCGCCGGTGATCCTGCGCAACACGTCCGGGACCGTAGCGCCTGGCGCGGAAACGACGGATCCCAACGAGACGATCATCGATCCCAACACCCAGACCGGGGAAGGGCAGGGGACAGCCCCCACGGAGAGCCAAGACGCCTCCAACGGGGAAGGTCCTGGAGGCGGCCCCGGCGTGAGCGGCGGTCCTGGCTCGGAGCAGACTCCGGCCTCGAACCCGAATACGGCGGTCAGCCCGACGCCTGGCGCGTCCCAGGGACCCGCCCAGCCGACCACGGCCCCGGCGTCACCAGCCCCCACCGCTCCGTCAGCGTCCGCTCCGGCGTCTGCCCCCACAGCAGGGCCAGGCTCTGACAGCGGCAATCCCAACCTGATCGCCCCCATGCCGGGAGCGTAGGCTCCGGGAAGCGAAAGGAGCAGGGCAGATCCAGAACACACGATCAGAGAAAAAGGAGTCCATCGCAGCGCGGATGAGCAGTCATCCGCGGGGCGGAGGGCTCCTTCTTTTTGTGGATTGTATTCAAAATAATACTAGAATTTCTCGTTTTCTTATTTGCAAATTGATAAAAAGTTGTTATAATGATAACAGGTCAGTCTCTCTTTTCCTGAGGGGCTTGAAAGTTCGGCTTTTTCCAGCCGGAGCAGTTCTTCCCGAAGGGCCTTTTCGGGACAGGCATATTCACATAATGTAGGAGGAAAATCAAATGGCAAGAAAAATGAAAACCATGGATGGTAATCAGGCTGCCGCTCACGCATCGTATGCGTTTACCGAAGTAGCAGCTATGTATCCCATCACCCCTTCTTCCGTTATGCCGGAGCATACGGATGAGTGGGCAACAGAGGGCAGAAAGAATATTTTCGGCCGCACGGTCCAGATCACGGAGATGCAGTCCGAGGCAGGTGCAGCAGGTGCTGTACACGGCGCTCTGGCAGCAGGCGCTCTGACCACGACCTATACGGCTTCCCAGGGTCTGTTGCTGATGATTCCGAACCTGTACAAGATCGCAGGTGAGCAGCTTCCGGGCGTGATCAACGTATCCGCACGTGCACTGGCCAGCCATGCACTGTCTATCTTCGGTGACCATTCCGACGTATACGCATGCCGCCAGACCGGCTGTGCGATGCTGTGTGAGTCCAGCGTACAGGAAGTTATGGACCTGACCGCTGTGGCGCATCTGTCCGCGATCAAGGGCAAAGTTCCGTTCATCAACTTCTTCGACGGATTCCGTACCTCTCACGAGATCCAGAAGATCGAGGCATGGGATTATGACGATCTGGCTGAGATGGCTGACTGGGACGCGATCGCTGAGTTCCGCAACCACGCTCTGAACCCGAACCATCCGTGCCAGAGAGGTTCCGCTCAGAACCCGGATATCTTCTTCCAGGCAAGAGAGGCCTGCAACCCGTACTATGACGCTCTGCCGGCCATCGTACAGGAGTACATGGATAAAGTAAATGCCAAGATCGGTACCGATTACAAGCTGTTCAACTACTACGGCGCTGCTGACGCAGAGCAGGTGATCGTAGCCATGGGTTCTGTGAACGACACCATCGAGGAGACCATCGACTACATGATCCAGACCACTGGCGCAAAAGTGGGCGTGGTAAAGGTACGTCTGTACCGTCCGTTCTGCGCACAGGCTCTGATCGACGCAATCCCGGATACCGTTAAGAAGATCACCGTTCTTGACCGTACCAAAGAGCCGGGTTCCTTAGGCGAGCCGCTGTACTTAGACGTAGTGGCAGCTTTGAAGGGCTCCAAGTTCGATGCAGTTGAGATCTATTCCGGTCGTTACGGCCTTGGTTCCAAGGACACCACCCCGGCTCAGATCGTAGCTGTATACGGCAACACCGAGAAGAAGAGATTCACCATCGGTATCGAGGATGACGTGACCAACCTGTCCCTGCCGTTAGGCGAGGCTCTGGTTACCACTCCGGAGGGCACCACCAACTGTAAGTTCTGGGGTCTGGGCGCTGACGGTACCGTAGGTGCGAACAAGAACTCCATCAAGATCATCGGCGACAACACCGATATGTATGCACAGGCATACTTTGATTACGACTCCAAGAAGTCCGGCGGTGTGACCATGTCCCACCTGCGTTTCGGACACAAGAAGATCAAATCCACCTACCTGATCAAGAAAGCGAACTTCGTAGCATGCCACAACCCGGCATACGTTCGCAAGTACAACATGGTCCAGGAGCTGGTTGACGGCGGTACCTTCCTGCTGAACTGCCCGTGGAGCGCAGAGGAGCTGGAGACCCATCTGCCCGGCCAGATGAAGAAGTTCATCGCTGACCACAACATCAACTTCTACACCATCGACGGCGTGAAGATCGGTATCGAGACCGGCATGGGCCCGACCCGGATCAACACCATCCTGCAGTCCGCATTCTTCAAGCTGACCGGCATCATCCCGGAGGAGAAAGCCATCCAGCTGATGAAGGACGCTGCTCAGAAGACCTACGGCCGCAAGGGTGAGGACGTTGTTAAGAAGAACTGGGCTGCCATCGACGCAGGCGCTACCGGCGTTGTAAAGGTAGAGGTTCCGGAGAGCTGGAAGAACTGCGAAGACGAAGGCCTGGATTACAAAGTGATCACCGAGGGCAGAAAAGACGTTGTTGATTTCGTAAACAACATCCAGACCAAGGTCAGCGCTCAGGAAGGCAACACCCTGCCGGTATCCGCATTTACCGAGTATGTTGACGGTACCACCCCGTCCGGATCTTCCGCATACGAGAAGCGCGGTATCGCAGTAAACGTTCCGGTTTGGAATCCGGACAACTGTATCCAGTGTAACAGATGCTCTTACGTATGTCCGCACGCAGTTATCCGTCCGGTTGCCCTGACTGAGGAAGAGGCCGCAAAGGCTCCGGAAGGAATGAAGACGCTGAAGATGACCGGCATGG
>DVLJ01000210.1 GCA_018715565.1 Candidatus Ventrimonas merdavium
ATCGCTATGAGCTACGGCTATGTATACGTTGCTCAGATTGCTATGGGTGCTGACTATGCTCAGACTGTGAAAGCGATCGCAGAGGCTGAGGCATATCCGGGTCCGTCCCTGATCATGGCTTACGCTCCGTGTATCAACCACGGTATCAAGAAGGGCATGGCGAAGGCTCAGACCGAGGAGAAGCTGGCTGTAGAGACCGGTTACTGGAACAACTTCCGGTTCAACCCGGCAGCAGAGAACAAGTTCACTCTGGACAGCAAGGCTCCGAACATGGAAGGCTATCAGGACTTCTTAAAGGGCGAGGTTCGTTACGCATCTCTGGCTATGAAGAATCCGGAGAGAGCAGAGAAGCTGTTCGCGAAGAACGAGGCAGAGGCGAAGGAGAGATACGAGTATCTGTCCAAGCTGGTTGCTCTGTACGGCAACAACTAATTCCAGGATGGAGTTGGGACCGATCCGAATATGAAGATATAGGAGCAGAACCCCGCTTCCGCCGCAAGGCGGGGCGGGGTTCTCTGCTGTCAGGGGATAAGACCGGCCCTGGCAGCGGCGCCGTGAGGACGGCAGGCAGCGGAACCGGAGAGGGGTGTAGAGATGGATATTCAGTTATATTATACGGAACAGGGGCGGGGGGAGCCGCTGATCCTCCTTCATGGGAATGGAGAGGACGGCAGTTATTTTGCAAAACAGATCCCATACTTTGCCAGGAATTACCGGGTGATCGCGGTGGATACCCGGGGGCATGGCCAGTCTCCCAGAGGGACGGCGCCCTTTACGATCCGCCAGTTTGCGGAGGATCTAAAGGATCTGCTGGATGAGCTGGGAATCACAAAGGCTCATATCCTGGGCTTTTCCGACGGGGGGAATATCGCCCTGGTCTTTGCCCTGCGGTATCCGGAGCGGGTAGATCACCTGATCTTAAACGGAGCGAATCTAAACGGCCGGGGGGTGAAGGCGAAGATCCAGATCCCCATCATACTGGGCTATCATCTGGCGAAACGCCTGGCCCGGAAAGATCCGGAAGCCCGGAAAAAGGCGGAGCTGCTGGGCCTGATGGTCCATGATCCCAATGTGGCGCCCCGGGAGCTTCGGCGGATCAAGGCGCCGGTCCTGGTGATCGCCGGCACCGATGATATGATCAAAGAGAAGCATACCAGGAAGATCGGGGCCCATCTGCCCAAAGCCCATACGGTGTTTATCCCGGGAGACCATTTTATTGCCAGGAAGAACCCGGAGGATTTTAATTATCAGGTAGAGCGGTTCCTGGAGCAATAAAAAAACGGGAGATTCCCCGGATGGCCGCAGCCGGCCGTCCGGTCAGGAATCTCCCGTTTTGCTGTATGGGATAGATTTGCTGTATGGGATAAATGGCTTATGAGAGATCGGATCACTTTTCGCCCAGGAAATACGCCGCTATGGCGCATACCGCCGCCACCAGCACACCGGAGGCCAGGATCATGGCGTTCAAGCCGCCAAGCTGGGCCAGAAGCCCGGTGTTGTAGAAGATGGCGAAGGGCGAGGAGAGGATCAGGCCCAGGATCGCGCAGTAGGTCTGGACACCGTACCGCTCAAATAAAAAGGTAATCAGCTTGGCAATCAGGAAGATGCCTAAAAGCACGCCGATACCGAAAGGAACCAGAAGCATGGCTTCATGGAACATGGCGGCAAAGTCAAAGGCCTTTAAGCCCTCCAGAAAATTTTTAATGGAACCCAGGATTCCGTAGTAGTAGCCGAGAATCATCAGGACCATGGAACCGCTGACGCCGGGAACCACCATGGTGGCAGAGGCGATGATGCCGATAAAAAACAGGGACACCATCATGCCCGGAGATGCGGTCAGGGTGGTCAGGGCCGCCTCGTCAGATCCTAAAAGAGGCATCGCCACAGCCACGGCAAACAGCGCAAGAAAGGCAATGGCGCCGGAGACGCCGATGGAGCCGCCCCGTTTTGCCAGCTTATCCCGCAGCTGGCGTACCAGCATGGGCAGGCCGCCCAGAATCAGGCCGATGAAAGCCATACAGGTCAGATAGGTGTGGTTGGTCAGCAGGTATTCGATGATGTAGGTAAAGCCGATGATGCCGATGGCGCAGCCGATGAGGATCGGCAGCAGGGTCATCACGCTTTTCTTAAAGTCTTTGAACAGGTTGGAGACCGCGCCGATCAGCTTGTCGTAGATCCCCATGCTCAGGGCCATGGTGCCGCCGCTGACGCCGGGGATGATATTGGCGATGCCGATCAGCATGCCTTTGATAATATCCATCAATGTGTTCATGAAATGATCCTTTCTTTTCTTCGTTTTGATCCATAGGCTTCATTATAATTGTCCCTATGGGGAAAGTCAAGAAAAGCCGGATCGGAAACCGGTAAAGAATCTGTGAAGGCAGGGGAGCCGGGCCTTGCCCGGCGGGCAGGGCAGCGCGCTCCCGGAAAGCGGGGCGGCGCGTTCCTGGAAGGCGGGTGGGGCGCTCCTGGAAGGCGGGCGAGCTGTGCGCTCCTGGAAGGCGGGCGAGCTGCCCCTTGTGGAAATCCCGGGAATGTGATAGACTTAGAGAAAAATGAATACGAGCGAGGAGGATATGGACATGGAACACAAACAGTCTCTTGATACGATCTGCATCCAGGGAGGATGGCAGCCGAAGAATGGAGACCCCCGGGTGCTCCCGATCTACCAGAGCACCACGTTTAAATATGAGACCAGCGAACAGATGGGACGTCTGTTCGATCTGGAGGAGGACGGATATTTTTATACCCGTCTGGCCAATCCTACCAATGATGCGGTGGCAGCCAAGATCTGCGCCTTAGAGGGCGGCGCGGCGGCGATGCTGACGTCCTCCGGACAGGCGGCCAATATGTACGCGGTGCTGAACATCTGCTCCGCCGGGGATCACATCGTCAGCGCGGCCACCATCTATGGAGGCACCTCCAATCTGTTCACCGTGACGCTGAAGCGGTTCGGCGTGGAGTGTACCCTGGTGGACCCGGACGCGCCGGAGGAGGAACTGGAGAAGGCGTTCCGTCCCAACACCAAGGCGGTATTTGGCGAGACGATCGCCAATCCGGCCCTGGTGGTGCTGGATATTGAGAAGTTTGCCCGCCTGGCTCACCGTCACGGCGTGCCGCTGATCATGGACAATACGTTTGCCACGCCGATCAACTGCCGGCCGTTTGAGTGGGGGGCGGACATCGTGACCCATTCTACGACGAAGTACATGGACGGCCATGCCATGTGCGTAGGCGGCTGCATCGTGGACAGCGGCAATTTTGACTGGGCGGCTCACGCGGACAAGTTCCCGGGACTGACCCAGCCGGATGAGTCCTATCACGGCGTGGTCTATACGGAGCGGTTCGGAAAGGGGGCTTACATCACCAAGGCGACGGCGCAGCTGATGCGGGATATGGGCTCGATCCAGTCTCCTCAGAATGCGTTCCTGCTGAACGTGGGCCTGGAGACCCTGCACCTGCGGATGCCGCGCCACTGTGAGAACGCCCTGAAGGTGGCCCGGTATCTCCAGGGCAGAGAGGACGTGGCCTGGGTGAAGTATCCGGGACTGGAAGGGGACCCGTACTATGAGCTGGCCCAGAAGTATATGCCGAACGGCACCTGCGGCGTGATCTCCTTCGGCTTACAGGGCGGACGGAAGGCGGCGGAGGTCTTCATGGATAAGCTGAAGCTGGCGGCGATCGTGACCCATGTGGCGGACGCCAGGACCTCGGTGCTCCATCCGGCCAGCCATACCCACCGCCAGTTGAACGACCAGCAGCTGGTGGAGGCCGGAGTGGATCCGGCCATGATCCGGTTCAGCGTCGGCATCGAGGACGCGGCGGATATCATCGCGGATCTGGAGCAGGCGCTGGCCTAGGAGCTGAGCCTGCCAGGATGGGCTCAGCGGGATGGGATCAGCAGGACGGGCTCAGCGAGACAGGCTCAGCAGGACGGGCTCACAGGATGGGATCAAGAGGAAAGGATCGAAAGGACAAGATCAAGAGGACAGCATGGACGCGGAGAAACAGAAAGAGGACAGCCGGCTGAAGAAGCTGAAAGAGGAAAAACTGAATAAACGGACATTGGGGAAGCCTCTGCGGATCATCTTCGGCCGGACGACGTTTGTGATGGTCTCGATCCTGCTGCAGCTGATCGTCCTGTTTGTGACGTTCCAGTGGCTGAGCGAGAATGTATTCTATGTATATTGGGTATTTACCCTGTTCAGCGCGGTGGTGGTGATCTACATCCTGAACAAGCGGCAGAATCCGTCCTACCAGATGGCCTGGATCATCCCGGTGCTGGTATTTCCCGTATTCGGCGCCCTGTTCTATCTGTTCCTGGAGACCCAGCCGGGAGTGAGGCGGATCGCCAGGCGGGTGCGGACGACGGTGGCGGAGACGGCTCCTTATCTGGAGCAGGACGAGGGGGTGATGGAACGGCTGTGGAAGATCAGCCGGGGCAACGGACATCTGGCATGGTATATGAAGAAATATGCCGGGTATCCCATCTATGACCATACCTATGCGGAGTATTTCCCGCTGGGGGACGATCTGTTCCCCAGATTGCTGGAGGAGCTTGAGAAGGCGGAGCGGTATATCTTCCTGGAGTTCTTTATCGTGGAGCGGGGGGAGATGTGGAACGCAGTCCTGGAGATCCTGAAGGAAAAGGCGGCAAAGGGCGTGGAGGTCCGGGTGATGTACGACGGCACCTGCAGCCTGACCCTGCTCCCCTACGGATATCCCAAGCAGCTGCAGCAGATGGGGATCCAGTGCAAGATGTTCTCCCCGGTGCGTCCGGTCCTTTCCTCCTATCAGAATAACCGGGATCATCGGAAGATCGTGGTGATCGACGGGCACACGGCGTTTGCCGGCGGCGTCAATCTGGCGGACGAGTACATCAACCGGCGGGTGCGGTTCGGCCACTGGAAGGATACGGGCATCATGCTGAAGGGAGACGCGGTCCAGGGCTTTTTGATGATGTTCCTCCAGATGTGGAACGTGACGGAGAAGCGGCCGGAGGACTATGGCCGGTATCAGATGAGCCCGGATTTCCGGCTGCCGGAGGAGCTTCCGGCCGACGGCTATGTGCTCCCCTACGGAGACAGCCCTCTGGATGAGGAGACGGTGGGCAAGCATGTGTACATGGATATCCTGAATGAAGCCCGGTATTATGTGCACATCATGACGCCGTACCTGATCCTGGACAGCGATATGATGACGGCTCTGACCTTCGCGGCAAAGCGGGGGATCGAGACGATGATCATCATGCCCCACATCCCGGATAAGATCTATGCGTTCGTTCTGGCTAAGTCCTACTATAAGGAATTGCTGATGGCCGGCGTGCGGATCTTTGAATATACGCCGGGGTTCGTCCATGCCAAGGTGTTTACCAGCGACAATACGAAGGCGGTGGTAGGCTCCATCAATCTGGATTACCGCAGCCTGCACCTGCATTTTGAGTGTGCGGCGTATCTGTTCCTGAACCAGGCGGTGGACCAGGCGGAACGGGATTTCCAGGAGACTTTGAAGCAGTGCCAGGAGGTTACCCTGGAAGACTGTAAGCGATATCCTTTTTATGAGAAGCTGGCAGGCCAGGTCCTGCGGCTGTTTGCACCCCTCATGTAGGCGGCGCCGTGTCTGCGGCGCCGTTTCTTTTTGCATAGCGTCCTAGGATGCAATTTTTCACGCAATTCTGACCGCTTCTGCTATTAATTCTTCGATGTATAGAAAATCTTCCGTTCAGAGCCGTTTTCTGTCATATTTCCAAAAATGCACCAGATTCCAGGAGAATACAGATTAATGTTTTTCAACAAAAAATGGAAAAAGGGGTTGACTTTTTTGTGCCCTTATCCTAATATATGATTAACAGCTTAATATATTAAGTGATTAAGCGAAAGGAACGTAGAAGGCACTTGTCCACTACAAGTTTTCCCAGGAAAGGAGGAGGAGGGGGGCTGCCGCCGAAAGGCTGATTCCATCAGAGATTGCAGGAGAATTCGTTGATTCCGGGTGGGTAATCTGCTACAATA
>DVLJ01000211.1 GCA_018715565.1 Candidatus Ventrimonas merdavium
TATATCTGGCTGAGTGATTTTTTGTATAACATCCACCGCGCACCCGCATAGCGGGTGGTTTCTATTTCGCACGTTTCCGTTTCTCTGTTGAGAAACTCCAACGTACTCAACTGGGTCTATCCGACCCATAACAAAAAACGGAACGGTCACTTCCTGACCGTTCCTCCCTGTGCTTCAATATCCTTCCGGATCGCCAGCATCCGCTGGTCCGTCGCTGCGATCACGTCCGCGCATTGGCGGAGCTCCTCGCTGATGCGGTCTGCGGCGTCTCCGATGTCCTTTTTGTACTTCAGCTGGTGATCTAAGCTGGCCCAGAAATCCATGGCGATAGTGCGGATCTGCACCTCCACCCGCATGTTCTTCTTGGTCTCAGAGAAAAAGACCGGGATCTCGATGATCAGGTGGTAGCTGCGGTAGCCGTTGGGCTTGGGGTTCCGGATATAGTCCTTGATGGTCACCACGGTGATATCGTCCTGGCTGACCAGCATGTTGGCTACGGTATAGATGTCGTCCACGAAGGAACAGATCACCCGGATTCCGGCTACGTCATCTAAGTTCTGGACCATGGACTCCGTGGAAATGGGGAGCCCTCTCCGGTGGAGCTTCTCTACGATGCTGACCGGACGCTTGACCCGGGACTTGATCATCTCGATGGGATTCCGCTGGTTGCGCAGGGACAGCTCATCGTTCAAAACCTCCAGCTTGGTCTTGACTTCCCGGATGGCGCAGGTATACATCATAATCGCCATCTGGAACTCATGGGCCTGGTTGATCAGCGCTTCAGGGACCTGGACAAGATTGGGCACATTGACTGCGGACTGGACCAATTCACTGTTCGGGTTCATATTGATATTCATTGGTACACCTCATTACTTCCTGATTCTTATGTATTTCATTATACCAGATTTCCTGGGGCAGGAAAAGACGCTAATGGCGATCTAATTTTAAAGTTTTTATGAACTTTTCAAAGCGATTCCCTATTTCTTTTTCGACGGATCTGTGTTATCCTGTTCTTTAGGGCTGTCCGGCGGAGCGAGCGGACAGCGGAAATCGGAGGTATTCACATGAGCGAGAATTGTACTCATAACTGCAGCACATGCGGAGAGAACTGCAGCAGCCGGACTGCGGAGCAGACCAGCTTTTTAGAACCGTTAAATCCCCAGAGCAGCGTGAAAAAGGTCATCGGCGTTGTCAGCGGCAAGGGCGGCGTGGGCAAGTCTCTGGTCACTGCGCTGATGGCGGTGAAGATGAACACGAAAGGAAAGCATACGGCGATCTTAGACGCCGATATCACGGGACCGTCGATCCCCAAGGCATTTGGTCTGACGAACAGCAGCGTCGGCATGACGCCGGACGGGCTGATGCTCCCGGCTACGACGGCGACGGGCATTGAGATCATGTCCGCCAACCTGCTGTTAGACCATGACACCGATCCGGTCATCTGGAGAGGACCGGTCATTGCCGGGGCTGTGAAGCAGTTCTGGCAGGAAGCCCTTTGGAACGACGTGGACTATATGTTCGTGGATATGCCGCCGGGAACCGGCGACGTGCCCCTGACCGTATTCCAGTCCCTTCCGGTGGACGGCATCATCATCGTAACCTCTCCCCAGGAGCTGGTGTCGATGATCGTGGCGAAGGCGGTGAACATGGCGAAGAAGATGGATATCCCGATCCTGGGCCTGGTAGAGAACATGAGCTACCTGGAGTGCCCGGACTGCGGCAGGAAGATCTCCGTCTTCGGCGAGAGCCATATCGATGAGATCGCAAAAGAATTTGATCTCCCGGTGCTGGCAAAGCTGCCGATCGATCCGGTGATCGCCAAGCATGTGGACGAGGGCCTGGTAGAATATCTGGAAGAAAGCTGGATGGACGAAGCCGCCGAGAAGGTGCTGGCTCTGTAAGAACGCTTCGGCAGCGGGCGGGGGACTCAGACCGTATGGAGGCTGGTCCCCGCGGCGCCGCATGGATCAATAAAGATAATACGACAGGGTTTCGGTGATCCGGAACCCTGTTTTTTTGTACAGGGCAAGAGCCGGACGGTTGCTGCCGGATACGTGGAGGAACAGGTGGGAGACGCCCTCCCCGGCCAGGCGCATCCCCAGGAGCCGGATCATGGCCGTGCCATATCCCCGTTTCCGATATCGGGAATGGATCTCTACATGGTGGAGGCAGGCTTTGCCGGAGGGCGTCCGGGTGATCTGGCAGAGTCCCAGCGGTTTCGTGCCGTTTAAAAGGAGCTGATACTCCTCACAGTCCGGCTGGTTCCGGGCGGACGGAGAGCGGGTGAGGGAGAGGCCGGGGAAGGGACCGTTTCCCCCATCCGAGCCGATTTCCGCGCGGGAACCGGTCCCGCTATGAAAATCGGCTCCGCTATGGGAAGCGGCCCCGCTATGGGGATCGGCTCCGCCATGGGGATCCCTGTCCGTCTCAGAAAGGGACAGCTCCATCTGGAATTCCTGGGAATCCAGTTCCGCCCCCAGATGCTCCAGGACGGCTAAGGTGTCCCCGCACTGGCCGGATACGGGGAATAAGAAATCCCACTCAGACCAGCGCTCCATCGCCTGCCCCAGGAGCCGGAAGAAATATCCGTTCTTCCGGTGCTCCGGCAGCGTAAAGCCGGTGCATTCCGCCGTTTGGCCGGAAAGGGGGACCACCGCCAGGGCAGAGACCAGGGCGGGCCCCTGGGCGCCGGGAAGAGTGAGCAGATAGCAGTCCGCGTCTCCGTCGGTGGGGAAGGAGAGCCGGATCTGGTCATGGGCGCAGCAGGCGGCGGCCAGGGACCGCAGCTGGATCTTCTGGGAGCCGCTCAGTTCGCGGGGATTCGTTATGGAAATGGGCTGTTTCTTCATGATCGATCACCTCCGCTTGTCAGGTCATTTCATGATACCAGGGGCGGGAGCACGTAGTGCGGAGCAATCCGGTATCAAAGGGGTCAAAATACCTTTTGATCCCAACATTAGTAATTAAGTGGGATCGGATCCGCGAAAAAGCGGAAAATAGAAA
>DVLJ01000015.1 GCA_018715565.1 Candidatus Ventrimonas merdavium
TCAAACTTCCCGCTTATGACGTGGAGAAGGTGGCAGAAGAGACCAAGAAGGCGCCGGTGTGGGTGCATTTCGGCGCAGGCAATATTTTCCGTATCTTTATCGGCGGCATCGCGGACAAGCTGATCGCAGAGGGAAGCCTGGACAAGGGCATTACCTGTGTGGAGACCTTTGACTTCGACGTAGTAGACAAGATCTACGATCCCTACGACAACCTGGTGCTGGCTGTGACCTTAAAGGCAGATGGCTCCACAGACAAGGCTGTGCTGGGTTCCCTGACCGAGGCCATCAAGGCTCAGTCGAATGTGGCAGAGGCATGGGACCGGTTAAAAGCGATCTTCGTAGATCCGGGTCTGCAGATGATCTCCTTTACCATCACCGAGAAGGGCTATGCCCTGAACAATGCGGCAGGAGAGTTTTTCCCGTTCATCCAGGCCGACATTGACAATGGCCCGGACAAGGCCGGTTCCGCCATGGCGGTGGTATGCGCCCTGCTGTGGGAGCGTTTCAAAGCCGGCAAGTACCCGCTGTCCGTTGTTTCCATGGATAACTGCTCTCACAACGGTGAGAAGCTGCAGAGCTCTGTGGTGACCATGGCAAAGGAGTGGGAGAAGAAGGGCTTCGTGACCGCAGAGTTCGTAGACTATCTGTGTGACGAGAAGCAGGTTGCTTTCCCCTGGAGCATGATCGACAAGATCACCCCCAGACCGGCAGATTCCGTATGCGAGGAGTTAAAGAAAGCCGGCGTGGAGGACATGGATCCGGTGATCACCTCCAAGAAGACCTACATCGCTCCGTTTGTAAACGCAGAGGGACCCCAGTACCTGGTGATCGAGGACAAGTTCCCCAACGGCCGTCCGGCACTGGAGAAAGCCGGCGTATACATGACCGACCGGGATACGGTAAATAAGGTAGAGCGGATGAAAGTAACCACCTGTCTGAACCCGCTGCACACGGCTCTGGCTGTATACGGCTGCGTGCTGGGCTATGACCTGATCGCCAATGAGATGAAGGATGAAGAACTGAACAAGCTGGTCCATCAGATCGGTCCGGTAGAGGGTATGCCGGTGGTAACCGACCCGGGCATCCTGTCTCCCCAGGATTTCGTGGACGAGGTCATCAATGTCCGCATCCCCAACCCGTTCATGCCGGATACGCCTCAGCGTATCGCCACCGATACCTCCCAGAAGGTAGGCATCCGCTACGGCGAGACCATTAAGGCTTATGTGGCAAAATACGGCGACGCTAAGAAGCTGACTGCTATTCCGTTAGCACTGGCCGGCTGGTGCCGGTATCTGCTGGCGGTGCAGGACGACGGACAGAAATTCGAGCTGTCTCCCGATCCCATGGTTCCGGAACTGGTGAAGGCTTTGGAGGGCATCGAGGTTGGCAAGCCGGAGACCTATCAGGGCCAGTTAAAGGGCATCTTATCCAATGCCAATATCTTTGGCGTGGACCTGTATGAGGCTGGCATCGGCGATAAGATCGAGGGCATGTTCTTAGAGGAGATCGCAGGCGTTGGCGCGGTGAGAGCGACGCTGAAGAAATATCTGGCGTAATATTGGATTCCGATAAAATCGAACGAGGGTATCTCAACAGTCGATTGGACTGGAGAGATGCCCTCGTTTTTTTGTTTCAAAAAAATCGTTTTTTATGAAATGGAATCACTGGATCGTATGGTCCAGGATCTCCAGCGTGTGCATCCAGTTGTACCGCATGGTTTCCTTTGCAGCAACTATATCTTTTTGTTCCAAGGAGGCGATGATCTGGGCATGTTCGGAGACAGAATTTTTGTAATTCTTGATAATACTGTAATACAGATTCTCAATACGCTCAATATGGCTGCCCAAGGTCATGGTAAACTCTGTTAGAAAATAGTTATCGGCCAAGGTGAGGAAGATTCCGTGGAACTGCTGGTCATAATGCTTTTCGTCAGCAACGAGGTTTTGCTCTCCTGCGGAGAAAAAACTGTCGTTGATCGCTTTTAGCTCGTTTAAGATCGATTCGGTGATCTTGGGGTAAGCAAACTCGACAGCCATTGCGTGGAGCTCCGCCGCGATCCGGTAGGAGGTCCTGGCATTGTGAAAGTCAATGGGAGAGACGCGGCTTTCCCGCCCTGGGTAGATATTGATCAGCTTCTGGTCGGCCAGCAGCTGCATGGCTTCTCTGACAGGGGTTCTGCTGACTGAAAAATATTGGGAAATCTCCTGATCTGAGATCCGTTCATCTGGTTTTAAGGTTCCGTCAATAATCCACTGACGCAATTCTTGATAGATTCGTTCTCTGGCTGTCTTTGGCCCTGATTCGGGCGCTTTCTGTGGAATCGGCATCGAGAAATATCTCCTTTCCGTTATGTTTCTGGTAGTCATAGGTATTATAAATGAAAATTGGAATGTTTGCAATATATTGCATACGGAATAAAAAATAGTTTTGAGGATTGACAAGCAGCACTTTATGACATATAATGCAATATATCGCATATCACATATTGCATATCAAAAAGGGAGAGGAGGGAAAACGGTGGAACTTTCCGTTAGCATAGGCTTATGGGCAGCAGCAGTCCTGCCGATCTTGTTTCTGTTTCTTGCGATTACCCTGTGGGGCTGGAGCACCCATAAGGCTGCAATGGCCGGAGTCATTCTGGCCGGCGGGATTGGGATATGGTTCTATAAGCTGGCGGTTCCTGGTCTGCTCAGCGAATGCGGCAAAGGCGTGTGGAACGCACTGTCCATTCTTCTGGTTATATGGCCTGCGATCTTTATCTATGAGGTTACGGAGCAGGCCGGGGGGTTTCGGGCGATCCGGCAGGGGATCCAGCGGCTGACCCGGCATGAGTTGCTCCAGATCGTGATCATGGGATGGATCTTTCCTGATTTTCTGCAAGGCATCACAGGGTTTGGCGTGGCGGTAGCTGTGGGCGCACCGCTTTTGGTCAGCATCGGAGTACGGCCTTTGTGGAGTATCGTGATGGTCCTGCTGTCTTATTCCTGGGGAGCCACCTTTGGAACACTGGCGCTTTCCTGGGAGGCTCTGCTGGTACAGGCGGAACTGACCGGAGAGGCGGCCGGAGCAGCTGCGTTCTTGGCAGCGGGGCTGATCGGATGCTATATTGTAGTTATGGCATTTTGCCTGTTTTGGTTTTATGGGAAGTGGAAGGCTGTGAAGGCGGGGCTCCCTCTTGGGGCTGTCCTGGTTCTGATCCTGGCAGGCGGTCAGCTTTTGCTGGCACCGATTAGCCCTTCGATCGCCTGTTTTCTGCCCTCTGCGGCAGCACTGGCGGCGGCTGTGCTGATGACCAGACTCCCCTGCTTCCGAAAGCCCTGGCGGATGGAGGACAGTCCGGTGATGGACCGGCGTGAGCAGGAGGAAGGGATGGAGGCGATGTCGTTCCATCAAGGGTTCTTTCCTTATTACGTGCTTACGGCGATCACCGTGTTCTGTCTGCTGGTTCCGCCGGTGAACCGTTTCCTGGGACAGTTTCGGATCGGATTTTCTTTCCCGGAGGTATGCACCGGGATGGGCTATGTGACGCCGGAGGAACCGTTTTATTCTCCGATGTCGCCTCTGATCTATGCGGGGACGATCCTGGCGGAGGCCTGTCTGATCAGCGCACTCTATTACCGGGCGAAGGGAAGGATCCGGAAGGGGGACCTTTCCCAGATCTGGCGCAGGACAGTGAAAAAATCACTGCCGTCTACTGCGGCAATCTTAGGCTTTGCAGTGATGGCGCGGATCATGAGCAGCAGCGGACAGATCCAGGTGCTGTCCTATGGGATCGTTCAGGTTCTTGGAAGCAGCTATGTGGCGGCGGCTCCTCTGTTCGGGATTATCGGTACGTTCATTACAAGCAGCAATATGTCGTCGAATATCCTATTCGGAAAGTTTCAGATGAGCGCTGCGGAATTTTTGCAGATATCACCGGCTGTGACCCTTGCCCTGCAGACAGCAGGCGGGGCGGTGGGAGCGGCTATGGCGCCGGGGAGCATGATCCTTGGCATGTCTACAACAGGGATAAAGGGGGTGGAGAGCAGCATCTTAAAAAAGGTAATGCCGATTTCGATCGGAAGCGGAATCGCTTTTGGGATCGCAGCATGGTTATTTTTGATCTAGTAATGGAAAGGGGAAGCGTATGGAAGGAATAATTACATGTTTGGAACAGCTGAATGCTGGATTGGGGAAGATTGACAATATTCTGTGGGGATGGGTGATGGCGTTTTTGCTTTTAGCGACAGGGATTGCCTTTACCATCCGGCTGAGATTTCCGCAGATTCGGCATATCAAAGAAGTCTTCGGAACGCTGCAGGTGAGAAAGCAGCAGCCGGAGGAGAAAGAAGGAGACAAAAAGGCCATTTCCGGATTTGCCGCACTTTGCGCTGCGGTTGGCGGACAGGTCGGTACGGGAAGCCTGGTAGGAGTAGCCAGCGCACTGGCAGCCGGGGGACCGGGAGCTCTATTTTGGATGTGGGTGACCGCTTTGGTGGGAATGGCTACCAGCTTTGCTGAGGTAGTGCTTGGACAGCTTTATCATGAAAAGGGAGCAGACGGAAACTATTACGGCGGGGCACATTACTATATGCGAAAAGGGCTCCACAGCCGGGTTAGACCGGTGGCCTATGCGGTGACTACGATTTTTACCATCGGATTTGCTATGACGATGATCCAGAATAATTCCATTTCGGCAGCAGTCGTGAACGTGGTGGATGTGCCGCTGATGGTTCCTGGGGTGATCGTAACGGTATTAGCCGCAGTGATCGCCTTTGGAGGTGCTAAAGCAATCACAGATACGGCGTCTAAGATTGTTCCTTTTATGGCAGTGGGATATGTGGGAATTACTCTTTTTATCGTGATTTCTCATATTACGCTTATGCCTGCGATGATAAAGACAGTATTTACCTATGCATTTTCCAGTCAGGCGGCGGCCGGAGGAATCGCAGGCTATACGATCCAGCAGGCGTTCCGGCAGGGGATCGCCCGGGGATTGTTTTCCAATGACGCGGGCAATGGCTGCCATTCCAGCATGCATGCTACGGCAAAGGTATCCCATCCGGCAAAGCAGGGATTTGCGGCAATGCTTGGGACCTTCCTGACAACCATCGTGATCTGCAGCTGCACCGGCTTCGCCATTCTTCTGACAGGGGTGCTTTCTACGGATGCAGAAGGGATCAATCTGGTGCAGGAGGCGTTTGCAGCGGCTACCGGTCCGGTTGGACGGTGGGTTGTACTCTGTGCTATGGCGCTTTTCGGCTTCACCACCCTGGTGGCCAATATTTTCTATGGAGAGGTAAGCGTCCGTTATCTGTTTAAGCATAATACTGAGGGAAAGGTGATCGTGTATAAGATCGCTGCGCTGATCCTGATCCTGCTGGGGGCTGTGATGCCGTTGGATTCTCTCTGGAATCTGGTAGATTTTTTCACCGCATTTCTGATCATGATCAATGCACCTTCAATCCTGCAGCTTTCCGGCAAAGTGAAAACCGTGCTTTTGGATTATGAAAAACAGAAGGCAGCAAACACGGACAAGATCGTGTGGAAAGAAACAGATATCTGAGCAGAACAAATAGGAGGGTGTTATGAACAAACAAGATCTGGAAAGACAACTAGTAGAATGGAGACATGCGCTGCACCAATGTCCGGAGCCGCCAATGGAGGAGCGGGAGACAGCAGCTTATGTGGCGGAAGAACTGAAGCGCATGGGGCTGGACGTACAGACCGGAATCGGAGGAACCGGACTTGTGGCCAGTCTGAAGGCAGGAAATGGAACGGACGTGATCGGTCTGCGGGCAGATATGGACGCGCTTGGATTTGAGGAACTGACAGAGCTGCCGTATAAATCCCGGAAGTCTGGATGGACCCACGCCTGCGGTCATGACGGCCATATGGCCATGCTGCTGGGCGCGGCTAAGATCCTGTCGGAGGATCAGGATTTTGATGGAACGGTGCGCTTTGTGTTCCAGCCTGCGGAGGAGCCGGGGCTGGGCGCGAAAGCCATGATCGCGGACGGTTTGCTTGAGCAGTTCCCGATGGATGAAATCTATGGGATCCACAATGCGCCGCAGCTTCCGGCGGGGAGTTTCCATACCAGAGCCGGAGGCCTGAAAGCCAGCGAGGATGATTTTGTGGTGAAGATTTATGGAAAGGGCAGCCATGCGTCCTACCCCCATATGAGCAAGGATCCGATCGTGATCGCGGCCCAGATCGTCCTGGCTTTTCAGACGATCGTTTCCAGAAGTGTCGATCCGCTGGATCCGGTGGTGGTATCCTGTACGGATATCAGGACCGACGGAATCCGCAATTCGATCCCGTCGCATGCGGAGATCACCGGGGACGTCCGTTGTTTTAAAGCAGAGAACCAGGATCTGGTGGAAGGCAGGATGCGTAAGATCGCTCAGTCGATCTGCTCCATGTATGATGCGGAATGTGAAGTTATCTACTCCCGGGAGTTTATCCCAACGGTGAATGACGCCGGGTGTGTAGAGACGGCGGTGGCTGCCGCAGAACGGGTGGCTGGAAAAGAAAAGGTAAATGGGAACTGTGAGCCGGACGCGACCTCAGAGGATTTTGCAGTGTATGCAGCCAGAATCCCGGGATGCTATATGTTTTTGGGAAGCAGGAGAGAGGAGCGGCCGGAGGAAACGGTGGCGCTGCACAATCCTCACTATGATTTTAACGATGATGTGCTGCTGGCAGGAGCAGAATATCTGGCAGAGATTATCAAAATCCGTTTAGGGAGATAGGGAGACTATGGGAGAGAACGTACAGGTTGTATATCATAAGAGAAAGCAGGAGGATGGATTTCAGAACCGTTTTGGCCGGGATGCGGCCAAAACGGCCAGGAGATTCCATGAAAGTATTCCAGGCTATGCGGTCACTCCGCTGGCCGAACTGCCGGAATTGAGCAAAAGGCTGGGCGTTGCAGGAATCTATGTGAAGGATGAAAGCAAACGATTTGGTTTGAATGCGTTTAAAGGCCTGGGCGGGAGCTACTGCATTGGCAGATACATTGGAGAACGGCTGGGAATCGCCCCGGAAGAACTGTCATACGAGCGGATTACGGGAGACGAAGTGAAGGAACAGCTGGGGACGATCACGTTTGTTACGGCAACAGACGGGAACCATGGCCGGGGGATCGCATGGACTGCTCAAATGCTGGGGCAGAAGGCGGTTGTATTCATGCCTAAAGGCAGTTCCCAGGAACGGCTGGAGCATATCCGCCATTTGGGCGCGCAGGCGTCGATCACGGATTGGAATTATGACAGAACGGTGGAGTACGCTGCGGAGTGTGAGAAGACCCATGGCTGGGTCCTTGTCCAGGACACGGCCTGGGAAGGTTATGAAACCATTCCCGGATGGATCATGGAGGGATATACTACGATGGCGGCGGAAGCAGTGGAGCAGCTGGGACAGATCAAGCCTACCCATGTATTCCTTCAGGCAGGAGTAGGAGCGATGTCAGGCGCAGTAGCAGGCTTTTTGGCAGATTATTATCAGGGGGAGGAGCAGCCGGCGGTGATCATCGTAGAGCCGGATCAGGCAGACTGCGTATTTCGGACAGCCAGAGCGGACGATGGGAAGCTGCATACAGTAGACG
>DVLJ01000212.1 GCA_018715565.1 Candidatus Ventrimonas merdavium
CACGGTCCATCAGGTCATCCGTATTGCGGAACATGATCCCCAACACAGCCACGGCCAGGACCAGCGGCACCAGAGAAACCAGCGCCAGGGGGATATTGACGGTCATCAGATAGGCGAAAACCACCACCGGCCCCACCAGATAGCACACCAGATCCGGCAGGTTGTGGGCCAGGAACAGTTCCAGTTTCTCAATATCCTCGTTCAGCACCGTCTTGATGTCCCCGGTGCGCCGCTCATTCAACGCCCCCAGGGGCGCCCGGGCCATGTGCTCCGCCACCATGCAGCGCACCTTGAACAGCGCCCCGTAGGCGCCCTTGTGGGCCGCCACCCCGGAGCCGCCGAACAGCACAAAGCGCAGAGTCACCGCCGCCGCGATCATTGCCACGATCCGCACCACCAGTTCCCTGGTACAGGTTCCGTTGAAGGCGGCGTCCATCAGCTGATAGATCCCCATATAGGGGACAACAATGCACAGCCCGCCGGCCGCTGACAAAAAGACTGCCAGAAACAGCCAGACCTTCTGCTCCCCCGCCCAATGGAGCAGCAGGGCCACGCGGTTGACTTTTTTCTGTTTCATCGGTCACCTCTCCTTTCTATTTGAAACAGAGAACAGCTCTCTCAATTTCGGGAGGGCTTCCATGATAACGGGTACATCATCGGGCATCTCGCCCTCGTCAAAATGCAGGACCCGGGAGCAAGTGCGGCAGACAAATTCAAAGTCGTGGGTGACGATGAAGATGACCTTTCCCATGTCGGACAAGCGGCGGATCAGCCCCGCTACCTGGGTCATGCTGTCAAAGTCCAGGCCGCTGGTGGGTTCATCAAATACCAGCAGATCCTTTCCGCAGATCATGCTGACGGCTACGGCCACCCGCTGTTTCTGACCGCCGGACAGGGTATTGGGGTGGCGCTCCCGGTATGGGGCCAGCCCCAGTTCCTCCAGGGTAGCGTCTACCAAGGCTTTGTCCGGGTTCCGGATGCCGAAGGAGCACTCCGCCTCCACGCTCTCGGCAAACAGCTCGTAGTTCACATCCTGCATCACCATGTAGGACTGCTTGAGCCGCTCCCTGCGCTCCATCGGCCCGCCATCCCACTGGAACTGACCGTCACAGTCCTTGTGGAGCCCGCACAGGGCCCGAGAGAATGTGGTCTTTCCGGCCCCATTGTGGCCCACCACGCCGATGACCTCTCCCCTTCCGGCGGAAAGGCCGATCCCGTGAAGGATGGTGCGCCTCTTATAGCGCAGGGAGACATCGTTCAACGACAACACCGATCCCCGGACCGGAGCATGGCCGGGCGGCGGGAGGACGTCCATCAGATCCGTTGCCCGCAGCCCCATCTGTTCCCGCTGTGCCTGGGACAGCCGACGGAGCTCTTCCGGTGTGAAGATCCCTTTGATTGCTCCCCGGTCCAGATACACGATCCGGTCCGCAATGTCCATCAGGTAATAGAGCCGGTGCTCTGCGATCAGGATGGTCTTGCCCTGGCCCTTGACCAGCCGCAGATGCTCCCGCAATTCTTGGATGGAGGTCATGTCCAGGTTAGAAGATGGTTCATCCAGCAGATAGATCTCTGGGTTCATGGCGTAGACGGATGCAAATGCGATCTTCTGCTTTTCCCCGCCGGACAGCTCAAAGATATTGCGGCCGCGAAGGCTCTGGATGCGCAGATCCTCCGTCGTCTGCTCAACCCGCTCCGCCAGTTCCCGGGGCGGACGGGCCTCATTCTCGATGCCGAAGGCGATCTCGCTGTCCGTGTCCACGTTAAAAAACTGCGTTCTGGGATTCTGGAACACTGACCCCACCTTGGCGGCGATCTGGTACATGGGGAGGCTGCTGATCTCCTGCCCGTCTACCAGCACACGGCCCTGAAGTTCTCCCTGGTAAAATTGAGGGATCAGTCCGTTCACCAGCCTTGTGATGGTAGTCTTGCCGCATCCGCTGCGCCCACAGAGCAGGACACACTCCCCATCCGCGATGGTCAGGTCAATGTCCCGGAGGCCATCATGCTCCTGCCCTTGATAGGTAAAGGATACCTGTTTCAGTTCGATCATCCAAACACCCCCTTCCCATAGAGGCCCGCCGCGAAAAAGGCGCCAAAACAGAGAATTGCCGCCGCATCCGCCGGCCCCATGCGGATCTGCACCAGGCAGGTCCTTGGTTTTGGGTTCTCGATTCCCCGGGTGATGGAGGCGATGGACAGTTCATCCGCCGCCTTGGACGCCGCCATCATCAGTGGAACATAGATGCACTCCACGGTCATGCCGGGATGGGTCAATAGCCCTTTCAGGGACGGCGACACGTCCCGCAGCCGCATGGCGTCCTTGATGAACCGCCAGTCCTCCTGAATGGTGGGGATATAGCGGAGCATGACCGCCAGCGGGATCACCAGCTTTTTCGGCGCATGCGCGCGGTTCATAGCTGACAAAAACTCGCTGACCTTAGTGGTGGAGATGACGATGCCTGACAGCATCCCGCAGGGGTACACCTTGTGGAACAGGCCGAGGAATGCGATGAACATGGTGCGCCAGGTCCCGGTCATGGTGTCCATGATCCAGAAGGTGATCAGGACAATCAGCCCGTAGAACGCCGCGCCCTTCCAGGCGTACTTCCACTTTCCGCAGCAGGCGCCAAACAGCCCAATCAGCACCACGAGTCCCAGCTCATAGTACAGGGACGGGGCCATCATGGCGGAGAGGATGCAGAGCAGGAGCAGCAGGATTTTCGTCCTTGGATCCAGCCAGAGTCTTTGCCGTGGGGATGTTCCGCCGTTCATGCGGTGATCCCAGCCTTCTCGAACTGTTTCTTCAGCATCTTGCCGCCGATCCACCCGCTGAAGGCCGCGATGACCAGCGTGCCGACGACGATGACCGCCAGCAGCCAGGAGGGTGCGGAGGCGCTCATGGTGTCAATGTAGGACTGCTCCGTGCCGTTATCCAGCATGGTGCTGGCCCAGCCCTCCGGGTCGATAAAGAATACCACATAGGTGTAGATGCCGCCCAGGGAGATCAGCATGTAGGACAGCAGGTTGATGGCCTTGTTGCGGTAGTGACCGGCGCCGGCCACAAGGTCCGCAATGATCCCCATGCCGATGTACCC
>DVLJ01000213.1 GCA_018715565.1 Candidatus Ventrimonas merdavium
CGAGCACGAGATCATGCAGCAGGCCTACGCCCACGCCAACCAGCTGGTGGAGGAGGCCCAGATGCAGGCCCAGCAGATCATCGACAGCGCGGTGGAGGAGGCCAACGGCATCCGTCAGGCGTCCATCAACTACACGGACGACATGTTGAAGAGCCTGCAGACGATCATCAGCCACACCATGGAAGGCGCTCAGGGCCGGTTCGATTCGTTCCTGTCCTCCCTCCAGTCCAGCTACGATATCGTCAACTCCAACCGCAATGAGCTGGCTGGCAGCGTGACTACCGTAGAGGAAGAGCCTGCAGAAGAAGCGTAAGCGCGCCCCACGTCAGCACGGCGTGGAGCAGTTTCCACAGTACATAATGCCGGATGCTCCATCCGGCATTTTCCATGCGGAGCCCCGTTCCCAGGACGCCCCGGGTCTGACAGATGCCGGAGACGCCGCCGAAGGCCGCCGCGGCCACCGCAGGAGGGACGGCGGACCTTCCGGGAAAGGACTGGCAGATCTGGTGGATGCCGGTGGTCATCTCCGCCGCGCCGGCAAGCAGGGCCTGGACCTGTCCGGGGAGAAAGGTCAGCTGCCGCAGCCACAGGGCCAGGATGGAGAACAGCATCATATACCCGCCGATCAGGACCATGGTCTCGGCGGAGGAGAGCAGGATCCGGTCCAAGGATAGGCGGGCCCCCTGGCCGGGAAGGGCGGCGGGGTTCCCTTTTTGGAACCGGTAGCGGGAAGCGGCCAGCCAGGATAAGGGCAGGATGGGCAGATAGAGCCCGGCAAGGAGGACCCAGGCCGGGACCGGCTGAGGCAGCTGGCCGGATACGTAGCCCAGCAGGAACATGGGGCTGGGATGGTTGCAGATGGCCAGCAGGTACTGGGCCTCGGCGTCAGACAGCTCCCCCTGCTCCCAGGCATCCCCGCAGAGCTTGGCTCCCAGCGGATAGCCGCAGAGCAGGCCGCACAGCAGGATATAGGAGCCCTGGAGGGACAGCCCGAACACACGGCCCAGCACGGGATAGAACGGCCTCATCAGGAGCCGGACGCCGTCGGCGGCCCGGACGCACTGGGTGCAGATGAGGAACGGCGCCAGGGTGGGGAGTACCACATTGGCCCAGAGGAGAAGGCCCTGGGAGGCTCCCTGCACCGACAGCCCGGGGAACAGAAGGAGCAGGGCCAGCAGGAAAATCGGAAGGCCGCGAAACAGCACAGGACGGTCCATGGCAGGCTCCCAACGCATTTTCTTCATATATATGAACCGAACCCACTGATTATCCCGTCAACGGGACCCATCCAACAAAAAGCAGAAAGGACCGAACGTAATGATTCTGCCGGAGCGTTTTTTAGAACAGATGAAGGAGCTGCTGGGCCAGGAGTACGCGGCCTGGCTGGCTTCCTATGAGGAGGCGCCCAATCAGGGCCTGCGGGTGAATACGGGCAAGCTCTCTGCCGGGGAATGGGCGCAGATCAGCCCCTATCCCTTCGATCCCGTCCCCTGGACGCCCAATGGGTCTTACGTGGACGGAGCGGAACGGCCCTCCCGGGATCCCTACTATCATGCAGGGCTATACTATCTCCAGGAGCCCAGTGCCATGGCTCCGGCGGCGGTCCTGCCCATCCAGCCGGGGGACCGGGTGCTGGATCTGTGCGCCGCGCCTGGAGGCAAGAGCACGGAGCTGGGAGCCCGCCTGCAGGGACAGGGACTTCTGGTCTCCAACGACATCAGCGCCTCCCGGGCCAAAGCCCTTTTAAAAAACCTGGAGCTGGCCGGCCTGGCCAATATCTGCGTGACCAGCGAGACGCCAGAGAAGCTGGCGGATACCTTCGGCCCCTTTTTTGACAAGATCCTGGTGGACGCCCCCTGCTCCGGGGAGGGCATGTTCCGGAAGGAGCCGGACCTGATCAAAAGCTGGCTGGAGCGGGGACCGGAGGAGTACGCGCCCCTGCAGCGGGAGATCCTGTCCCAGGCTGTCCGGATGCTGAAGCCCGACGGGATGCTGTTATACTCCACCTGTACCTTTTCCCCCATGGAGGACGAGGACACGGTCCGCTGGCTCCTGGAGCGGGAGCCGGGGCTGGAGCTGGTCCCCCTGGCCGGATGGGAGGGGACTTGTCCCGGCGTGGACGGAAGTCCCGTCCTCCGGCTGTTCCCCCACCGGCTGCGGGGAGAAGGACATTTCCTCGCCCTGTTCCGAAAAAAGGAGGAAGGGGATGCCGGGAGCGCTTCCGGGACGAAAGCACTGGCGGTTCCCAAAACAGGGATCACAGCAAGGGCAAAAGCAGAGGCGGACATGGATCCCAGGACGGGGTCCGGACTGACCAGGCAGGAGCTTCGGCGGCTGGAGCAGGAGACGGATTATCTGGACTGGGAGCGGCATCTGGCGGCTCCCATTGACCGGAGCCGGATGATGATCCGGGAGGATATGCTCTATCTCCTTCCCGAGGGCTTTGACCGGAGCTGGAGGCTGCGCTATCTGCGCACCGGCCTGCTGCTGGGCGAGCTGAAAAGGCAGCGGTTCGAGCCGTCCCAGGCGGCGGCCATGGCCTTGAAGGCCGGGGACTTTGACACGGTCCTCTCTCTGAAGCGGGAGGACGAGCGGGTGATCCGCTACTTAAAGGGCGAGACCTTAGCCCTGCTCCCCAAGGAGCAGGCAAAGAAGGGATGGGCCCTGGTCTGCGTAGACGGCTTCCCCTTAGGCTGGGGCAAATACGCAGGAGCTTCCTTAAAAAACAAGTATTATCCAGGATGGCGGTGGCAATGATGGAAAAGAAGATGCGTCTGGACCGGTTTCTGGTGGAGATGGGGCGGGGGACCCGCTCCCAGATCAAAGAAGCGGCCAGGAAAGGCCGGATCCAGGTAAATGGCCAGACAGAGAAAAAGACCGATCGGAAGATCGACCCGAATACGGATCAGGTAGTGTTTGACGGAGCGGACGTATCCTATCAGGAATACGCCTACTACCTGCTGAACAAGCCCCAGGGGGTGGTGTCCGCCACCGAGGACGGGCGTCACCGCACGGTGCTGGACCTTCTGGGAAGCCAGGTGCGCAAGGGGCTGTTCCCTGTAGGCCGTCTGGATATCGATACGGAGGGCCTGCTGATCCTGACCAATGACGGAGACTTAGCCCACCGGCTGCTGTCTCCGAAAAAGCATGTGGACAAGCAGTATTTTGCCAGGGTGGCAGGGTTCCTTCCCCCAGACGCAGAGGCGCAGATGGGAGGCGGGATGATCCTTTCCGACGGGACGGCGGTAAGGCCCGGCAGGCTGGAGGTCCTTGTCCGGAACCAGGAGACCGGGGACGGGCCGGAGAGCCAGGTGCTCCTGACCATCCAGGAAGGGAAGTTCCATCAGGTGAAGCGGATGTTTGAAGCCCTGGATTGCCGGGTAACCTATTTAAAACGGCTTTCCATGGGACCCTTGCGTCTGGACGAGGACTTAGCCCCCGGCCAGTTCCGCCCCCTGACCCAGGAGGAGATCCAGGCGTTACAGGACGCCGGAGGAGGGGCTGGAGCGGAAGATGACCTCAGTCAGACCCTCAGCCAGGCCCAGGCCGTCCTGTTCGATCTGGACGGCACCCTGGTGGATTCCATGTGGATGTGGAAGCAGATCGACATCGAATATCTGGGCCGGTACGGCTATGAGTGTCCGCCCCAGCTGCAGAAGGTGATCGAGGGCATGAGCTTTTCCGAGACCGCCGCTTATTTTAAAGAAACCTTCCAGCTCCCGGACTCCATCCAGGAGATCAAGGACGCCTGGGAGGCTATGAGCATTGAAAAATACCGGAACCAGGTCCCTTTAAAAAAGGGAGCCAGACGGTTCCTGGAATATCTGAAGGCCCGGAAGCTGCGGGCGGGCATCGCCACCAGCAACGGCCAGGCCATGGTGGACGCCGTGCTGGACGCCCTGGAGCTGCGGCCGTATTTCCAGGTGGTCACCACCGCCTGCGAGGTGAAGGCCGGGAAACCGGCCCCGGATATCTATCTGGAGGTGGCAAGGCGCCTGGGGGTGTCCCCGGACCGATGCCTGGTGTTTGAGGACGTTCCTGCCGGGATCCAGGCGGGACTTGCGGCGGGGATGAAGGTCTGCGCCGTGGAGGACCGGTATTCCGCGAAGATGCGGGAGGAGAAGCTTAAGCTGGCGGATTATTTTATCGAAGATTTTGACGAGATCGTGCTCCCTCCCATCACGGAGGAGCCTTAGGATAAGAGAAATGAGGTTGCTATGATACACGATTATCTGCCTGTCTGCCGGGAGGACATGGAGCGGCGGGGATGGGAACAATGTGATTTTGTCTATATTTCCGGGGACGCCTATGTGGACCATCCTTCCTTCGGCACGGCCATCATCAGCCGGCTGTTAGAGGCCCACGGCTATAAGGTGGGGATCATCCCCCAGCCGGACTGGAAGGACCCGGCAAGCGTCCAGATCCTGGGCAAGCCCCGTCTGGGCTTTCTGGTCTCCGCCGGCAACATGGATTCCATGGTGAACCATTATTCGGTGTCCAAGAAGCGGCGGATGCAGGATTCCTACACCCCGGGGGGAGAGATGGGCCGGCGGCCGGACTATGCGGCGGTGGTGTATTCCAACCTGCTCCGGTCGGTCTATCCGGACGCACCGATCATCCTGGGCGGCATCGAAGCCAGCCTGCGGCGGCTGGCCCATTATGATTACTGGTCCAATCGGCTGAAGCGGTCGATCCTGCTGGACGCCCAGGCGGACCTGATCTCCTACGGGATGGGAGAGCACTCCATCATCGAGATCGCCGACGCCTTAGACAGCGGCATGGACGTTAAGGACATCACCTTTATCAACGGCACAGTGTTCAAGACCCGGGATTTATCGGTGGTGTACGACTACAAGCTCCTTCCTGATTACGACGCCATGAAGCGGGACAAGAAGGAATACGCCAAAAGCTTTTATGTCCAGTATTCCAACACGGATCCGGTGACCGGCAGGCGGCTGGTGGAGCCGTACTTCGGGCGGGAATTCGTGGTGCAGAACCCGCCTGCCGCGCCGCTGACCCAGGAGGAGATGGATCAGGTCTACGCCCTTCCCTATATGCGCAGCTATCATCCCTCCTATGAGGCCCAGGGCGGCGTCCCGGCTATCCGGGAGATCAAGTTCAGCCTGATCAGCAACCGGGGCTGTTTCGGCGCCTGCAGCTTCTGCGCCCTGACCTTCCATCAGGGGAGGATCATCCAGGCCCGGAGCCATGAGTCCCTGGTAGAGGAAGCCCGGATGCTGACGGAGGAGCCGGACTTTAAAGGCTATATCCACGACGTAGGCGGCCCCACCGCCAATTTCCGGTTCCCGGCCTGTGAAAAGCAGCTGACCAAGGGCGCCTGCCCCAACCGGCAGTGCCTGTATCCGGATCCCTGCCGGAACCTAAACGCGGACCACAGCGATTACATCGCCCTGCTGCGGAAGCTGCGGGCCCTGCCCAAGGTGAAAAAGGTCTTTATCCGCTCCGGCATCCGGTTCGATTATCTCTTAGCGGATAAGAAGCGGGAGTTTCTGCGGGAGCTATGCGAGCACCATGTCAGCGGACAGCTGAAGGTGGCCCCGGAGCACGTGGCCGACGCGGTGCTAAGCCGCATGGGCAAGCCGAAGAACGCGGTCTACAACCAGTTTGTGAAAGAATACAAAGAGATGAACAAACGCATCGGGAAGGAGCAGTACCTAGTCCCGTACCTGATGTCCTCTCACCCAGGCTCCACCTTAACGGAGGCCGTGGAGCTGGCGGAGTACCTGCGGGATCTGGGGTATATGCCGGAGCAGGTGCAGGATTTTTATCCCACCCCCTCCACCATTTCCACCTGCATGTACTACACCGGGCTGGATCCCCGGACCATGGAGCCGGTATACGTGCCCACCAATCCCCATGAGAAGGCGATGCAGCGGGCGCTGATCCAGTACCGGAACCCGAAGAACTACGACCTGGTGAAGGAGGCCCTGATCAAGGCGGGCCGCACCGACCTGATCGGCTTTGACAAGAAATGCCTCATCCGCCCACGCCCCGGCATGACCGGCTTTGGCGGCGGAGCGGGGAACCGGACGGGAAGCGGCGCGGGAAGCAGCAGAGGAACCGGCGCACAGTCATCCGGCAGGAAGCCGGCCAAAAAGAAGACCATCCGCAACGTGCACAAGAAAAAATCCGGATCCTAAGGACCCGGCAATGGAAGCGGAATCCCAACAGAAAGGACAGAGCGAACTATGAAGATCGTGATCGTAACAGGCGCGTCCTCCGGCATGGGCCGGGAGGCGGCGATCCAGCTGGCGGACCGGTTCTCCGGGATCGGAGAGATCTGGGCCGTGGCCCGGCGGGCAAAGCGGCTTGAGGAGCTAAAAGAGCAGGTCCCGGTGCCTGTGCGGGTATTTCCCCTGGACCTTAGCCTGGAGGCGGACCGGAACGTCCTGGCCCAGGCCCTGAAGGAGGAGCAGCCGGAGGTCCGGATGCTGGTCAATGCCGCCGGATACGGCAAGATCGGCGCCGCCGGCGATATCCCCCTGGAGGAAGAGACGGGGATGGTGCGGCTGAACTGCGAGGCCCTATGCGCCGTCACCCACATGGTCCTTCCCTACATGCCGAAGAACAGCCGGGTGATCCAGCTGGCCTCCTCGGCGGCGTTCATGCCCCAGCCAGGCTTTGCGGTCTACGCGGCCACCAAGGCCTTTGTCCTAAGCTACAGCCGGGCCCTGAACGCAGAGCTTAAGAAACGGGGCATCCTGGTCACCGCCGTCTGTCCCGGCCCGGTAAAGACCGAGTTCTTCGACGTGGCAGAGACCACAGGCAAGATGCCGTTTTATAAGGAGCTGACCATGGCCAGGGCGGAGAACGTGGTGAGAAAGGCCCTGCGGGACAGCATGATGGGAAAAGAAGTCTCCATCTACGGCCTGCCCATGAACGCTTTTTTTGTACTGACGAAGATCCTTCCCCACCGTCTGCTGATCCAGATCGCCGGGAAGCTATGATAAAAGGAGCAGAGCACTTATGAAAAAAGAAAAAGGAGATTACGGATACCGGACCAGCTATCGCCGGATGCGCTTCTGCATCGCAGCTGTCCTGGCGGCGGCGATCCTGGCCCAGCTGGGCGCCCGTTTCTTAACAGACAACGAGGCGGCGAAAAATATCCTGACGGTCATGGCGATCCTGACCGTGCTCCCCATGGCCAACGTAGCCTCGCCCCTTCTGGCCGCCTGGAGATACAAGACTCCGCCGGTGGAATTTTATGAGAAAGTAAAGCCCTATGAGGAGCGGGCCCGGATCCTGTACGACCTGATCCTGACCACCAAGGACGACATCGTCCCGGCAGACGCGGCGGCGGTGCACCCCAACGGAGTGTTCGTGTGCTGTCCGGTATCCTTAAAGGGGAACCGGGCGGAGAAGGCCGTCAACGAGCTGTTTGCCAAGAACCGGGCGGGACTGACGGTGAAGCTGATCTCTGACGAGAAAAGCTTTTTCCGCCGCTTAGACTCCCTAAAGCCCCTGGACAGCTATGAAGACGACGGTACAGTGGAGTATGGGGCAGATCTGTTAAAGACCCTGTCCATGTAGGCCCCTGTCCATTTTTGGCGGCCGGGAGCGGACTGATAACAGAAACGGGAGCTCCCTTACAGAAAGGAACCGATCTGCAGATGAAACTTCTTACAGTGACCGGCAACGAGGCCGGACAGCGGCTGGATAAGCTGCTGGGAAAATACTTGAACCTGGCAGGAAAAGGCTTTCTCTACAAGATGATGCGCAAAAAGAACATCACCCTGAACGGCAGAAAATGCGACGGCTCAGAAAAGCTGGCGGAGGGGGACGAGATCCGGCTGTTCTTATCCGACGAGACGATCGAAAAGTTTTCCGAGAACCGGATCCAGGCCGTGAAGCCGGTCAAGCTGGATATCCTTTACGAGGACAGCCATATCCTGCTGATCAACAAGCCGTCCGGCATGCTGTCCCAGAAGGCGAAGGACAGCGACGTTTCCCTGGTGGAATATCTCATCGCCTACCTGCTGGACTCCGGACAGCTGACGAAGGAGCAGCTAAACAGCTTCCGGCCTTCGGTGTGCAACCGTCTGGACCGGAACACCAGCGGCCTGATCGCCGCAGGCAAATCCCTGGCCGGGCTGCAGATGCTGTCCGCCCTGTTCCGGGACCGGAGCCTGCACAAATATTATTACTGCGCCGTGGGGGGACGGGTGGAGGAAGCCCGGACGATCGACGGATATCTAAAAAAGGACGCCCGCACCAATCAGGTGACGGTCCTATCTCAGGAGGAGCCGGACAGCGCCCGGATCCAGACCCGGTATGAGCCCCTGGCCTTTGCCCACGGCTTTACCCTGCTGCGGGTGACCCTGCTCACCGGCCGGACCCACCAGATCCGCGCCCATTTGGCGTCCATCGGCCATCCCATAGCCGGGGACCTAAAGTACGGATCCCGCCGGTACAATGAGGAAGCCAGACGCCTCTGCGGCGCCACCTCCCAGATGCTCCATTCCTGCGAGCTGGTCTTTCCCGACCTGGGGGAGCCCTTCGCTTATCTGAGCGGAAGATCGGTGAAGGCGCCGGTCCCGGGGGAATTTATCCGGCTGTTCGGACCGGATATCTTTTCCCAGGGGGAAGCCCAGGGAGAAGCGGAAGGGAAGTCTGCCGGAGGGCGGCCCGGAAAGGAGGGCGTCTGATGGGGACCTGGAAGAGCCGGGGCCTTCGCGGCTCCACCCTGGAGGACATGATCAACCATACCAACGAGGTCTACCGGGAGAAGAAGCTGGCGCTGATCCAGAAGATTCCTACCCCGATCACCCCGATCACCATCGATCAGGAGAGCCGCCACATCACCCTGGCCTATTTTGACCAGAAGAGCACGGTGGACTATATC
>DVLJ01000214.1 GCA_018715565.1 Candidatus Ventrimonas merdavium
ACCGGCGGTATCGGTAAGATCTCCGGCGTGGTAGTCGGCGTGCTGATCTTCACCGGGCTGACCTACTCCCTGACGATCCTCGGCGTAGATACGAACCTGCAGTTCGTGTTCAGCGGCGTGATCATCATTACTGCGGTAGCGCTGGACTGCTTAAAGTATGTTCAGAAGAAATAACTGCAGATCCTGCAGAGAATGGTGACAGGCAGACCCTGTTACAAAAAGCGGCAGACATGGCTCGCGAGAGCGGTGCCTGCCGCTTTTGGCATCTTTTAGGAAATTGCGTCCTATGCCTGAGGGGGCCAGGGGATCCCCTTGCTCAGCCGGCTGTTCTGATACTCTCCGGAGAAGGTCACGTCCCTGCCGAACCACTCCGGGGGCGTGAAGGCGAGGGCGGTCTCCTCGTCGGGGAATTCCACCTCCGCCAGGATCAGGCCCTGATAGACGCCGGAAAAGACGTCCAGCTCCACGGTCAGGCCCGTATCCCCCAGTGGAGCCCGGTAACGGCGCTTGGTCAGGACGATCCCATCTGCCTTAGCCAGCAGGTGAGCGTAGGCCTCGGCGGTCAGGGGCAGGTTGTACTCCTCCCGGCTGAGCAGCCCCTTGGATTTGTAGGTGAGATAGAAGGCGTCTCCTTCCCGGCGGATGCGCACCACCGGCTCGGTGCAGAGGTAAGCCTGCTGGATCGGCTGGCTGGGCCAGGTCTCATGATCCGCTGGCGGGACCTCCACCAGATATTTGCGTTCGATTTCCATAGACAGAGTCCTCGCTTTTCGTTCTTTTCCCTATACTATAGCCGATTTTCCCCCGATTGTATAGGAAAACGGGGGAGAAACAGGCAAAAACCCCCGTTTTTCTGGCTAAAAAGGGAGAAAACCCGTGAAAATCAAGGAAAATAGGGCTGGTAATTGGGAAAGGAGTATGCTATAATGGTACACTGAAGTGTGGCGCCCTGCCGTGACGACCATACATAGATGTCAAGGAGGAAAACTTATCATGAGTTTACAGGTAGAAAAGTTAGAAAAGAACATGGCGAAATTAACCGTAGAAGTACCGGCAGAGCAGTTTGAAGCAGCTCTTAAAACTTCTTTCCAGAAAAATAAAAACAGATTCACCGTACCGGGCTTCCGGAAGGGCAAAGCGCCCCAGTCGATGGTAGAGAAGCTGTACGGCGTTGGCGTTCTCTATGAGGATGCAGTGAACGCGGCGATCGACGATACCTATGGGGACGCGATGGACGAGAGCGGACTGGATATCGTATCCAGACCGGAGATCAGCGTAGAGCAGGTAGAGAAGGGCAAGGCCTTCATCTACACCGCCCTGGTAGCCGTGAAGCCGGAAGTGACCTTAGGCGAGTACAAGGGCATCGAGGTTCCGAAGGCGAAGCCGGAGGTGACCGACGAGGACGTAGAGGCCGAGTTAAAGAAGGTCCAGGAGCAGAACTCCAGACTGGTAGCAGTTGAGGACCGTCCGGTAGCAGACGGCGACCAGATCATCATCGACTTTGCCGGCTTCATCGACGGCGAGGCGTTCGAGGGCGGCACCGCAGAGGATTATCCCCTGACCATCGGTTCCCACTCCTTCATCGATACCTTTGAGGAGCAGCTGATCGGCAAGAACATCGGCGAGGAAGCGGAAGTGAACGTGACCTTCCCGGCTGAGTACCATGCCGCAGAGCTGGCAGGCAAGCCCGCCCTGTTCAAGGTAACGGTAAAAGAGATCAAGGTAAAAGAGCTGCCGGCTCTGGACGATGAGTTTGCAGGAGAAGTTTCCGAATTTGAGACCATGGATGCATACAAAGCGGACATCCGGGCGAAACTGGCTGATAAGAAGCAGAAGGAAGCCACCACGGAGAATGAGAACAACGTGGTAGAGAAGGTTGTGGAGAACGCTTCCATGGAGATCCCGGAGGCGATGATCGAGGAGCAGGTACGCGAGATGCTGAACGACTATGCCCGCCGGATGCAGAGCCAGGGCATCTCTCTGGAGCAGTACATGCAGTTCACCGGTATGACCGTAGACAGCATGAAGGAGCAGATGCGTCCCCAGGCTGAGAAGCGGATCCGCACCCGTCTGGTGCTGGAGGCCGTAGTTGCCGCTGAGAACATCGAGGCAAGCGACGAGGCGGTAGAGAATGAGATCAAGCAGATGGCCGAGACCTATAAGATGGAAGCCGACAAGGTGAAAGAGATCATGGGCGAGCATGGCTTAAAGCAGATGAAAGAGGATATGGCGGTACAGGAGGCAGTCGACTTCCTGGTAGCCGAGGCAAAGCTGGTCTAATGGACTGGCGAACGGTCCGGCAGAAGGCCGTCCGGCGGCAGACGGTCTGGCAGCAGACCGCCCGGACCGTGAATGGTGTGAAAAAGCCGGCATAAAGCCGGCACCGGATTCATAAACATGATGTGGGTTCCCGATCGCCGGGGACCTGCATCTCTGTTTCCGGGAACGGCGGGACCGGTCCTGGAAAAGAGAGACAGGAGGACGGAATATGGCATTGGTACCTTACGTGATCGAATCGACGAGCAGAGGAGAACGCTCCTACGATATCTATTCCCGTTTATTAAAAGAGAGAATCATTTTCCTTGGAGAAGAAGTGACGGATGTATCCGCAAGCCTGATCGTGGCGCAGCTTCTCTTCCTGGAGTCGGAAGACCCGGGCAAGGATATTAACTTATATATCAACAGCCCCGGCGGCTCTGTGACGGCCGGTATGGCGATCTATGACACGATGAACTATATCAAGTGCGATGTTTCCACCGTCTGCATCGGGATGGCGGCCAGCATGGGCGCGTTCCTCTTGGCAGGCGGCGCTAAGGGCAAGCGGTTCGCCCTGCCCAACGCGGAGGTGATGATCCATCAGCCCTCCGGCGGCGCACAGGGCCAGGCGACGGAGATCCAGATCGTAGCCGAGAAGATCCTGCAGACGAAGAAAAAGTTGAATGAGATCCTGGCTGCCAACACCGGCCAGCCCTATGATGTGATCTGCCGGGATACAGAGCGGGATCACTACATGACGGCAGAGGAAGCCATGCAGTACGGCATCATCGACCGGGTGATCGACAAGCACTAAGCGCAGGCGCGCATTTAGGATAGAAAGAACGAGGTGCAGAAACGTATGCCTAACAGAACAGACGACAGAGTCAGATGCTCGTTTTGCGGAAAGAGCCAGGACCAGGTGCGCAAGCTGATCGCAGGCACCGGGAATGTATTTATCTGCGACGAGTGCATCGACGTATGCGCAGAGATCCTGGAGGAAGAACTGGAGAATGATGCCCAGATGGATCTGAACAGCATCAATCTGTTGAAACCCAAGGAGATCAAGCAGTTCCTGGATGAGTATGTCATCGGACAGGACCGGGCGAAGAAGGCCCTCTCTGTGGCGGTGTACAACCACTATAAGCGGATCACGTCCACCCGGAACTCGGACGTGGAGGTACAGAAGAGCAATATCCTGCTGCTGGGCCCCACTGGCTCCGGCAAGACCTATCTGGCCCAGACGCTGGCCAAGGTGCTGAACGTGCCGTTCGCCATCGCCGACGCTACGGCGCTCACCGAGGCCGGCTATGTGGGCGAGGATGTGGAGAACATCCTCTTAAAGCTGATCCAGGCCGCGGATTATGACATTTCCCGGGCAGAATACGGCATTATCTATATTGACGAGATCGACAAGATCACGAAGAAATCGGAGAATGTTTCCATCACCCGCGACGTATCCGGCGAGGGAGTACAGCAGGCTCTGTTAAAGATCCTGGAGGGAACGGTGGCCAATGTCCCGCCTCAGGGCGGCAGAAAGCATCCCCATCAGGAGCTTCTGCAGATCGATACCACGAATATCCTGTTCATCTGCGGCGGAGCGTTCGACGGTCTGGAGAAGATCATCGAGAACCGCTTGAACCTTGGCTCCATCGGCTTTAACGCCGAGGTGGTAGAGAAGACCAAGACGGATATCGACAAGCTGCTCCGTCAGGTGGAGCCCCAGGATTTGGTGAAGTTCGGCCTGATCCCGGAGTTCATCGGCCGGGTGCCGGTGACCGTATCCTTAGAGCTCCTGGACGAGGAGGCGCTGGTGCGGATCCTGTCTGAGCCGAAGAACGCCCTGATGAAGCAGTATCAGAAGCTGTTTGAATTAGACGACGTAAAGCTGGAATTTACCAGAGAAGCCCTGCAGGAGGTGGCCAGACTGGCGGTGGAGCGGAAGACCGGAGCCAGAGGCCTGCGCTCGATCCTGGAGTCGGTGATGATGGACCTGATGTACGAGATCCCCTCTGACAACAACGTGGGCATCTGTACGATCACCAAGGATGTGGTGGATAAGACCGGGGAACCGGAGCTGGTATATCGGGATACGGCGGTTCCGAGAAAAACCCTGTCCCAGAGATTGAAAAAAGAGAGGCCGGGCGAGATCGCCTAGCCGTTGAGAGTGGGGGCCGGTGCGCTCCCATTTTCATTAAGGAGGAAACGATATGGAAGATACGATCATGACCATGCCGGTCATCGCGTTACGAGGGCTTACGGTCCTGCCCGGTATGACCGTAAGCTTTGATATCAGCCGGGCAAGATCCATTGCCGCGGTAGAGCGGGCCATGGTGAACGACCAGAAAGCGGCCTTGTTCACTCAGAGGAACCCGGAGGACGCGGATCCTACGGAAAAGCAGCTGTACCACATCGGGACCATCGTCCAGATCAAGCAGCTGGTGAAGATGCCTGGCGGCATCGTGCGGGTGATGGTGGAAGGCACGGTGCGGGCGGAGCTGCTGGCCTTAGAGGAGGGCGGCCCGTTCTTATCCGGCGAGATCCAGCCCTGTCCGGTGGAGGAAGACGGACTGGACCCTCTGGCGGCGGAGGCCATGGCCCGGGTGCTGCGGGAGAAGGTGGAGGAATACGGCCGCCAGCATCCCAAGTTCGCCAAGGAGGCGATGCCGAACCTGCTCCACAGCCGGGATCTGGCCCAGCTGATGCTCCTTATGGCCAGCGAGGTCCACTGGGATTATACGGTCCGCCAGCAGTATCTGGAGGCGTCTGATCAGGAGGAGCAGTATCAGGTGCTGGTGACGAACCTGGCCAATGAGATCCAGATCTCCCAGATCCGCAAGGAATTCCAGGAGCGGGTCAAGGAGAGTATCGATCAGAACCAGAAGGAATATATCCTGCGAGAGCAGATGAAGATCATCCGGGAGGAGTTGGGAGACGATTCTACCTCCGAGGCGGATGAGTATGAGAAGCAGCTAAAGGCGTTAAAGGCCGACAAGGAAGTGAAGGAGAAGCTCCAGAAGGAGATCGACCGCTTCCGGGGGATGCCCGGCGGCAGCCAGGAGGCCAACGTGCTCCGCACGTACATAGAGACGCTTTTAGAGCTCCCCTGGCAGAAAACCTCCCGGGACAACAATGACATCCGCCACGCCCAGGAGATCCTGGAGGAGGACCATTACGGCCTGGAGCAGGTGAAGGAGCGGGTGCTGGAATACCTGGCGGTGCGCATTTTAAGCAAAAAGGGCAACGGCCCGATCATCTGCCTGGTAGGCCCGCCTGGAACGGGCAAGACCTCCATCGCCCGGTCGGTGGCCAGAGCCCTGAATAAACGGTACGTCCGCATCAGCTTAGGCGGCGTCCGGGACGAGGCGGAGATCCGGGGACACCGGAAGACCTACGTGGGCGCGATGCCCGGCCGTCTGGTGGAAGGACTTCGCCAGGCGGGGGTGTCCAACCCGCTGATGCTGTTAGACGAGATCGACAAGGTCAGCAGCGATTACAAGGGCGATACGTCGTCTGCCCTGCTGGAGGTGCTGGACGGGGAACAGAACGTAAAGTTCCGGGACCACTACGTGGAGGTGCCCATCGATCTGTCCAACGTCCTGTTCATCGCCACTGCCAACACGACCCAGACCATTCCCGGACCGCTCCTGGACCGGATGGAGGTAATCGAGGTCAACAGCTATACAGAGAATGAAAAATTCCACATTGCCCGGAATTATCTGGTGAAAAAGCAACTGGAGCGGAACGGGTTAAAGCCGGACCAGATGACCATCACCGACGGGGCGATCAAGAAGATCATCCACAATTATACCCGGGAGGCCGGCGTCCGGAACTTAGAGCGGCGGATCGGCGACATCTGCAGGAAGGTGGCCAGGGAGGTGCTGGAGGATCATAAGGAACGGGTGCGGGTGACCGAGGCCAATTTAAGCAAGTTCCTGGGCAAGGAAAAGATCACCTTTGAGGATGCCAATGAGGAGGATGAGGTAGGCATCGTCCGCGGTCTGGCCTGGACCAGCGTGGGCGGCGATACCCTGCAGATCGAGGTGAACGTGATGCCCGGAAAGGGCGAGCTGAAGCTGACGGGACAGATGGGCGATGTGATGAAGGAGTCGGCCCAGACCGCCCTGACTTATGTGCGCTCCGTGTGCCCGGACTATCAGGTG
Source organism: Candidatus Ventrimonas merdavium (assembly GCA_018715565.1). Taxonomy (GTDB): domain Bacteria; phylum Bacillota; class Clostridia; order Lachnospirales; family Lachnospiraceae; genus Brotaphodocola; species Brotaphodocola merdavium. The sequence continues at coordinate 6,417 of DVLJ01000214.1, forward strand.
GCAGACGATTATTTTGAGAAGCACGACATCCATATCCACATTCCGGAGGGCGCGGTGCCCAAGGACGGCCCTTCTGCCGGGATCACCATGGCTACGGCCATGTTATCGGCGGTGACCGGTCGGAAGGTGGCGGCCAAGGTGGCTATGACCGGGGAGATCACCCTGCGGGGGCGGGTCCTGCCCATCGGCGGCTTAAAGGAGAAGATCCTGGCGGCCAAGATGGCCCACATGAAGACCGTCCTGGTGCCGGAAAAGAACCGGGCGGATATCGGGGAGCTGTCCAAGGAGATCACCAAGGGACTGGAGATCGTGTTCGTCAAGACGATGGAAGATGTGGTGAGCCGGGCATTTGTGTAAGCAGGAGCCTGGGGAAAGGAGAAGTATGATCATCCGAAAAGCAGAATTGGAGACGGTCTGCGGCGTGACCAGCACGCTGCCGGAGAACCAGCTGCCGGAATTTGCCTTTGCGGGCAAGTCTAACGTGGGGAAATCCTCCCTGATCAACGGCCTGCTGAACCGGAAGTCCCTGGCCAGGACGTCCTCCCAGCCGGGCAAGACCCAGACGATCAATTTCTATAATATCAACGACGCACTGTATTTCGTAGACCTGCCGGGCTACGGCTACGCCAAGGTCTCGGTAGAGGTCAAGGCCAAGTGGGGCAAGATGATCGAGCGGTATCTGAAGCGTTCCCGAACGCTCCAGTCCGTGTTTCTGCTCATCGATATCCGCCACGAGCCGTCTGCCAACGACCGGATGATGTACGACTGGATCGTGGAGAACGGCTACCGGCCGGTGGTGATCGCCACGAAGCTGGATAAGATCAAGCGGAGCCAGGTCCAGAAGCATGTGAAGAT
>DVLJ01000215.1 GCA_018715565.1 Candidatus Ventrimonas merdavium
GTGTTTAGGAGATAAGCTTATTATATCTGAAGATATATTGTCCGGTTAATGTGTCCCCGTCTGTCCGCTAATTATGTCTCGTGCTGTCCGCCGAATATGGCACAGGTGTCCGTTTGGGCTGACAATCTGCACCCTGAGACTGCATTCCAAATACTCTCTTTCTGGCTGCATGGGAATCGCTCCTTTCGATTTCAATTTGATTATAGGCTTTGCGGACAAAAATTACAAACAGTTGATAATCATAGCTTATCATCGTTTACAGGAATGGTAAGATCGTGTATAATAAATCTAATGAACCTAACGATATGATACAAACATGAGGAGAGATATCCATGATCGAAACAAGACTGCTGCACTATTTCCTCGCCATCGCCAGGGAACAGAACATCACCAAGGCCGCCGAATCCCTGTTCGTCACCCAGTCCACCCTGTCCCGGCAGATGATGGATCTGGAAAAACAACTGGGCAAGCAGCTTTTTATCCGGGGGAAGCGAAAGATCACGCTGACTGAGGAAGGCACTTATCTAAGGAACCGTGCCCAGGAGATCTTAGAATTGATCGACAATACGGAATCTGCGTTCCGTACCAATGAAGAAACATTAAGCGGAGACATCACCATCGGCTGTGGGGAGACCGCCGCCATGGACGTCATCATCCAGCAGTTCGCGGAATTCCGCCGCCGGTATCCCGACGTCAAGTTCCACATCCACAGCGGAGACGCGGACATGGTGCTGGAACGGCTTGATAAAGGCTTGGTGGACATGGGCCTTCTCCTCGGCCCCATCCGTCAGGAAAAATACGACTATCTGAACATCCGCCAGCAGGATACCTTTGGCCTGCTGATGCCGAAGGACTGCCCCCTGGCCGGCCAGAAGGACGTGACCATGGACCAGTTAAAAACCCTGCCGCTGATCCTGGCAGAGCAGACCTTTCTGGGCCATCAGGAGCTGGAGTGGTTCGGCGCCGATTATACCTCCATGAACATCGTCGCCACCTACAACCTGATCCACAACGCCACCTTTCTGGCGGAGCGGGGGATCGGCTATGTGCTCTGCATCGACAGCCTGGTCAACACCCAGGGGCGGAACCTGACCTTCCGCCCCATCGTACCCAAACTTACCGTGGACCTGTATATCGTGACGAAGAAATACCAGACCTTTTCTCCGGCAGCAAAGACATTTCTGGAGGAGCTGCGGGCAGGGCTGCAGCCTGGAGCCTGAGCTTTTCCTCTGATTTCCATTGCGCCATTCAGTCAGACTTATCCCAGCTTCCACTGGGCGCTCTCCCGCTGCAGCTCCACCATCCGGCGGTACAGTCCGCCCTTTGCCATCAGCTCCGCTGGGGAGCCCGACTCCGCCACCTGGCCGTCAGCCAGGACCACGATCTGATCTGCCGCCTCCACCGTGCGCATCCGGTGGGCGATCACCAGCACCGTCTTACCGGCCAGCAGGCGGGAAAGGGCGCCCTGGACCTTCGTTTCATTTTCCACATCCAAGCTGGCAGTAGCCTCGTCCAGCAGGACGATCGGCGCATTCTTTAACAGCGCCCGGGCAATGGAGATCCGCTGCCGTTCTCCGCCGGACAGCCTGGTCCCGTTCTCCCCGATGGGGGTATCATAGCCCTGGGGCAGCCGCTGCACAAATTCCTCGCAGTTGGCGGCTCTGGCTGCTGCCCGCACCTCCTCGTCTGTAGCGCCGCGCCTGCCCAGGCGGATATTTTCCATCACCGTATCGTCAAACAGCACCACATCCTGGAACACCATAGAATAATCCCGCAGCAGCGCCTCCGGATCCACAGTGGAAATGTCCACGCCCCCTACCTTGATAGCCCCTCCCGTCGCGTCCCACAGCCGGGCCGCCAGCCGGGCGCAGGTGCTCTTCCCGGAGCCGGAAGGCCCCACCAGGGCGGTCACCTCTCCTTCTCTGGCCGTAAAGCTCACGTTGTGGAGCACTTCTTTTTTATCGTAAGAAAAGCACACCTCTTCAAACACGATATCATGCCCTTTTGGAGAAAATCCCTCGGCTCCCTCCGCGATGGGCGTCTCATAGATCTCATTCATCCGGTCCGCCGACACCTGGGAGACAAACAGCTCCGCGATCAGGGCCAGGCTCTGGTCAAAGGGCGCGTAAACCCGGGTGATCACCATCAGGAACAGGAACAGCAGCATAAAATCGATGCTGCCGGAAAGGATCAGCTCCGCCCCCGTCAGGATCGTAGTGGCCACCCCCAGGCGCATGATCACGCTGGCGGCATTGACGAACAGGCCCGTGCCCAGTTCTCCCTGGATCATGATCCGTTCATGGTCGTCGATCTTCTGATCCAAAGCGGCCAGATACCGTTCTTCCTGGTTCGTCGCCCGGATCTCCCGGACATTTTCCAGGGCTTCCTGGATACCGTCCGATACCCGGACCGCCGCCTTCTTCGTCCGCTCCGCGCTGCGGCTGGCGATCTTCCGGCTGCCGAACAGCAGGCCGAATGCCACCGGTACGCCCCACAGGCAGGCGACAGTCAGCCGCCAGTCATAGACCATCAGGCAGACCGCGATCACCGCCGTGGAAATGTACGCGCCATACAGATACCCCAGCACATGGGACCAGACATGCTCCATGCGGTTGACGTCTCCCATGATAGTCTCCGTCAGATCGGCCAGATCCCGCCTGCCGAAATATCCCAGCGGAAGCCTGCGCAGCCGTTCCGCCAGGCCGAGGCGGGTGGCCTTGACCTCGTTATACACCAGCCCGTAGGTGGCCTGATATTGCTGCAGATGGGTCACAAAGGACAGCAGGACAAACAAGAGCACGATGCTGATCATCATGGCCGCGCCGGGAAGAGGGCTTTCCTCCGTCAGGGTCCCGATGAACCCGGACATCATCTGGTACAGGATGCTGACCCCGCCCATGGTGACCAGATTGACGATCACCGTCCAAAGGGTGCCCTGCTTCGTATTCCGGACGCCCTGGTCCGTCAGGGCATATTTTCTCTGAAATCCTTTTCCAAACATTTACTCCGCCTCCTTTTCCCTGGCGATCTTCCACTGGACCGCCTGGTGATAGTCCGCCCACATCCGGGCATACAAGCCGCCTGCCGCGGTCAGCTCCTCATGGGTTCCCTGCTCCGTTACCCGGCCTTTGTCCAGGACGATGATCCGATCCGCGCCCACTACCGTAGAAAGCCGGTGGGCGATCATGATCACCGTGCGTCCCTTGGTCAGGACCGCAAAAGCCTTCTGGATCAGGACTTCATTTTCCGGATCCGCAAAAGCAGTGGCCTCATCCAGAACCACGATCGGCGCGTCCTTTAAGATCGCCCGGGCTAAGGCGATGCGCTGCTGCTCGCCGCCGGAGAGATAAGTCCCCTCCGTGCCGATCTGGGTGTCGATGCCATCCGGCAGCTTTTCCAGGATATCCTGGCACTGAGCGGCCAGAAGGGCCTGTTCCACTTCTTCTCTTGCGGCGTCCGGACGGGCGGCCCGGACATTTTCCAGGATGGACGCCTTGAACAGACGGCTGTTCTGAAATACAAAGGCCACCTGGTCCATCAGCACATGGGGATCGATCTGGGATACCTCCACACCGCCTACCTTCACCGCGCCGGAGTCAGCGTCCCAGAACCGGGGGATCAGGCTGGCCGCCGTGGTCTTGCCTCCGCCGGACGGTCCCACCAGCGCTACCGTCTGTCCCGGCTCCGCCGTAAAGGATACGTGGGAAAGGGCCGGATCCTGCGCCCCCTCGTAGGTAAAGCTCACATCTTCAAATTCTACCCGGTTGCCGTTTGGCCTCCTGGGATGGTCCGGCCGTTCCAGAACCGGCGCGTCCATTACCTGATCGATCCGCCCCAGGGCGGTACTGGCCAGCATGATGCCGGAGGAGGCAAACATGATCTTGGCCAGGGCAGTGGAAATGATGGCGGAAAATACCGCATAGAAAGCAAAATCTGTAACAAAGCCCACAAGATCACCGCCTGCCAGAGCCCCGGGCGCCAGAAACAGCGCCGCCGGCACCAGGAATACAAAGGCTCCTTCCGTAAAGGTCAGATTGACCGACTGGGGCACCCGGCACACATCCGCCTGGTAATGCTCCGCCTTGGCGCTGTACTCCTCAATGGCCTCCTGAAAGGACTTAAAGGAATAAACCGTCTGCTGGAAGATCTTCACCACCGGGATCCCCCGCACATACTCGGTCCCCGCTTTGGTCATCCGGTCCTGGGCCGCCTGATACTCCGCCATGATCTGAGCATTTTTGCCGCCCATCATAGAATACATGGCAGCCACGGAGACCACCGCCGCCAGCAGGCAGGCCGCCCCCATCCGCCAGTCGAACACGAACATCAGCACCAGCATGGCCAGGAACAGCACAACGGTCCCTACGATGTCCGCCAGGTTATGGGCCAGCAGGGTTTCCGTATCCGCCGCGGCCGCATCCAGCCGTCCCCGGATCAGGCCGGAGGCGTTGGAGTCAAAGAACCCCAGGGGCGCTTTCATCACACGGGCCACGCCCTGCTTGCGGATATTGGACGCGGTACGGAACGCCGCCAGGTGGGTGCACATCAGGCCCAGAAAATACAGGATGATGCCCGCCACCGCAAAGCCAAAGGCCAGCCAGCCATATCCGGTGACACTCCGGGCCCGGGTCCACTCCGGCGCCGCGGCGATCAGATCCCTGGCCGCCAGCCAGATGCAGATGTAAGGCGCCATGCTCAAAAGCATAGACACCGCCGACAGGACCAGCCCCAGATAGGTCAGCCCCCTGCGGCTGCCCGCATAATCCAGCAGGACGGCCACGTCACTCTTTTTTTCTTGCTTCATGGAACATACCTCCTTAGAAAGATATATAGTTAGTTTTATCTAACTTTTGGCCAAAAAATAAAACCACGATGCGGACGGCGGATCCGGCGGAGCCGCAGCTGCGTCTGCCACAGTCCTCCGCCATCCGGCCTCGCGGCTCTCATCACAGCGCCGATCCCACAGCCGCCGCAGCTCTCACGGCTCCATCAGCTTCAGCCACCCTGCCGTATAGAACGCCTGCAGCTGCTCCACATCCTGCATCGCCTGCTCCCTTGGCATATCGTGGACCACGATCTCAAACAGGCCGTTCAGCATACCGCTGGCGATGATATGGCACAGAGACTGATTCAGCTCCGGGATCCTTCTTCCCAGGCGGCGGAGCGTCTCCAGATACTGGAGGGTGCTCTCCACTTCCACCTCCACCATACGGTGGACAAAGTTCTCATAGCTGGTGCCCTCCGCCCCGCACAGCAGCAGCTTGACCGGCTCCCGGTGCTGGCAGATATAGTCCACCATCCAATGGATACATGCGTCAGAATCCACGGTCATGTTGGCCGCCTGCTCCTCCTCCGGCCGCTGGGCAAAGGAACAATGGGCCTCCATATACCTGCCCATCAACGCGGCGGCATGAGGCTCTACGATCGAAGCAAACAGCGCCTCCTTGCTGGAAAAATACCCATAAAACGCCCCGGTAGTCACCCCCGCGTGCTTCACGATCTGCCGCAGGGAAGCCCCCAGAAATCCCTTTTCCAAAAATTCATCCAGCGCCGCCTGTTGGATCTTCTGCAGGGTATCCGATGATCGTTCGTCCATATCCGCCTCCATATAACAGTGATATATAACAATGTTATAATACATCCGTCCGCATCGTCTGTCAAGCAGCTTTCTGCATTTCGGCCATACCGCGGCATCCCCTTCTCCCTTTCCGGTCTCCCCTTCAAGAAAACTCTTGAAAACCCACCAGATCCCTTTATAATAAATAGAAAACAGACCGTGAAAGGAGAACGCCATGAACTATATCTGCAAACGCTGCGGACGCACGGAAGACACCGCATCCAGAGCCGCAAAATGCCCGTGCGGCGGGCTCTGGAGCCTTTCCTACGAACCGCCGGGATTTGACCTGTCCCTGGTAGACCAGGATACCTGGAGCATATTCCGCTACCGGAGCTTTATGCCCCTGGAGGATGAGAGCTGGCGGGACATCACCATGGGCGAAGGGATGACGCCGGTGATCCGCCTGGACGAAAACGTCCTCTTAAAGATGGATTATTACATGCCGACCCTTTCCTTTAAAGACAGAGGGGCGGCGGTGCTGGCGGCTCACTGCAAAGCCATCGGCGTAGACCGGGCAGTCCAGGATTCCAGCGGCAATGCGGGCAACAGCGTAGCCGCCTACTGCGGACGGGCCGGCATCGCCTGCGACATCTATGTGCCGGAAGGAACGTCCCCCAAGAAGATCACCATGATCCGCTCCCACGGCGCCGCGGTCCACGTGATCCCCGGGAACCGGGAGGACTGCGCCAATGCCTGCCGGGCGCGGGTGGACGAGGAAGGGATCTTTTACGCCAGCCACGTGTACAACCCCTTTTTCTATGAAGGGACCAAGACCTACATCTATGAGGTTTTCGAGCAGCTCCGCCGGATCCCCGCCCACCTGTTCCTCCCCCTGGGGAACGGGACCCTGTTCATCGGCGCGGTCAAGGCCCTGGAGCATCTGGTCCAGAGCGGGACGATCCCGGCCATGCCCCATCTGGTCGCCGTCCAGAGCGAGCGGTGCGCCCCCTTTGCCGAAGCTGTAAAAACCAGAGGAAATACGCCCGCCCATATCCTCTCCGCCCCGACCCTGGCGGAAGGCATCGCCATCGCCGAACCCATGCGGGGCGAGGAGATCCTGGAAATGATCTACCGCCACAGCGCCGATGTGGTGACCGCGCCGGAGGACGGCATCCTCCCGGCCCGGGAAGCCTTAGCCAAAAAAGGCATTTTCTGCGAGCATACCACAGCGGCCACCTACGCGGCATACTTAGCCTTCTGCCAGGAGCGCGGCCCCCTGGCCGACGCTCTGCTCCCCATGTGCGGGGCCGGTTTAAAATCCGAGCATTAAAAAGGCAGAGGTTCACCTGTTCCCCATCCTCCCTGGCGGTGCCCCCCAAGGAATGGATCGCTGTCCGGCCTCGCCCTTACGGATGTCCATAGGCGATCAGCGGATCTCCCGCCCGGACGCCCAGGGCGACTGTGTAGTAGAGAACAATGCCGTCACATTCGGCCCGGACCTCCTGCAGGCGGCTGCCGGACAATGTTTCCAGATGTCCGAGCAGCTCTCCCTTTCGGACCTGCTGGCTGAAACCTGCTGCTGGATACCAAAAGCCCTCGGACTCAGCCTCCGCGTAGAAGGCTTCCACGATCTCCGTCTGATCCCGCGGCGGATTCCCTCCGGGCAGGATGTTCAGGTGCCGCATCAGAGAGCGGACATCTTCACAGCAGGCATCCACCTCCTGCTCCGACCACAGGCCCTTTTCCCCCCGCTCGATCAGCAGCGCGGGGATCCGTTTCTGGACCGCCCAGCTGTATAGCCCGTTCCTCGCAGCGGAACGGACCCGATATGGCACTGTCAGCGCTTTGGCAGCCGCCTGGGAAGCGCGGTTGACCGCCTCTTCGCCCGCCGTTGGGAAGAATACCAGCGGCTGGAGCGCTTCGCTGCAGTCTCCGCCGTGGAGGTCTGCCAGCAGGTCGGCAGCCGGGTAGAGGGCTTCCTCCAGAGCAAAAGCCAGCCGGGCAGAGAGGCTGCCTTTTCGGTCACCGGGGAACGCCCGGTTTAGATTGACGCCGTCCTCCGGCACCACCTGCTTGGCGCCGGCATAAAAGGCGGTGGGATTGGCAAGAGGCAGGAGGATCACATTTCCTGTCAGCGCCGCCGGATCCAGTTCCCTGGCCAGGCGGCGCAATGCCTGGATCCCCACATATTCGCAGCCATGCACGCCGGCTGTGACCACTAAGGTCCGTCCAAGGTCCGCGCCGCACAGGCAGACCGCCTCCAGCGGCGGCGCATCCGGCACCGGGATCTGCACGTTTCTCCGTTCCCCCGGCAAAATCGTGGTTTCACAAAAGATCATCCGATCACCTCCCTATCTTCCGTATCAAACACTACAATAGACTCCAGCAAGCGCCGGGCATACCCATCCTTCGTCTCGCTGATGCGGCTGACAGACAGATATTCCGTCACATGGCCCTGGTAAAGGAACAGCACATCATCACAGAGATAGGTGATGGAGGTCAGGTCATGGGTAATAAACACATAAGTCAGCCCCAGTTTTTCCTTCAGGTCCCGCAGCAGATCCATCACCTGGACCTGGGTGTGCGCGTCCAAGGATGAGATCGCTTCGTCAAAGAGGATCACCTCGGGCTTGCAGGCCACCGCTCTGGCGATACATACCCGCTGGAGTTGGCCTCCGGAGAGTTCATGGGGGAACCGGCCTGCAAGATTGGCAGGCAGTCCCACCAGCTCCAGCAGGGCGTCGATCTCCTTCCCCCGCTCCAGTCTGCCGCCCTCCCGCCGCTCCCGAACGGTCAGCCCCTCCCCGATGATGTCTTTGACCCGGAAACGAGGATTGGCAGAGGTTGTATAGTCCTGGAACACCACGCTGAGCTTGTTCTGCAGGTTCCGCCGCCCCGCCCGGGAGCCGTAGACTGGCACGCCGTCCAGGATCACCTCTCCGCTGTCCGGCTTCAGCAGCCCGCACAGTACTCGGCCCATGGTGGATTTTCCGCTGCCGGACTCTCCCAGGATCCCGAGACAGGTCCCCTTTTTTACATGCAACGACACATCAAAGAGCACCTGCTGGCGGGTGCGTCCGAATATCTTGTCCTGCCGTTCACTCTGGAAACTGACACAGATGTTTTTCAGTTCAAGCATCGATGGACTCCTTTCCCGCCAGCACCTGGCTGTACCGGCGCATCACATCCGCCCGTTTTTCTACCAGCAGCCTGGTATAAGGGTCTTCCGCATGGTGGAGGATATGGTGAAAATCTCCCTGATCCACTACCAGCCCCTGATTGAGGACCACGATACGATCCGCCACCCGGGAGATCGCGTTCAGGTCATGGGAGATGAAAACCATTGCCGTCTGGTGCTCCTGCTTGATCCGCACCAGCTCATCCAAGATCTCAAACTGGGTGATGGCGTCAATGGCGGTGGTGGGCTCATCCGCGATCAGCAGCGCCGGTTCCATTGAGGCTGCGATGCCGATCATGATCCGCTGGAGCATTCCTCCGGAGAGCTGATGCGGATACTTCTCCAGCACTTCCTCCGGGGCGCGGATCTGCATCTTTTCCAGCATCTGCAGGGAGCGCCGGCGGATTTCCTCCGCGCTCCAGCTATTGTGGGCGGCAAAGGTCTCTGCGATCTGAGCGCCCATACGGTAGAGCGGATCAAAACAGGTCATGGGATTCTGGAGGATCATCCCCACCTGACCGCCTCGCAGGCGGCGCAGCTCCTCAGCGTTTTTCCCCAGAAGCTCCTCCCCCTGGAACCTGACGCTGCCGCGCACACGGAATCCGTTGTCCAGAAGCCCCATTGCAGCTTTCATGGACATGGATTTTCCGCTTCCGGACTCTCCGAGAATGCCCAAGCACTCCCCAGGATATACCGCGAACGAGATGCCCTTCACCAGCTCCACGGCCTGGTGCGGCCGGCTGCGGAGCTGGACATGGAGATCCTTCAATTCTAATACTGGCGTCATTTTTCCACCTCCTTAGGGTCCAACACATCCCGCAGCGCGTCCCCCATCAGATTGAAGCAGCACACCAGCGCTACAATGGCAATGCCAGGAGCGAGCATTTGGATGGGATTGCTGGTGAGCACATCCTTGGCTTCGTTGAGCATGGCCCCCCACTCCGGTGTAGGCGCCTGGACGCCAAGCCCCAGGAATGAAAGCGTAGAGATGTTGATAATGGCCCAGCCCACATCCAGAGAGGCCAGCACCGCCAGGTCCGAGGTGATGGACGGCAGAAGGTGACGGAACAGGATGAACCGCTCCGGCATCCCAACGCAGCGGGAGAACTGGACGAAATTCCGGTCCCGGTACTGCATCACGCCAGTGCGGATCATACGGGCATACCAGGCCCATTTGATGAATACATTGGCGATGATGACATTCTGGACATTAATGCCCAACAGCCCTACCACGGCGAACACCATGATCTGGCTGGGAAATGAGAGCATCACATCCACCACCCGCATGATGACCTCTTCCACCGCGCCCCGAAAATAACCAGCCATAATGCCCAGCACCGCACCCAGGGCGATGGTCCCCAGCATGGTCAGCAAAGCCAGGCCCAGAGTGGGGCGGATGCCATAGATCAGGCGGGACAGCACGCATCGGCCCAGATGGTCGGTGCCCAGCGGATACTCCGGACTGTATGGCGCGAACTTATTGAGGATGTCCGTAACATACGGATCGTGAGGCGCAAGCGCCGGGGCGAGAATGCCGATCAGCGCGATCAGGAGGACAAAAGCCACCGTCACGACAGCGGTACGGTTGTGCAAAAAGCGTTTTCCCATGGTTTAACTCTCCCTTCTCAGTCTGGGGTCCGATACGGTCTGCAGGATATCGAATACCAGATTGAACACCACAAACAGCACGCCGATAAACAGAACATAGGTCTGGATGATCGGCAGATCGCGGTTGAAGATGGAGCTGATGCACAGCGTTCCCAGGCCCGGCCATGAGAACACATTTTCTACCACGATGGTCCCGGCGATCATCTGGGGAATGCTCATCCCCATGGCCACGATACAGG
>DVLJ01000216.1 GCA_018715565.1 Candidatus Ventrimonas merdavium
TGTTCCCCACATCCGGCTTCCTTCAGATTCCACCTCACGATGGACACCCTTGCCTTCGGCTATATCCTTCCCACTACCGGGTGGATTTGGGACTCGCACCCTTAAGAAACGTGCGCCGCCAGGCGCACAAAAGAAAACGCCCTTTACGCAGTCTCCTGCATAAAGGGCGGACGATTCGCTCCGCGGTACCACCTTTGTTTCTCGCTTGGCTATCCTTAACGCGGATCAGACGGAGACGCTTACTTCTGCTCACTTCTCTCCTCCAGGATCTGCAGTCTCCTGGGGGCGCGGGGCAGGTTCGCCGTCCCGGCTCCAAAGCTACCTTCCGTGCATGCCTGCCGAAACCGCCTTTCAGCCTGGGACGGTCCTCTCTGACGGCGGCCTCTGCCGTACTCCTCTTTTTCACAGCCGTTTGATATAGTCCCTATCATAGAGGGTTCCGAAGGATTTGTCAAGCAGAATTGCCTTACACCATCGTCCGGTATTCCTTTTTCCACTTGTGCAAGAGCTCCTCGGCCCCTGCCTGCCGCCGGATTGGATCCTTGGCAAACAGCGTCTCCACCTGGCCGACCTGATCTGCGCCGGAGGCTTTCTTCCGCGCTTCGTCCATCGCGCCGTCCCACTGGGCCTGCAGCTCCTCCGTCACCAGGGCTTTGAAGCGGTCTCCGAAGCTTAAGCGGCCGTCCAGCTTGGATAAGCAGTACAGCTGCCGCAGGACCTGGGGATCCCCGTGCAGGGTATAGGCCTGGCGGTAGCACTCATACGCCTGCTCCGTCCGGAACATCCGGGCATAGCAGGAGCCTAAGTTGTTCCACACCTTTGCCAAAAATCCGTCGTCCACAACGCCGTCCCTGGGATAGGAAAGGAGCTCCTGGTACTGTCTGGACGCCCGGCCGTACTGGCCTAAGGAGAACAGCTCGTCCGCCCGGAGCTTCTTATACTCGGCAGGATGCTTCTTCCGGAAGCCCGCCACCTTCTGCCGGAAACGGCTGATCTCCTGGGAGCTGTAATAATCGCTTTCCTGGAGGATCATCGCCAGGGCCTCGTCCGGATCCTCATGGCTCTTCATCCACCGTTCCAGCTTCAGCGCCAGAAAGCCCAGTCCGCACTCGTCCCGCAAAAACCCAAGGAGCCCCTCCTCCACGAAATCATCCATGACCAGCAGCGGATGCTGATAGATGACGTAGGCCAGCTCCTGGGAGGAATATAGGCGGACTCCCAGACATTCCACATAAAACGGATGTTCCACATGCTCCTGTCTGCACAGCAATAAACTCATAGCATAACCTCTTGTCTGATCTGTACTTCCGAGGCGGGGAACAGCTCGCCGAAGCCCCGGTCCTGGATGCGGACGTCCATCGTCCGGTCGTCCAGGAATGACACCTGCACCCGCACCTTTGTCGTCCTGGGAGGACGCTTGGGAAAGCCCTCTAAAGGGATGGACACCTGGCGGCGCTTCTTCACATCCAGAGGCGTCACCGACAGATCCACCGTATCCTGCTGGTCCGGGATCACATCCACCGCGGCGACCCGGTCGTACCAGCTCTCCCCGGCTCCGGCCAGCACCACGGACATCTCCTGTCCCTTATGCAGGACCGTCATGGACACGGTGTGCTTTAACCGGCCCTCACAGATGATCGTAAAGGGATAGGACGTGCGCTCCTGGCTGCAGTCCGCGGCCCGGTAAGCCGCCCCTCTGGAAAAGATGGCGCTCTCCATGTACACCCGCCGCTTGGTGCACAGATACTTCATGAACTCCTCCGCCCAGTCCCGGTTCTCAAATCCCTTGCCGGTAAGGAACACGGACGAATATGTCTTCTTCTGCATCAGACGGCTGGCGCAGGAGCACAGGATCTTGTCCGCCAGACGCCCGCCGGAGACGGTGTTTAAGATATCCAGGTTAAAGCCCTCGTCTAAATCCTCGCAGTCCGCCAGGACCGTGGTCTTCTTTAATCCCCGCTGCACCCGCATCTCATAGTAGCGCAGCTTCTCCGCCGATAAGTCGAACATGCCCACGGTGCCGTTCCAGATCTCCTTTTTCTGGCTTAAGATATAATATAAAAAGCTTTCCGAATGGCTGATGATGTGGGTATGCTCCCGGTCCAGGCCCAGCCGCTGGCCGAAGGCGTACAGCGCCTCCATCAGCCTCGGCTCCATGTTATTGACCGTGACCACCAGCTGGCTGATCCTCCCGGCGCCCAGCTCCCGCTTCGGCGCCTCCAGGGCCCGCTCCAAAAACAGGGACAGCAGCTCCCGCGCTCCGTACCGGATGCCGCCTAAGGTGGCGGTGCCGTCCTTGCGCACCAGCTTCACCAGCTTATCCACGATCACGCCGTCTCCTTTTAAATTGTGGGCGTAGGCATCCTCGCCTACAAACCATTCCTCCGCGGTCTTGTGCCGGCAGATCACCGTGGGGATCGTCCATACCGCTTCTTCCTCAGCACAGCACACCTGCGTATAGGAATCACACAGGTCTATGCCAACTACCAGTTCCTCCATAAAAACCCCTTTATCCGTAACAGAACGCGGCCGGGATGAAGCGCCTGCCGCCGCTCCCGCTACAGGAGCCCGAACAGTTCCTCCATCATGGCGTTGTCCGTCAAGTATTGTGTCATTTTCTCTTTCAGAGCCGCTTCATCCTTATCCTGCATGGCTCTGCTCATCTCGTTCAGCATGGCGAAGCGGCTTTCCGCTCCCGCGCCGTCCAGGCCTCCCGGAGCGTCCGTTCCGTCATAGCCCATGCGGCCCTCTGCCGCCAGGGTCCGTTCCGGCCTGCCTGCGCCGCCTAAGTCCGCTCCCACCTCGTAGATCCGGTATTCCAGGGTCTCGCCCTCGAACAGCACCTCCTGGCGGACATAGATGCCGGGATAGACCTTTTTTAATTCCTCAAAATGCCAGTGCTCTTCCCCCGGAAGGATCCGCATCTCCAGCTCCGGCTTGGCGAACTTGCCGCCCCGGTACTCCACCGTCGCCTTGTCCATGATGGACTCCGGCATGGGGATCCGCTTGCCCAGTTCCCGGAAATAGGGGAACACCCGTCCCTCCTCCAGAAGCTGCTCCACCATCGCCCGGCAGAGGGACCTGCGCTCCTCATCCAGCTCCTTCAGCGTGGAATAGTAGCGGGTCAGGGCCAGCAGATAGATGGTGGGGATCCGGCGCCGGGCCTCCATGCTCTGCACCGCGCTCTCCAGATAGGCGAACACCCGGTCCCCGGCGGCGATATCCCGCAGGAAATAGTCCGCCGACTTCATGGTAAAGTAAGCCCGCACCACCGGATCGCTGGTCTTTCGCCCGGCGGCGTACCAGTCGAAGACCTGGTCCATATGCCGGGTCTCCCCGGTGAACATCATCTGGGCCAGGAGCCGCTCCGGCATGTCGTAAAGCTCCACATGCTCCCGCACGCCCTGATCCAGGACCCGGAACATATGCTTCGTCGATCCGTTAAAATGCTCGCACAGATAATCCAGGACCACGCTGTCGCTCCGCCCTCTGGAAAACAGATGGTACGCCAGGAACAACAGCGGCGGATCCTCGTCAAACAGCTGCTGCAGGATCATCCGGGTACACAGCTTTAGCAGACGGCTTTCCCGGATCCCGTCCCAGCCGTAGGTCTTCACGATATCATAGGCTTCCCGGACATACTCCTGGCGGATCAGGGCCTCGCAGACTGCCGCCCGCTCCTGCCGGGTCAGCTGCTCCAGAGGCAGTTCAAACAGGTATTCCGCCCCAAGGGAAGGCTCCTGCTCCTCCTGATCCAGCTGCCGCCCATAATATTCCATCATCCGGCTGGTGATGCGGCGGCGGAACAAAGGATGCAGGGGCAGCTCCTTTCGCGCCCGCTCCATCGTCTCAAACTCCTCGGTGCAGGTGATGCCCGCCTCCGCCAGCTCGCTGCACTCCCGCAGCCGCAGCATGGGATGGCCGGGATAGACCTCAAAGCACCGCTCCTCCAGCTCCTTCCCCTGCTTCTGGTCCATGGCCGGAAGCTTCCGGTAGGAGATATTGGCATACCGGCTCCCGTACTCGTCCTCGAACAGCAGCACCGGATGCTCGGAAAACAGCGGCACATAAGCCACTCCGTCCTTCACGGGGAAGGCATCCTCCCCTTCCATCTCCGCATAGCAGACAATCACATAGCGGATATTGGGATTCTTCACCCGGATCCGGTAGGAACGGAGGATGGACGGCAGCACCCGGGCCACCTTCTCGTCGATCATCTCCTTGTACAGCATATGCTCATACAGCACCACATACCGCCGGTTGATCCGGGACCGCAGCAGCTGCTCCATGGTGAACTGCTCGATATCCCGCACGTACTGCTTGTACAGCTCAGATTCCGGGTTCATGTACTTGACGATGTTCATGTACAGGATCGACCGGCTGAAATCATCCATGGAACGCTCATAGGAAAAGTACAGCAAGACCTCCTTGGGCAGCAGGTACGGATAGTCGTAAGGCAGGGAATACAGGTAGTATTCATACAGCCGGGTCAGGCTGATCCTCGCCTCCAGCGCCTTCTGATACCAGGTAAAATAATCCGGCGTCCGGCGGTCTCCCTTGATGAGCATGCAGCATACCGCCGACAAAAGCTCCTTCTCCGGATACTGGCCGTAAAGCTTCATCAGCAGCCGGCAGTACAGCCGCCGGAAATACTTGCAGGACGCCGCCGGCTCCGCCGTGGCCAGGGCCAGCTCCCGGCTCACCAGGTCATGGCGGGCCGCAAAGCTCATCACCTGCACCTCATAGTCGCCCATCTTGCCTAACAGCTCCGGTTCCTTCTCGTAGATCTGGAAAGCCCGCGCATACAGGTAAGGGCTGTGGCATCCCCGCTGGAACATGGACCGCAGCTCCTCTAACTCCTCCGCCGGATATCCCTGCTCCGGCTCCAGCTTTTTCTTCAACAGGAACAGCGCCGTATTGCAGGGATCGGTCTCCAGCTCCTGTTCCACCCGCTTCAAAAGGTCATCCAAAAGCGCGTCCCGGGCAGACCGCTCTCCCGTGCACTGTGCCTGCAGGTACTGGTAAAAATACCGGTACTCCGCCGGCGCCTCCGGATCCTCCAAAAGCATGCCCTTTACCGTCTCCAAGGCCAGCTGCGCCCGGTCCTTCTGCTCCTCTAAAAGGCACAGCTCCGCATGCCGCAGGCAGTTTAACAGGGTATCCCCCTCGCTCCCACGCAGGCGCTCCAGCTGCTGCCGCATCTGGTTCACCAGCAGCCGCTCCTCATAAAGGCCGATCTCATACTGGAGGCGCAGGCTTAAATACTGCATCAGAGCCTCCTGGGTCCGGCCGGCTTCTCCTTCCCGGACATCGATGCCCGCGAACACCTCCACCGGCAATGTGATGGTATCCCGCACCGTCTTAAGGCGGATCGCCCCCAGGTTCTTCCCCTGGTGGAGCCTGGCCGGGTTCACCCGGTATCCCACCGGGCACACGCCGTCCTGAAAGTCCGCATTCCCAAAGGTGGTCTTGGGGATCTCCAAAAACTCGCCGTCTGCCGACACCTGGAACTGCACGTAGCCCCAGGTATTGGTCCGCACCTCCAGCACATCGGCAGTCAGCCCGGCCGGCTTCTCATACCGCCGGGTCTTCTTCTCGATCCGCAGCTCCACCGGCTCCTTCGCCCGCAGGGCCACCAGGAATTCCTCCAGCTGGTTCTGCCGGTTCAGCCGTCCCCGCAGCCCGTCGTACAGGGCGCGGGCAGAAAGCTCCTGCATGAACGGAGCCTCCACAAAATCCCCATATTCAAATAACCGCAGCGCCTGCTCATAGTCGGCCCGGACCAGGGCCGCCAGATCCGCCGGGGTCTCCAGCTTATCCAGCAGCTTTCCCGCAAGGCCTGATTCTACCTGGAAGCGGTACGGGACCTTCTTTTCGCCCCCATTGGTGACAAAATAAAAGGCTCCCTCCACCACGTCGTCCCGGCTCAGATCTCTGCCGTCTACCTGGTAAGCGATATGGTTGCGGTTCCCTCCAAAGGCGCTGTCCCGGATACGGACCCGCATATTGGAAGAATATACCAGGCCCTTCATGAACCTGCCCTGCACGTCCGCCGCATATAGTTCCTTTTCCGTTATGGCGCCGGCCTGCACCGTGTCTTCTACCGCTTCCGGCATCACGGTCAGTTCCAGCCGTTCGCTGTCTACGATGCCTTTTGCCAGCCGGTTGATTCGTTCTCTCATAGTACCACCTTAAAAATGCCCATTATCCACACTATAATAACACAATTTCTCTTGATTTAAAAGGATTAAATTGGTATGATTAAAAAAGATGATCGAAATCATGATTGTGGAAAGGCGCGCGACCCATGTTATCCGAACCAATGACCTTATATAAACTGATGAACCTGTATATGCTGAAGCAGGTGAATTTCCCCCTGACCAACGCTCAGCTGACGGATTTCTTCCTCCAGCATGAGTACGCCAGCTACTTCACCCTCCAGCAGGCCCTCAGCGAGCTGCAGGAGGCCGGGCTCATCCGTACCGAGTCCACCCACAACAGCACCCGCTACGTGATCACCCGGGAGGGCGAGGAAACCCTGTCCTTCTTCGGCAAGGACATCTCCCCCGCCATCGTGGAGGACATGGATCGATATCTGAAGGAGAACCGGTTCCGGATGCGGGAGGAGGTCAGCACCATGGCCGACTACTACCGCTCCACCAATCAGGACTACGTAGTCCACTGTGAGGTCCGGGAAGGCCGCAGCACCCTGATCGGCCTGGACATCTCCGTCCCGGAGAAGGAGCAGGCCGAGACCATGTGCAGCCACTGGAACGAATGCAGCCAGGAGGTCTATGCCTATATTATGAAGATATTAATGGGCGGAGGATCGTCGTGATCCTCCGCTCATATTTTTTCCTTATCTGCTTACTGCTGATCGTATCCGTTGGGATTGTTCTTCTGCCATCTCCAGGCGTCCTCGCACATCTCCTTGATGCCGTTCTTCGCCTTCCAGCCCAGCTCCCGCTCTGCCTTGGCCGGGTCGGCGTAGCACTGGGGCACGTCGCCGGGACGGCGGTCCTTGAACACATAGTTGATCTTTAACTGGTTGGATTCCTCGAAGGCCTTCACCATATCCATCACGCTGTAGCCATGGCCGGTGCCCAGGTTGTAGATCCATACGCCGCCCTGCTCACCGCTTAACTTAGCCAGAGCCTTTACATGGCCGTCTGCCAAGTCCACTACATGGATATAGTC
>DVLJ01000217.1 GCA_018715565.1 Candidatus Ventrimonas merdavium
GTTTAATGAGTGCATGATCGACTTATAAATAAACGGCCCTCTTTCGTGTTGACTTCGGCTCTATGCCTGTTTGAATCGAAAAAGGAAAGGTTGGTAAGACCCGTGCTCGAGAAAAAGACGAAGATCTATTGGCTGTTTATCCTTCCAGGGTGCCTGTTTTTGGCGGTATTTATGCTGATCCCCCTGTTTTCCCTGATGCTGACCACATTCTTTGACGAGGCGGGGAATTTTACCCTGTCCCAGTATTTCAGCCTGCTGGACAGCACCTATTTTAAGCAGGTGTTTGAGCGGAGCATCCGGCTGAGCCTGATCAGCACGGTGGTGTGTGCCATCTTAGGCTTCCCCACTGCTTACTACATTTCCAAGTATTCCAAGAACAAAGGCATGCTCATGGCCCTGGCGGTGTTCCCCATGTTCACCAGTCCGGTCATCCGGTCCTTCAGCTGGATGGTCATCCTGGGCAAGAAGGGCTTTGTCAACGACCTGCTGGTGAGCTCCGGCCTGGTGGATAAGCCGCTGAGCCTCCTTTACAATGAATTTTCCATGGTGGTGGGATTCATCCAGCTGTTCCTTCCGCTGATGATCCTGTCCCTGATCGGTATCATGGACAATATTTCCGAAGACCTGAACCTGGCGGCGGGCAATTTAGGCGCGTCCAAGGCCAGTACCTTCCGCTACGTGGTGCTCCCTTTAAGCATCCCCGGCCTGGTGACCGGGAGCGTGCTGGTGTTCACCGGCTGCCTGACGGCTTACACCACGCCGCAGCTCTTAGGCGGCACCGATACCCGCGTGCTGGCTACGATGATCTACCAGCAGGCCATGTCCTTAGGCGACTGGACCCAGGCCTCGGTGGTAGCGGTAGTCATGATCGTGGTGACGATGCTGGTATCCAGCGTGATCAACGCGATCAGCAGGAAACTGAATCCGACGATATAGTGAGAATGAGCGTCAGCCCGCGGGAGAGCGCCGGCGGCAGAGAAGATAAAGGAGAACGATATGGCACTGTTAGAATTGCAGAAGATCACTGCAGGGTATGACAAAAATGTAATCTTAAAGGACCTGGATTTCCAGGTGGAGAAGGGAGAGCTGGTATCCTTGCTCGGCTCCAGCGGATGCGGCAAGACTACTACGCTGCGGCTGATCGCCGGATTTTCCACTCCCATGGGCGGGACCTTTATGTTCAATGGCAAGGATTACACCCAGGTCCCGCTGAATAAGCGGAACTTCGGATTCGTGTTCCAGAGCTACGCCCTGTTCCCCCATATGACGGTGTTTGACAACGTGGCGTTCGGCTTGAAGATGCGCAAGATGCCCCAGGACCAGATAAGGAAAGAGGTCATGGCCATGCTGGAGACGGTGGATCTGGCCGGCTTTGAGAAGCGTTTCCCCAAGGAGATGTCCGGCGGACAGCGGCAGAGAGTGGCCCTGGCCAGAGCCCTGGTGATCAAGCCGGATCTGCTCCTGCTGGACGAGCCGCTGAGCAACCTGGACGCCAAGCTGCGGGTGAAGATGCGGGTGGAGATCCGCCGGCTGCAGCAGAAGTTCGGCTTTACGGCCATCTATGTGACCCACGACCAGGAGGAGTGCTTTGCGATCTCCGATAAGGTGGCGATTATGAACCACGGTGTGATCGAGCAGATGGACAGCCCGTCTGTGATCTACAACCATCCCAAGACCGAGTTCATCGCCCGGTTCGTCGGCTTTGAGAATTTCCTGGATCTGAAGAAAGACGGCGGGGAAGGGGATTACGTGGCCGCCGACGGCAGCAAGATCACGGTGACGGAGAGCAAGACAGGAGCCACCGGGAAGGCCTGCATCCGTCCGGAGGATATCCTGATCGTGCCGGAGGGGCAGAGCGCAGTGAACCCCCTGCAGGGAGAGATCGTGGTAAGTACATTCCTTGGAAAGCGCCACCAGTACAACGTCCGCACCGCTGTGGGCGAGCTGGAGGTCAGCGCGGACCAGGAGAGTGTTTACAGCGTAGGCGATAAGGTGACGTTATCCTTACAGCCCAATAAAATCATCCTGCTCTAAGGAAAGCTTTAAGGAAAGAAGGAGAGAACCCATTATGAAAAAAAGATTGTTAAGCGTACTGATGGCAGCATCCATGACCGCTGCACTGACTGCCTGCGGCGGTTCCGCAGAACCGTCCACTACGGCGGCTCCGGAGGCGGAGACTCCCGCGGCTGGGGAAGAGGCGGCCGGGGATGCGGCTGAGACCCCGGATCTGGGGAATTTTGAAGGACAGGAGCTGAGCGTATCCACCTTCTCATTTAACGCGGAGCTGCTCCAGAAGAACATCTACGATCCGTTCATGGAAGCCACCGGCTGCAAACTGATCGTGGAAGGCGGCAAGAACGCGGAGCGTGTTACCAAGATCAAAGAGACTCCCGGCAACTACGATATCGTGATCATCGGCGACTCGTTCGTGGCAGACCTGATCGACGCGGATCTGTTAGAGCCGATCGATTCCAGCAAGCTGACCAACTTAGACGCCCTGTACGACAACGCGAAAGCGCCGTTCGGCGAGGAATACGGCCCGGCCTATACCTTTAACCGTCTGGGCATCGTGTACGATAAGGCATACTGCCCGATCGAGATCACTTCCTGGGCAGATCTGTGGAATCCGGAGCTGGCAGACTCTATCGCGATCCCGGATATCACCACCACCTCTGGTCCGCTGTTCTACTATGCCACCGCAGAGATGGCCGGCCTGACCCCGGGCGAGGACGACGACGCGATCTTTGCCAAGATGGAGGAGTTAAAGCCCAATGTAAAGAAGACCTACACCAGCGCCAACGATACGATCACCATGCTGAACCAGGGCGAGATCTCCGTGGCCGTGCTGCTGGACTTCTCCTATACCGCGGCGAAGCAGGCTTCCGAGGATTATATCTGGGTTGACCCGGCAGAGGGCTGCTACAGCGGCTACAACGCCATCAACATGGTAAAAGGCTGTGAGAACAAAGACCTGGCGATGGCGTTCATCGATTTCTATATCTCCAAGGAAGTACAGCTGGCTGAGGCTCTGGACGGCGTAGACTCCCCGGTGCGCACCGATGTGGAGCTGACCCCCGAGCAGTCCGCCAACTTCACCTACGGCAAAGAGATGATCGACAGCCTGCTGCTTCCGGATTGGTCCGTGATCAATGCCAATAAGGCGGATTGGACCGAGCGTTGGAACGAACTGTTCTCCGTACAGTAAAACGGAGGGACCATTTCCTCACAAAGGAGAGTTTCATGAAGAAAAGTAAAGCACTGTTTATTGTGACGATCCTAGTCTATATCTTCCTGATCGGGCCGCTTCTGATCATCATGGCGGCGTCGTTCAGCGATACCACCTATCTGACATTCCCGGGGCAGGGCTTCACCCTGCGGTGGTACGAGCAGATCCTGAAGGTGAAGACCTTTGGGAGCGCGGCCAAGTACAGCATCATCATCGCCTTTGCGGCTACGTTTCTGGCGCTGGTGCTGGGGCTTCCGGCGGCGTATGCCTTGAACCGCTACCGGTTCCGGGGCAAGGAGTTCATCAAGAGCCTGTTCCTGTCTCCGGTCCTGATCCCGGTGATCGTACTGGGCTTTGTGATGCTGCGCTATGTGACCAACCGGTTCAGCCTGCCGGCGCTGCCCAGCCTGCTGATCGGCCATACTATCCTGTCCATCCCTTATGTGATGCGGGTGGTGACCTCCAGCCTGGCGAACTTTGATTTCTCCATGGAGGAGGCGGCCAAGATCCTGGGGGCCAGCAACAGCTATGCGTTCCTGCATATCCTGCTGCCGAACATCAAGTCCGGCATCGTGTCGGCCTGCATCATGGCGATCATCAACTCGTTCAACAACGTATCCCTGTCGGCCTTTTTGACCAGCGCAGGGGTGACGGTGCTGCCGATCGAGATGATGGCGTATGTAGAGTACCACTTTGATCCGACGATCGCGGCGCTGGCGTCCCTTCTGATGGTGATCACCCTGGGCGTGATGCTGGTGATCGAGAAGACTCTGGGCTTAAAGAGTGTGGTGTAAGATCAGATAGACAGTGCGGTTTTCTGATAGAAGAGAAATGATCATCGTAAGATGATAAGACCGCCGGGCGGAGAGAAGGTTTCAAGATCTTCTTTCTGGCCCGGCGGTTTTTTGGTGAAGAGATATTTTTATAGAAGGAATTTGTCTGTAGCAGCGGCGAAGGCAGCAGCAACGAAAGCGATCTCGGCAGCTACGGAGTGTTCGGCAGTTCCGGCAGCAGTTCCGGCGGCAGGGTGGCTCCTTTGACGCTGACGACAGCGGAGGAGACCCGGTTAGCATAGGCGATGGCATCCTTTAACGGCATGTCCATGGTGAGACAGGCCAGGATCGTGCCGATATGGGAGTCTCCGGCTCCGATGGTATCGGCCACCTCCCTGGCCGGTACGGAGGGCACCAGGTAAGCGTCCCCGTTCTGTTCCAGGCAGTAGGCACCCTGTTCGCCCAGGGTGATGATCACCGTATTGCCGGTGCGGGCGTGAAGGGCTGCGGCGGCCTCCGGGATGCCGGATAAGCCGGTCAGGCTGCGGGCCTCAGATTCGTTGATGTGGAGCATGGGATGGAGGTCCATCATGCGCCTGGTCTTCTCCGGATCGATGAGGACCCCTCGGGGACCGGGGGCATAGCAGACGGAAAGCTGGGGATGTTCTTCCAGATATCCGATCAGGTTCCCGCCGGTGGCTTCTTCGATCTCCAGGCCGCAGACATAGGCCAGGCCGTAACCGTCGGCGTCAAAGGGCTCCATCCAGGACTTCTGGAAGGAGTATTCCACGCCGTGATAGGACATGAAGGTGCGCTCACCGCTTTTTTCCACCAGGCAGTAGCAGCAGCCGTTTTCCTCCTGGGGGAGAGAAACGTGGATCGGGATGTTCCGGGCTTTCATCTCCTTGGCTACGTAGTCGCCGTAGGTGCCGCCTCCCACCGGGGTGATAAAGGTGTGCGGGGCGTCTAACAGCCGGAACATGGCGGCCACATTGTAGGCGCAGCCTCCCAGGGCCATGGATTGGGCCGTGGGGCGGATATTTTCTTCGGTTTTGGGAAGATGATCGATCTGTATGATGACATCGACGCAGGTAGAGCCGATGATGAGCGCTGGTTTCATAGGATCCTCCTTTGTGTGATCAGTGTAATGGCTTTCCGGCCATTCCAGGCGCTGTGCCGGAAGCTGGGATGGGGTCGGAAAAACGCTGGTTTTATTATACGCTGGTTTGGAGGATTCTTCAATTTCTTTTTGTGTTTTTTCCGGGGCTATGCTAGAATAGAAGCAGCGGTCAAAGACGGAAAGGGAGGACTGGAAGATGTACGATAAGATCATTGGATATGCAAAGGAATTAGACCATATAAGCCGGATGCGTCGGAGGGATTTCCATAAGTACCCGGAGACGGCGTGGTATGAGATGCGCACCTCGGCGATCATCGCCAAGACGCTGACGGAGCTGGGATATGAAGTGCTGACCGGGAAGGCGGTGTGCCTGGAGACGGAGCGGTACGGGGTGCCGTCGGCGGAGGCTTTGGCAGAGCATGCGGCCCTGGCGCTGGAGCAGGGAGCTCCGGCGGAGTATCTGACGGAGGAGATGAAGCAGGGCTTCACCGGCGTGATCGGGATTCTGCGGTGCGGAGAGGGACCGGTGGTCGGCCTGCGGTTTGATATCGACGCCCTGGGGCTGATCGAGGATGAGACCCCGTCCCACCGTCCGTTTGCGGAGGGCTTCTCCTCCCAGAATCCGGGGATGATGCATGCCTGCGGCCATGATGCCCACGCGGTGATCGGCCTGGGGACAGCGGAGGTCCTGATGCGGATCCGGGACAGCCTTCACGGCACGGTGAAGCTGATCTTCCAGCCGGGAGAGGAAGGGGCGAAGGGCGCCCGTCCCATCGTGGCCCACGGCCATCTGGATGACGTGGATTATTTTGTAGGGACTCATATCGCGCCCACCGGCGGCCCGGATGACGGGGACGTGACGCCGGGGACCTGGGGCTCTCTGGCTACCAGCAAGTACGACGTGCATTACCACGGGCAGGCGGCCCATGCAGGCGGGTTCCCGGAGAATGGCCGGAGCGCTATCGTGGCCGCGGCCAACGCGGTGCTGAACTTAACGGCGATCCCCCGCCATTCCGGCGGGATCTCCCGGGTGAACGTGGGCGTGATCCAGGGGGGAACAGGCCGGAACGTGATCCCGGACCAGGCCATGATGCAGATCGAGGTGCGGGGAGAGACCACGGAGATCAACGCCTATATGGACGAGCAGGCCCGGCGGATCTGCCAGGCGGCGGCGGAGATGACCGGATGCACCTGTGAGATGATCCCCCAGGGCGCTTCCGAATCCCAGCAGAGTGATCTGGATTTCCTGAGCCACATCGGGGATGTGGTGCGGGAGCATCTGCCCCATCTGAAGGTCAGCAGCTGTGAGAATGCCCAGAACTGGGGGAGCGAGGATATCTCCCTGATGATGAACCGGGTGCAGGCCCACGGCGGCAAAGCCACCTATATGCGCTCCATGACGGACATGGCTTCGGCCCAGCACACCACCGCCTTTGACTTTGACGAGAAGGTGCTGGTGGACGGGATCCAGACATTTTCAGCGATCGTGTATGATCTTTTAAAATAATGGAAAAGAAAACGGCGTGACCTCGGTCACGCCGCTGCTTCTTCTAGGGAAATGTGTCCACTCTGCGATCTTACTTCGTCACCACAGCCACCGCCGGTATCTCTTTCGCGCCGATGGTGCCGGTATAGGTGATCTGCAGGGTCTGACCCTCCTTATAGCCGCTGAAATCGATATCGTCAGATACGAAGGTGAAGAAATCGCCCACAGCAGACTCTAATACGATCCGGTTGCCTTCTTCGCCAACCTGTGCTACCTCACCGATGAAGGCGCTTTCTTCTGCTTCCGGAGTATCGTAGGAATCCTCCATCACGATCTTCACAGCCATGGGCTCGTCATCCAGATCGCCCAGGTAGGTAACCGTCGCCTTCTGACCTACGGTGATGCCTTCCTTCGCAACGACGTAAGCGTTCGCTTTGGTCATCACATAGTCTGTGCCGTCCACTTCCAGGGTCAGGGAAGCCATGGTCGCGTCCTTCACGATGCCTTCTGCAGAAGGATCCGTGTTCAAGCCGATCACAGACTCGAATACTTCCATATAAAGTACAGGTACCGGATCCTCCGTGGATCCCGCCGGGTAGGTGATGTCGACTAAGTCACCCTCAGAAAGGGGGAATTCCTGCACGATCTCTGCATCGGCGATGTCGTAGTCCACAGCGGTCTCATCGTCGATCTGGACGGTCAGGACCGTGCCGTCGATCTTCGTGATCTCACCGCTCGCATAATCTTCTTCGATCTCTTCGGTCTCAGCCTCGGTGGCTTCTGTCTCCGCAGGCGCTTCGGTGGAAGCGGCCTCTGTGGTGGCTGCCGTAGTGGCAGCGGGAGCCTCTTCCTTCTTGGAGCAGGCGGCGGAACTGATCGCCAGCGCAGCAGCCATAGCCAGTAACAATGCTTTTTTCATCATAATATCACTCCTCATACTTTAAGTTTCATGGATCATGAACACTTGAAGTGTACTACAAACACGAAGAAAATACCATTGTTTTTTTATTAATTTTTCTTTAGGAAGGAGACGTGGGAAGTAAAATTTCTATAAACATCCTGTCATAGATTTTTCATAATTTTTTAATCTCCATATCTCGTCAAAGAGATAAAAGTATGATATAATGAGCGATAAGCGCCGCAGGCGCGGATCGTGACAGAGTAGAATATTAGCGGAGAAAGCCTGTTAGATACAAGGAGTGGAACGATGGCAGAAGATAAGAATTACATCCAGATCTTAAACAAAGCCAGACGAAAGAGAAAGAGATCGCTTGTTCACAAATATATCCTGCTGGGAGCGGCGGCGGCTGTACTGATAGTTGCGGTGACAGCGCTGGCCCTTTTTTTTGGAAAAGATCAGGAGAGCGGAGGCAGCGACCCGGCAGCGGCCAATGCGCCGGCCCAGACCGGGGAGGCGGACGGGCAGACTCTTTCCCAGGAAGATTTAGAGGCCCAGGCGGCAGCGGAAGAAGCGGCGGCTAAGCAGGCCGTGGTAGACTCCTACCAGAACCTAGGGCTGGTCCAGCTGGAGAACGGCGGCTATCTGAACATCCGGAAGACGCCGGATCTTGGGGGCGATATCATCGGCAGCCTGCAGGAGAACAGCGCCTGCGAGATCCTGGAGACCGAGGGCGAGTGGTCCCATATCCAGTCCGGCGGCGTGGACGGCTATATCAATAACCGCTACGTGCTGACCGGCGAGGAGGCCAGGACCAAGGCCCTGGAGTATGTGACCACCATGGCCATCGTCCAAGTCCAGGACGAGGACGGCAAGCTGAACATCCGCACAGAGCCGGCGGCGGATTCTGCCGCGAACGTGGTAGGGCAGGCATTAAAGAATGAGCGTTACCCGGTCCTGGAGGAGCTAGACGGCTGGGTCAGGATCGAAGAAGGATACATGTCCAGTGAATTCCTGGATATCCGCCTGGCACTGAACGAAGGGCGGAAGCTGGATCTGAAGGCCATGGCCCTGAACCAGTATGACAACCTGCTGATCTCCAAGGTGGATAACTATCTGAACATCCGCAGCGAGCCCAAGCAGGACGAGTACGGAGAGAACATCATCGGAAAGCTGCCCAGCAACGCGGCGGGAGATATCCTGGAGACGCTGGACGGCTGGTATAAGATCAAGTCCGGTCCCATCACCGGTTACGTGTCCGCGGACCACGTGGCAGTGGGGCAGGAGGCGAAGGATCTGGCCCTTCAGGAGGCCAGCCTGACGGCCATTGTCAACACGGACAAGCTGAACGTCCGGGCGGAGCCCAGCACCGACGCCAAGATCTGGACCCAGATCTCCAAGGCGGAGCGGTATTCGGTGGTCAACCAGCTGGACGGCTGGGTGGAGATCGAGCTGGATACCGGCGACAGCGAGGACGGCTCTACGGATAAGGCGTATATCTCCACCAGGGATAACAATGTGGAGGTGCGCTACGCCCTGACCGAAGCGATCAAGTTCTCTCCCCTGGAGGAGCGGGCGAACCAGCAGGCGTCCCTGCGGGCAAAGGTAGTCAACTATGCCCTGCAGTTCGTAGGCGGCCGTTATGTCTGGGGCGGCAACGATCCGCACACCGGCGCAGACTGCTCCGGATTTGTGAAGTACGTATTGAGCAATGTGGCGGGAGTCAGTCTCCCCCGCGTATCCAGCGACCAGGCGCGGGTCGGCCGTGCGGTCAGCTCCAGCCAGATGCAGCCGGGAGACCTGATCTTCTATACCAACAGCCGCGGCGTTGTGAACCATGTGGCCATGTACATCGGCAACGGCCAGGTGGTCCATGCGGCCAGCAGGAAGAGCGGCATTAAGATCTCAACCTGGAACTACCGCAGTCCCAAGACCATCCGCAACGTTCTGGATTAACAGACGGAACGATATACAGAAGAAAAGAGGAAACGATTCATGGATATCATGGTGATCCTTCTGCAGATGATCCAGCTGTTTTTGCTGATCGCGCTGGGATATGGTCTGCGTCTGATCGGGATGTTAGATAAGGAACTGAGCCGGAGGCTGACGACCTTTGTGCTGGATGTGACGACCCCGGCGATGATCCTGTCCTCCGTGCTTTCCGGAGACGGAGGGCAGGACCGGGGGCGGGTGCTGATGATGCTGGCGATCTCCGTTGGGATGTATGTGCTCCTGCCGGCTGTCAGCTGGATCCTGACGAAGCTGATGCGGGTCCCGGCAAAGGAACAGGGACTGTACCTGTTCATGACGGTTTTTTCCAATGTAGGATATATGGGATTCCCGGTGATCCGGGCGGTATTCGGCGAGGAAGCGATCCTGTACACGGCGATCGTGAACCTGGTGTTTAATCTGGCTGTATTCACTGCGGGCCGGATGATGATGAACCTGGGAAGTGGGAAGAAGACGGCGGTGGAGATCAAAAGCCTGATCTCTCCAGGGGTAGTTTCCTCCTTTGTCACCCTGTTCATCTATTTTGCCGGGTGGAAGGCGCCGGAGATCATTGCCAGCACCGTGTCTATGGTGGGCGATATGACCACCCCCCTGGCGATGATGCTGATCGGCTCCAGTCTGGCGGCAGTGCCGGTCCGGGAGGTGTTCAGCGAATTCCGGATCTATCCCTATACACTGCTTAGGCAGGTGGCCCTTCCTGCCCTAGCCTATCCGGTGCTGCGGATGCTGGTGCCGGACGCCCTGCTTTTGGGGATCACGCTGGTCATCCTGGCGATGCCGGTGGGGAGCATTGCCGTGCTGTTCGCCACGGAATACGGAAGGGATGAGGCGCTGGCGGCAAAGACCGTATTTCTGACCACGCTGCTGTCCATTGGGACCATCCCCCTGATCGTGGCGTTATTCCTGACGTAGGGGATCAGGGAAGGAGCATTTAGGACCGTGTCCGGGATTTCCTGGATGCGGTTTTTTTATTTAATAGGAAACTGGGTTTCCTATTAAACAAAAGTGCTCCGCAAGGAGGCGCACACTTTCTTGTTTCCCGGAGCGGGGCCTGGCAGGATCAAGGCTGTATATTTATGCGGATTATGCATGGAAAATGTAATTTTATAGAGAAAATTGCCGGAAAGTCGCGCTCAGACGGACACTTGTTTTTGGCAGAGCTAATAAAAATCCGGGTTGTACCTGAAAAAGTGCAGAAAAGTGTTTGTTTTTTGAAAATCTATGCTATAATAGAGAGAAAAAATCATAAGGAGGGAGCCGCATGGTAAAGTTATATAACGGTGGGATATATCTATACAACGGGACAGAGATCGTGCCCGCGTCGGAAGCGGGACAGAGGATGGCTCTGACGGGAACGGATCAGGCAGAGGCGAAGAAGGGAACGATCGCCTATTCTATTTTAAAGGATCACAACACTTCGGACAATATGGAACGGCTGAAGCTCCGTTTCGATTCTATGGCTTCTCATGATATCACGTTTGTTGGCATCGTACAGACCGCGAAAGCGTCAGGGATGGAGGAATTCCCAATCCCTTACGTTCTGACCTACTGCCACAACACCTTGTGCGCGGTAGGCGGCACCATCAATGAGGACGATCACGTATTCGGCCTTTCCGCGGCAGTGCGGTACGGCGGGATCTATGTGCCGCCCCACATGGCGGTCATCCATCAGTACATGCGGGAGCAGATGGCTGGCTGCGGCCGGATGATCTTAGGCTCGGACAGCCACACCCGGTACGGCGCCCTGGGCACCATGGCCGTGGGCGAGGGCGGCGGCGAGCTGGTGAAGCAGCTGCTGACGGATACATATGACATTGCTTATCCGGACGTGATCGCCGTATACTTAGACGGGGCACCGAAGCCGGGAGTAGGCCCCCAGGATATCGCCCTGGCGATCATCAAGGCCGTGTTTGCCAACGGCTACGTGAAGAATAAGGTGATGGAGTTCGTAGGTCCCGGCATCGCGTCCATGACCACGGATTACCGGAACGGCATCGATGTGATGACCACGGAGACCACCTGCCTGACCTCGATCTGGAGGACGGATGAGGACACCAGGGCCTATCTGCGGGATCACGGGCGGGAAGCGGATTACCGGGAGTTAAAGCCGGCGGACGTGGCTTATTATGACGGCTGCGTATACGTGGACTTATCCCAGGTGAAGCCGATGATCGCCCTGCCGTTCCATCCCTCCAATGTATACACCATCGAGGAAGTGCAGGCCAACGCAGGCGACATCTTCCGGGAGGTGGAGAAGGAGGCAGAGCGGGTTGCCGGCGGAAGAGCCGGATTTACCCTGACTGATAAGATCCATGACGGCGGGATCTATGTTTCTCAGGCCGTGATCGCCGGATGTGCCGGCGGCACCTACTCCAATATCATGGAAGCGGCCAATGCGCTGCGGGGCGGAAGCTGCGGTGGCGGAGCGTTCTCCCTGTCTGTGTATCCGGCTTCCCAGCCGGTATTTGCGGACCTGGCGAAGAAGGGCGTGGTGACGGAGCTGCTGAACGCAGGCGCTGTGGTGCGCACCGCGTTCTGCGGACCCTGCTTCGGCGCGGGAGACACCCCCTGCAACAACGGGTTCAGCATCCGCCACACCACCCGGAACTTCCCCAACCGGGAAGGCTCGAAGCCGGGCAATGGCCAGATGGCGGCGGTGGCGCTTATGGACGCCCGCTCCATCGCGGCTACGGCGGCAAACGGCGGACGGCTGACCTCCGCGGAGGAGCTGTCCTGCTGGGGCGAGATCCCGGCCTATGAGTTCGACGGACGCTCTTATGAGAACCGGGTATATTCCGGCTTCGGCAAGGCCAAGAAGGACGCGGAGCTGGTATACGGCCCCAACATCAAGGACTGGCCGCAGATGAAGGCATTATCTGACCATGTGCTGCTAAAGGTCTGCTCCAAGATCATGGACCCGGTGACCACCACCGACGAGCTGATCCCCTCGGGAGAGACCTCCTCCTACCGCTCCAATCCCCTGGGACTGGCAGAATTCACCCTGTCCAGACGGGATCCGGAGTATGTAGGACGGGCGAAGGAGACGGCCCGGTTAAGCCAGGAAGCGGACCAGGCTGGCGCCCTGGAGGCCGGCGTGGAGCTGGGGAGCGTGGTGTACGCGGTGCGTCCTGGCGACGGATCTGCCAGAGAGCAGGCGGCCAGCTGCCAGCGGGTGCTGGGCGGTCTGGCCAATATCTGCCAGGAATACGCGACCAAGCGGTACCGCTCTAATGTGATCAACTGGGGCATGCTGCCGTTCCAGATGAAAGAGGCCCCGGAGTTTGAGGTGGGGGATTACATTTTCATCCCCAACATGAAGGAGGCCCTTTCCGGCGACATGAAGGAGATCCCTGCCTATGTGGTGAAGGCGCAGGCTCTGGCGGGTGCAGACGGCGCGATCGCCTGGGCAGAGCGCTTCAGCCCGGACGGGATGGAGCAGATGAAGGCTGAGGGAACGAGGCTTACGCTGTACATCGCAGATCTGACCCAGGAGGAAAAGGAGATCATCCAGGCAGGATGCCTGATCAACTATAACCGCAACCGGCATAACGAGAAGAAATAAGGAGGGTCCGCCCATGGCGAGAGAAAATTATCTGGCACAGTTTTACGGGAAATCCCAGAACTATACGGATATCCCCAATAAGTGGTATAAGGAATACAACGTCAAAAAAGGCCTCCGGAATGAGGACGGGACCGGCGTGCGGGTAGGACTGACCCGGGTCGCCGACGTTGTGGGCTATGAGGAGACGGAGGACGGCATCAAGGCCTGCCCAGGCAAGCTTTTTTACCGCGGCATCGATGTGACCGAGATCGTAAAAGGGAAATATAAAAAGCATTTCGGGTACGAGGAAGTGTGTTTCCTCCTGCTGTTCGGCTATCTCCCCAAGCAGGAGGAGCTGGATAAATTCTGCCATACCCTGCGCCGCTGCTATAAGATCCCCGATGATTTTGTGGAGATGAACCTGCTGCGCATGCCGGGGAAAAATCTGATGAACAAGCTGCAGGACGCGGTGCTGACCCTGTATAACTACGACGACGATCCGGACAATACGGATGTGTACGAGACCCTGATCAAAGGCGTGAACCTGGTGGCAAAGCTGCCCTCCGTGGCCTGCTACGCATACCAGAGCAAGGTGCATTACTATGACCGGGACAGCCTGTTCATCCATTACACCAATCCGGAGTATTCCATTGCGGAGAATTTCCTGAGCCTGCTGCGGAAGGATCAGAAGTTTACAGAGAAAGAGGCGGATCTTCTGGATACCATCCTGATGCTCCACGCGGATCACGGCGGCGGCAATAACTCTACCTTTACCAACGTGGTCATTTCTTCTACGGGTACGGACTTTTACTCCACCGTGGCCGGGAGCATCGGATCCTTGAAGGGGCCCCGTCACGGCGGCGCCAATATCAAGGTGGCGGAGATGATGGATGAGGTGCTCCGGGAGACCGACGGCTTTAACCCCGACGAGCGGAAGCTGCGGGCGGCGGCAGAGAAGCTGATGGATAAGAAGCTGTATGACAAGACCGGTCTGATCTATGGCTTCGGCCATGCGGTCTACACCATTTCCGACCCCAGAGCCGACGTGCTGCGGGCCTGCTGCGAGATGGTAGCCAAGGAAAAGGGCATGCTGCGGGAGTTTGAATATTATAAGACCTTTGAGAAGATCGCCCTGGAAGTGATGGCGGAGCGGAAAGGCAAGGCCCTTCCCACCAATGTGGATTTCTACAGCGGCTTTGCCTACGGCATGTTAGGCATCCCCAGGGATCTGTATACCCCGCTGTTCGTGTGCAGCCGTCTGGTAGGATGGGTGGCGCACAATATCGAGAACAAGCTCTACGACGGCCGCATCATGCGCCCGGCTACCAAGTACGTAGGGGAAAATGTAGAATACATACCGATGGAGGACAGATAGATGACGGTAAGTGGGATGAACAAAAAAAGCGGCAATACGATCACGGTATTCAAGGGAGACGGCATCGGGCCGGAGATCACGGACGCGGTACTGTCCGTGCTGGACGCCGCGGGGGCAGGACTGACCTATGAGATCTTCTCCGTAGGAGAGAAGGAATATGAGGAGCACGGGGCGCTGATCCCGGAGGAGGGCTTCCAGTCCTTCGAGCGGACCGGCGTGCTGTTAAAGTCTCCGATCACCACTCCGGTGGGAAAAGGCTTCCGCTCCCTGAACGTGATGCTCCGGAAAAAATATGACTTATATGCCAATATCCGCCCGGCAAAATCCAACCAGGCGGTCAAGACGCCGTTCCCCAATGTGGATCTGGTGATCTTCCGGGAGAACACGGAGGATCTGTACGCCGGCGTGGAGGAGATGGTGGACGCGGATACCGCCCATTCCATCAAGATCATCACCAGAAAATGCAGTGAGCGGATCGTGCGGGACGCCTTTGACTATGCGGTGAAGCAGGGGCGGAAGAAGGTGACCTGCATCCACAAGGCCAATATCATGAAGCTGTCTGACGGCCTGTTCCGGGATGTGTTCTATGAGGTGGCCAAGGACTATCCGGAGATCGAGGCGGACGACAAGATCGTGGACAACGCGGCTATGCAGATGGTGATGAACCCGGAGAAGTTTGACGTGATGGTCATGGAGAATTTATACGGGGATATCCTGTCCGATCTGTCCAGCGGCCTGATCGGCGGCCTGGGCCTGCTGCCGTCCTCCAATATCGGCAATGGCTACGCGATGTTCGAGGCAGTGCACGGGAGCGCGCCGGATATCGCGGGAAAAGGCATCGCCAATCCCACGGCGTTTTTGTGGTCTGCCTGCATGATGCTGGAATATATGGGCGATACGGAATGCGCCGCCAGGATCCGCCGGGCGGTAGATGAGGTGCTGACCGAAGGGACCCATATCACCCCGGATCTGGGCGGGACCGCCGGGACCAAGGAATATGTAGACGAGATCATCAAACGGCTGCTGTAAGGAGGAACAGGATCGATGAGATGGGGCATTTTGGCAACAGGGACGATCGCGAAGAAATTTGCGGACACGGTAGTCCGGATGGCGGCAGAAGGAGAGATGCTGGCGGCTGTGGGTTCCCGAAGGAAAGAGTCCGCTGAGGCATTTGCCGGGACCTATCAGATCCCGCGGGCCTGGGGCTCTTACGAGGAGCTGGCGGCGGATCCGGAGGTGGAGGCGGTCTATATCGCCACGCCCAACAGCCTCCATTATGAAAACTGTAAGCTGTGCCTGGAGCAGGGCAAGCATGTGCTCTGTGAAAAGCCGTTTACCACCAATGCGGAGCAGGCCCGGGAGCTTTACCGTCTGGCGGAGCAGAAGGGGCTGTTCCTCATGGAGGCGTTCTGGACCCGGCTGCTGCCGGCCTATGAGAAGCTGCGGGAGCTGTTGGCTGCGGGAGCCATCGGAAACGTCCGGTTTGTGCGCTGCGACTATGGGTTCATCGCCAAAGGGGCCAGACGGGAGCGGAAGTTCCAGTCTGGGCTGGGAGGCGGCGCGCTTTTGGATATCGGTATCTACAACCTGGGCTTTCTCCATGCGGTCATGGGAGAGGCGCCAGAGGCGTTTGAGAGCCAGGTGCATTTCAATGAGTTTGGCACGGATGATTTCAGCGCCCTCCAGCTTTCCTATCCTGGCGGTCGGGTCGCCCATTCGGTCCAGGCCATCGGCATGGACATGGCGCGCCATGCGGCGGTCTATGGGGACGCGGGAGTGATCACCTTCCCGGATTTCCAGCACGCCCAGCAGATGACCCTGACCCGGTACGGAGAAGCGCCTAAGGAGTATTCCTTCCCCTATGATATCAACGGGTTTGAGTACCAGATCCGGGAGGCATCTGCCTGCGCGGCAGCCGGCCGGTGCTTTAGTGAGAAATTCCCGCCGGAGGACAGCCTGACGGTGCTCCGTCTGATGGACGATATCCGCCGGTCCTGGGATATGAAGTTTGATTATGAGTGATAGAGCGTGCCAGTCAGAGCGTTTTGGAAGAAGGAAGGTGCGCAGATCTATCAGTTTAGAAACGTTCGATGCAGGTCTTGTCGATCTGTGTCGAACGTTTTTTCTTGCTATTTGGCCGAGACGACGTTATAGTAAAAGTATCTTTTTTCTTGATTCGGAGAATTCTGAGGTACGGTTCGTACATGATCCCGAACAATGTTAGATGAGATGGGGAAGATGGATCAGATATAGGAAATGGAACAGATGGAGAAGATGGGGCAGCTCCCGCAGGGCGGCAGGCTCCGGAAGGGAGGATCAGGGTGTTCAGTAAGGTATACAGCGGAGGCCTTCTGGGGGTGGAGGGTTATCTCGTCCAGGTGGAGGCGGATGTGAGCGAGGGCCTTCCGTCCTTTTCCATGGTGGGGTATCTGGGGTCCGAGGTACGGGAGGCGGAGGAGCGGGTGCGGACGGCGGCCCGCAACGCAGGATTCCGTCTGACGGCCAAGAAAGTGACGGTGAACTTATCGCCGGCCAATGTGCGCAAGGAGGGGACAGGCTGGGACCTGCCGGTGGCCATGGCTGTGCTGGCGGCCTACGGCCTGGTGCCGCCGGACAGCCTGCGGGGCGCGGCCTTTTTGGGAGAGCTGGGATTAGACGGGCGGGTGAAGCCGGTCCGGGGCGTGCTGCCGATGGCCCTGGCGATGCGGGACGCCGGGATCCGGCGGTGCTTCCTGCCGGAGGAAAACGCAGGGGAAGGAAGGGCGGTGGACGGCTTGGAGATCGTGACAGCAGGCTCCCTGGGCCAGCTGGTGGAGCTTCTGCGGGATCCAGTCCGGATCTGCCCGGAACCGCCGGGGATGTTTTCTGGGAAAGCGGAGCCCTATGAGGTGGATTTTTCTGAGGTGCAGGGCCAGACGATGGTGCGGCGGGCCACGGAGCTGGCGGTGGCCGGACAGCACAATATCCTCTATATCGGCCCGCCGGGCAGCGGGAAGAGCATGATCGCCCGGCGGATCCCTACCATCATGCCAGCCCTTTCCAAGGAGGAGCAGATGGAGATCTCCCGGGTGTACAGCGCCTGCGGGATGCTTTCCCCGGAGCAGCCTTTGATGCAGGCCAGGCCCTTTCGCTCCCCTCACCATACCATCAGCGCCCATGCCCTGATGGGAGGCGGTCTGGTGCCCAGGCCTGGGGAGATCTCCCTGGCGTCCCGGGGCGTGCTCTTTCTGGATGAGCTGCCGGAATTCCAGAAGAAGACCCTGGATATGCTGCGGCAGCCCATGGAGGATAAGAAGGTCACCATTTCCCGGGTCCATGGGACCTATGATTTTCCCGCCCATTTTATGCTGGCGGCGGCTATGAACCCCTGCCCGTGCGGATATTTCCCAGACCGGGAGCGGTGCGCCTGTACCCCCACTCAGGTGCGGCGGTATCTGGCACGGATATCCGGCCCGCTGCTGGACCGGCTGGATGTATGCGTGGAGGCGGCGCCTCTTACCTTTCACGAGATCTGCAGGACGGAGCAGGCCGAGTCCTCCGCGGCGATCCGCGCCCGGGTGGAGGCGGCCAGACAGGTGCAGGCGCGGCGGTTTGCCGGGACGGGCCTCCATTTCAACAGTGAGATGGGGAACCGGGAGATCCGCCGCTTCTGCGCCCTGAAGCCGGAGGATGAGACCTATATCCGGGAGCTGTTCGGCAGGCTGGGGTTAAGCGCCCGGGGCTACCATAAGCTTCTGCGGGTAGCCAGGACGATCGCCGACCTGGCTGGAGATGAGGAGATCTGCCGGGTGCACCTTCAGGAGGCGGCGGGATACCGGGGGATCGAGGAACGATATTGGAAGGAGATCAGATAAAGGAGAGGGAGGAAATGGAGGAAAAGAAAACGGAAAAGCAGGTGGAAACGAAGCTGGGAGAAAAGGAACGGGCCGGGCTGTACTGGCTTTGTTCCGCCCCATTCCTGGGAGCGGTGAAGATCCGGCGTTTAGGGGAGTATGCAGGCGGGTATGACGCCGTATATAATATGGAAGAAAGCAGATGGAGCGGGGAAGGGGGGCTGCCTTCGGTGCTGTCTCCAGCCCAGGCGGCAAAGCTGGCGGACTGGAAGGGGCGGTATGAGGACTGTCGGCGGGAGCTGGAGACCATGGAGGCGGAAGGAAAGATCCGGTTCGTCACCCCGTATGACGCGGACTATCCCCAGCGTCTGCTGGAGCTGGCGGATCATCCCATGGGCCTGTTCGTCCGGGGGCAGGTGCCGGACGACGGACGACCCTCTGTCAGTATCGTAGGCGCCAGGGCGTGCTCCGCCTATGGGGAACAGCTGGCGGAGGCCTTTGCCAAGGCGCTGGCGGCGGAAGGGGTGCAGGTCGTCAGCGGCCTGGCTCTGGGTATTGACGGGGCGGCTCACCGGGGAGCGTTAAAGGGAGGCGGGGATACCTATGGGATCCTGGGATGCGGGGTGAATATCTGTTATCCCTCCGCTCATTACGGGCTTTTTGAGCAGATGCTGAGCCGGGGCGGCATTCTGTCCGAGTTCCCTCCGGGGACAAAGCCGGCGCCCAGGAATTTCCCTATCCGCAACCGGATCATCAGCGGCCTGGCTGACGCAGTGCTGGTGGTGGAGGCACGGGAGAAGAGCGGATCCCTCATCACGGCGGAGCTGGGACTGGAGCAGGGCAAGGAGATCTTTGCCATCCCCGGGCGGGTCACCGACCAGCTGAGCCGGGGCTGCAGCGGCCTGATCCAGCAGGGCGCCCACTTAGCGCTCACCCCTGGGGATCTTTTGGAATATCTGGGGGTAAAACATCAAAAAGAGTTAATTCTCTATGAAAAAAATATAAATGGGCTTGCCAAGAATCAAAAAATGGTGTATAGTTTCCTCGATTTCAAACCGAAGCATATCGACGAGATCCTGTCAGAGACCAGCTTGGGGATCAGCGAATGCCTTGGCATCCTGCTGGAGCTGGAACTGGGAGGCTATGCGTACCGGTCGGGGAATCATTATTATGGGAAAAACCTGTAACCGCCCGAAATGGTTCAGAAATATGTGATAAATAGGAGTAGGGAATGGCAAACAGTTTAGTGATTGTGGAGTCGCCGGCAAAGGTAAAGACGATCCGCAAGTTTTTAGGTTCTAATTATACGGTGGATGCGTCCAACGGCCATGTGCGGGATCTTCCGAAAAGCACTATGGGGATTTCCGTGGAGAATGATTATGAGCCCAAGTATATCACGATCCGGGGAAAGGGAGACATCCTGGCGAAGCTGCGCAAGGAAGTGAAGAAGGCAGATAAGATCTATCTGGCAACGGACCCGGACCGGGAGGGGGAGGCCATTTCCTGGCACCTGATGAAGGCTCTGAAGCTGGATGAGCTAAAGGATAAGAAGATCTACCGCATCAGCTTTAACGAGATCACCAAGAATGCGGTAAAGACGGCGTTAAAGAATCCCAGGGACATCGACATGAACCTGGTGGACGCCCAGCAGGCCAGACGGATCCTGGACCGGATGATGGGATATACCATCAGCCCGCTTCTGTGGGCCAAGGTGAAGCGGGGCCTAAGTGCAGGCCGGGTACAGTCCGTAGCCCTGCGCATGATCTGCGACCGGGAGGACGAGATCAGCGCCTTTATCCCGGAGGAATACTGGAACCTGGAGGCGGATCTGCTCCAGAAGGGCAGCAAAAAGGCCCTGCGCGCCAAGTTCTACGGAAAGAACGGAGAGCGGCTGGCGATCAGCGGGAAGGAGCAGCTAGACGGGATCTTAAATGAGCTGGAAGGCCAGACCTACACGGTGACGGAGGTGAAGCCGGGCCAGCGGACCAAGAAGCCGCCGATCCCCTTTACCACCAGTACCCTGCAGCAGGAAGCCTCCAAGGTGCTGAATTTTTCTACCCAGAAGACGATGCGCCTGGCTCAGCAGCTGTATGAGGGCGTGGACGTGAAGGGGCACGGCACCATCGGTCTGATCACGTACCTGCGTACCGATTCTACCCGGATCGCGGAGGAAGCAGATCAGGCGGCCAGAGCATATATCGGCTCTGCTTATGGGGAGAACTATGTGCTGAAGGAGGAGCAGGCCCGGAAGAACGGCGGGAAGATCCAGGACGCCCACGAGGCGATCCGTCCCACGGATATCACCCTGACCCCGGTGCAGGTGAAGGAGTCCCTGTCCAGAGACCAGTTCCGCCTGTACCAGCTGATCTGGAAGCGGTTTGCGGCCAGCCGGATGCAGCCGGCCATCTACGATACCACGTCGGTGAAGGTAGGAGCAGGGGACTATGAGTTCAGCCTGTCCGCCTCCCGCCTGGCCTTCGACGGCTTCATGTCCGTTTACGTACAGGAGGACGAGAAGGAGGAGGGCGGAACCCTCTTCGGCAAGCTGGAGAAGGGGGACGTCCTGACCCTGTCCGCCTTAGAGCCCAGCCAGCACTTCACCCAGCCTCCGGCCCACTATACTGAGGCGTCCCTGGTAAAGGCGCTGGAGGAGCAGGGCATCGGACGGCCCAGTACCTACGCGCCGACGATCACCACCATCCTGGCCCGCCGGTATGTGACCAAGGAGAATAAGAACCTGTATGTCACCGAGCTGGGAGAAGCGGTCAACGGCATCATGAAGAACTGCTTTGCCAGCATCGTGGATACAAATTTCACGGCCAACATGGAGCTTCTGCTGGATAAGGTGGCGGACGGCTCTGTGAAGTGGAAGACCATCGTGGAGAATTTCTATCCGGATCTGGACGAGGCGGTGAAGGAGGCGGAGAAGACGCTGGAGTCGGTGAAGATCGCCGACGAGGTCAGCGACGTGGTATGCGACCAGTGCGGCCGGCAGATGGTGATCAAGTACGGCCCTCACGGAAAGTTCTTAGCCTGCCCGGGCTTCCCGGACTGTAAGAACACCAAGCCTTACCTGGAGAAGATCGGCGTAGCCTGTCCCAAGTGCGGGAAGGACGTGGTGATCAAAAAGACCAAGAAGGGCCGCAAATACTACGGCTGCGAGGCCAATCCCGAGTGTGATTTCATGTCCTGGCAGAAGCCGTCGTCGGAAACCTGCCCTCAGTGCGGCAGCTATATGGTGGAAAAAGGCAGCAAACTGCTGTGCTCCAATGAGCAGTGCGGATATAGTACGAATATAAAAACAAAAACTGTTGAATAATTATAAAATTCAAAAAATATCGAAAAACTCTTGTTAATGTTGGTGAATCGTGCTAATATTTAATCAGTATAAAAGTGCGGACGAAAGGATTCCAAATAGACGAGGAGGTTTTTCAAAATGGGCGTACAGCTTCTTGATAAGACAAGAAAGATCAACAAACTGCTGCACAACAACAATTCTCACAAAGTTGTGTTCAACGACATCTGCAAGGTGCTGAGCGAGATCTTGTACTCCAATATTCTCGTGATCAGCAAGAAGGGCAAGGTGCTGGGCGTGGGCCTTTGTCCGGGTGTGGATGAGATTGAGGAGCTGATCGAGGATCAGGTGGGCGGCTATGTAGACCGGCTGCTGAACGAGCGGCTCCTGAGCATCCTCTCCACCAAGGAGAACGTGAACCTGGCGACCCTGGGCTTTGCCGAGGAGAACGTGAAGAAGTACCAGGCCATCATCACCCCCATCGACATCGCGGGCGAGCGCCTGGGGACGCTGTTCATCTATAAGTGCGATGAACAGTACGACATCGACGACATCATCCTCAGCGAGTACGGCACCACCGTAGTGGGTCTGGAGATGATGCGCTCCGTGAACGAGGAGAACGCAGAGGAGACCCGGAAGATCCAGATCGTCAAATCGGCGATCAGCACCCTGTCGTTTTCCGAGCTGGAGGCGATCACCCATATCTTCGAGGAATTAGACGGCAACGAGGGCATCCTGGTGGCCTCCAAGATCGCAGACCGGGTGGGCATCACCCGCTCCGTGATCGTCAACGCCCTGCGGAAGTTCGAGAGCGCCGGCGTGATCGAGTCCCGGTCCTCCGGCATGAAGGGGACGTATATCAAGGTGCTGAACGACGTGGTGTTCGATGAGCTGAAGAATATCAAGGAGACGAAGTAAAGGCGTCTGCGATAACGGAGATCGTTAAAGCGGAGCAGAATGCGTAAGGATAATAGGAAGCAAAGACATATCAGATGGGCAGGGCCGCCGCAGGGCGGCCCTGTTCGCTGCGGATTGACAGATTTCTGCGGAACGACAGATTTTCGCAGAATCCCGTTTTTTCGCGAAAAATCACTTGTCAAACGGGAAAACTTGTGATAGTATGAAAAGGCTGACAAAAAACACGTCTGCCGATTCTGACGGCGGTGCCTGCCAGGCAGGTCCCGAAGGAAGCATAAGACGCAGGCGGAAGGAAAACCAAATTGGAGGTAAGAAACATGAGCGTAATTTCTATGAAGCAGCTTTTGGAAGCAGGTGTTCATTTTGGACATCAGACAAGAAGATGGAACCCGAAGATGGCTCCGTACATCTACACCGAGAGAAACGGCATCTACATCATTGACCTGCAGAAGTCTGTAGGCAAGGTAGACGAGGCTTACAAGGCCGTAGCCGATATCGCTGCCAACGGCGGCACCATCCTGTTCGTTGGTACCAAGAAGCAGGCGCAGGACGCCATCAAGACCGAGGCAGAGCGCTGCGGTATGTTCTATGTGAACGAGAGATGGTTAGGCGGCATGCTGACCAACTTCAAGACCATCCAGAGCCGTGTTGCAAGACTGAAAGAGATCGAGACCATGTCCGAGGACGGAACCTTCGACGTACTGCCGAAGAAGGAAGTCATCGCACTGAAGAAAGAGTGGGAGAAGCTGGAGAAGAACTTAGGCGGCATCAAAGAGATGAAGAGACTGCCGGATGCGATCTTCATCGTAGACCCGAAGAAAGAGCGTATCTGCGTGCAGGAGGCTCACACCCTGGGTATCCCGCTGATCGGCATCGCTGACACCAACTGCGATCCGGAAGAGTTAGACTATGTGATCCCGGGCAACGACGATGCGATCCGTGCCGTAAAACTGATCGTTTCCAAGATGGCAGACGCTGTGATCGAGGCGAACCAGGGCGAGGCAGAGGCTGACTTTGCCGAGGAGTTTGCAGGCGAGGATAACGCAGAGGCTTAATCAAATATCTTGATGGAGGGAAAGACAATGGCAGCAGTTACCGCAGGAATGGTAAAAGAGTTAAGAGAGATGACCGG
The DNA here is from genome assembly GCA_018715565.1 of Candidatus Ventrimonas merdavium. GTDB lineage: Bacteria > Bacillota > Clostridia > Lachnospirales > Lachnospiraceae > Brotaphodocola > Brotaphodocola merdavium. The sequence continues at coordinate 23,608 of DVLJ01000217.1, forward strand.
CGCCGGCATGATGGACTGCAAGAAGGCTCTTGCAGCGACCGACGGCGATATGGATAAGGCAGTAGAGTTCCTGAGAGAGAAGGGACTGGCAGGCGCAGCGAAGAAGGCTGGCCGTATTGCTGCTGAGGGTATCGTTGACACCGCTCTGACCGCTGACGGCAAGAGCGCAGTGGTGGTAGAGGTAAACGCTGAGACCGACTTCGTTGCGAAGAACGCGAAGTTCCAGGCTTACGTTGCCGATGTAGCCGCTCAGGCTCTGGCAACCAGCGCACAGAACATGGACGAGTTCCTGGAGGAGAAGTGGGCCAAGGACGAGACCATGACCGTAAAAGAGGCTCTGTCCTCTCAAATCTCCATTATCGGCGAGAACATGAACATCCGTCGGTTCGAGAAAGTGACCGAGGAGAATGGTTTTGTTGCTTCCTACATCCATGCAGGCGGCAAGATCGGCGTTCTGGTTGACGTAGAGACCGACGTTGTGAACGACGCGGTAAAAGAGATGGCGAAGAACGTGGCGATGCAGGCTGCAGCGTTAAAGCCGATGTACACCAGCCGCGACGAAGTAAGCGCCGACTACATCGAGCATGAGAAGGCGATCCTGATGGCTCAGATCCAGAACGATCCGAAGGAAGCCTCCAAGCCGGAGAAGGTGATCCAGGGCATGATCCAGGGCCGTATCAACAAGGAACTGAAGGAGATTTGCCTGTTAGATCAGGTATACGTAAAGGCAGAGGACGGCAAGCAGTCCGTAGCTCAGTACGTAGCTGAGGTTGCAAAAGCAAACGGCGCGAAGATTGCTGTTAAGAAGTTCGTTCGTTTCGAGACC
>DVLJ01000218.1 GCA_018715565.1 Candidatus Ventrimonas merdavium
AGCTGGGCTACAAGGATTCGAACCTTGAAATGACGGAGTCAGAGTCCGTTGCCTTACCATTTGGCGATAGCCCATCGCTGCAACGAGTGTCATTATACATGATATACCAAAAAGAGTCAACCCTTTTTTTGAAAAAATTTTATTTTTTTATCTGACCGGGGAAATGGGCGGGAGAGAGGCGGCCTCCGGCCGCCCCTAGGCACCCCCTTCGAGAGGCTCATCGTTCCTGGAAGAGGGCGTCTCCGACTCCCTGGCGGGGGCGCCGGAGGTCTCCTGTCCGCTGGTCCCGGCCCCTTCTCCGGTCTCTGGCTCCCGGCTGCCCTCAAGGCCTTCCCCGCCCCCGGTCTCCGGACGCTCCCCAGGGTCCTGCTTCTGGCTGCCGGAGGAGGTCTCTGTCTCCCCTCCGGTCTCTGTGCCTGCCCCTGCCTCGTTCTCAGGTGCAGAGCTTTCCTGGCTTCCGGGCGTCCCCTGCTCCGGCGCTGCTGATCCTGGCGATGTTGATCCCGATGCCGTTGTCTCCGGCGCTGGGTCCTCCGGCACTGGCTTCTCCGGCCCTGGGTTTTCCGCCCCTGAGTCCTCCGACCCCGGGTTTTCCGGCGCTGTTGTCTCCGCCTCGCTCTCGTCGTCGTCCAAAAGCTCTCCGGCGATCTCCGGCGTGTCAAAGTATCCGGTCACGGTGGTGGCGGTATCGCCGCCCTTCGGGGTCAGTCCCCCCAGCACAAAGCTGTAGGAAGCGCCTCCCCGCAGGCCGTCTACCGCGATCACGCATTCATCCCGGGAAGTATCCTCTACGTAGGCCGCATAGCGGCTGCCGTCTCCGTCCTTCACCAGGACCGTGGGATTCTTCCAGGTGACCCGGGTCATGAAGTAGACATAGACGCGGCCGTCCTCATAGTCCACATAATCGATCTCTACCAGTCCGTCCTCCACTTCCTCCGGAGTCTCCGTCTCTGGCTCCGTTTCCGCAGGGCGCGCCGTCTCCGGCTCTGAGGCCGCCGTGCTGGCTTCCGTGGTCTGGGGAAGGGTCTCCGGTCCGGTCTCGTCCTGGCTCGTCTCCGGGGCCTCTGTGGTCTCTGGTTCCGTCTCCGGGGCCTGGGCGGTCTCCGGCTGCGTCTCCTTCACCTGCTCCGCCAGTTCCCCCAGCGCCAGGGAATCGCTGGCGATCTTCTCCGCGATCTCCTCCATGGTCATGGTGGACAGCTCCTCCATATCGTCCATGGACAGATCCGGGTTCTGATCGATCAGCTCCTTCAGGAAGTAGGCTTTCCCGTAGGAGATATCGTACTCTTCCGCCAGGCCTTTCATCTCCTCATCTTCCACCACCTGCTGATCGTATACCACGGCCTGGACCTGGTTCTCCTCCAGGGTCCTCTCAATATCCCCTACGATGCTGGTCCGGAGCTCCCGCGCCTTCTTCACGCTGTCATTGCTCACGGTCACCAGGATCGCGTTGTCCAGGTCGTCCAGATAGCCGTGGGTCACCATGGCCCCCACCACGGCGTTGACCGCTACGTTCAGCTCCACGCCGGTCAGATCCATATCCTCCATGACGGCCTCCCCGTCCTGGTTCAGCGCCTCTGCCGCCAGCACCCGCTGCCTGCGGTTGATCGTCAGCTCCACGCTGGGGTTGACGTCGATGCCGATCACCGAATCGATCTGACGGTTAAAATAATGGTACTGCCAGGCTCCGCCTCCGGTAAGGAGAAGGCCCAGACAGGCCGCAGCCGCCACCACCGTCCGCCTGAGCCTCCGCTGCAGCACCGCCACCCGGACGGCGTCCGCTCCCCGGAACGGATCTGCCGGTTCCTGGGGGACCGAAAGATCCAGAGACGCAAAAATATCGGGCGTGAGGGATTCCATGGCAGACTGAAGATGCTGTTCGATCCCGGCATTATTCCGTTGTCCGCGGTCCATATGGGACTTCATCGCCTCACTCCTCCTTTACATACTGTTTGATCTTCTTTAACGCCCGGTTATACTTGGAAAGGACCGTGGCCAGGGGCATGCCAAGAGCCTCTGCCACCTCCCGGTGCTTTAAGCCGGAGCCTGCGTGCAGCAGGACGATCTGCCGTTCCTCTTCCTTCAGATGATCCAGGGCCGCCTTCAGCACCATCGCGTCCGCCAGGTTCTCCAGGGGCAGGCACACCTCTCCCGCCTCCTCGCCCGTCAGCTCGTCCAGGCCGATGTCCGCCATCCGCTTCTGGTCGCGGAACCTCATATAGCACAGGTTCCTGGCAATGGTAAAGATCCACGCCAGGGGCTTCCCCTGGGCCTGATAAGAAGACGCAGAAGTCCAGATCTTCATATAGGTCTCCTGCATCACTTCTTCCGCGTCCTGGGGATTCTTCATAACAGACAATATGAAACTGTACACCGCTCGGTCGGTGCTCAGATATAACTGATGGAACGCCTCTTTGTCGCCGAGGCTGACCCTTCTTAAAAGTTCTTCGTGATTCACCCGAATTCCCTTTCTGATAGTTTAATGCAGGAAAAACGGTTCTTATTGCATCCGTTTCCTGTATTTTTCCCGGTCCGGCAGGCAGTTTTTTCCAGCGGCGGCCTCAGCCGTTCTGCCGGAATGAATTCTCCACCTGGATCACGCAGTAACAGCGTTCATCCCGTTCCTTTATTTTCTGACAGACCTGTTGTTTTAATTCATCCTGCATGACCTTTGTATAATCCCTGGGGACCACCAGATCAAAGATCAGATTGATGCGGCGCGTTCCCTCTACCACCCGGAAATCATGGAGTGACAGCCGGCTGTCCAGTCCGGTGATCACCTCCACGGCCATTTCCTTCAGATGGGTGACCTGGGCGTTGTTGACCTCCACCGGGTCCATATGGATCACCAGGAACACGCCCAGCTTTTCTCCCGCCTCTTTTTCGATCCGGTCTACGATCTCATGGGAGACTTCGATGTTGACCTCGCTGGGCACCTCCGCGTGGATGGACGCCATGCTGCGGCTGGGGCCGTAATTATGGACGATCAGGTCGTGGCTTCCCACGATGCCGTCGTAGCTTTCTACAAATTCCGTGATCTGCCGGTAGATCTCCGGGTCGATGGCCTCTCCCAGAAGGGGGGCCAGGGTATCCTTGGCAATGTTGACCCCGGCGATCAGCACCAGGACCGACACGATCAGCCCCACGATGCCGTCAATGTTCACCCCAAAGATCCCGAACACGGCGATGGAGAAGATCGTCGCCAGGGTGGCTCCCGCGTCCCCCAGGGAATCCGCAGCCGTCGCCAGCATCACCGTAGAATGGATCCGGTTCCCCAGCTTCCGGTTGAACAGGGACATCCAGAGCTTGACCCCGACCGACAGCAGCAGGATGCCTACAGACACCAGGCTGAAGCTTAATTCCTCGGGATGGAGGATCTTCCCCACCGAGGTTTTGAACAGGCTGAAGCCCACCTGGATGACCAGGAATGCCACCACAAAGGCAGCGATGTATTCCATCCGTCCGTGTCCAAAGGGATGGTCCGCGTCCGCCGGCTTCTCCGCCAGCTTCACCCCCACGAACCCGATGATGGACGACGCGGCGTCGGATAGATTGTTGAACGCATCCGCCATAACGGAGATACTGTTCAGGAACATGCCGGTCAGCAGCTTGGCCGCAAACAGCAGCACATTGCAGCAGATCCCCACCACGCTGGCCATAAGGCCGTAGCGGGTGCGGACCGCAACCTTCTCTGTATCCTGATAGTCTTTTACAAATCTTCTTACTAAAAACTCTGTCATACTGCACGCCTCTTTTTCCTGATATGCTCCCGTCTGTTCCGGGGCTGCTTTTCTACGGTCCGTAATGTACCCACTCCAGGCACAGCCCTTCCGGCGGCGCGGTCGGTCCGGCGGCCTGCCGGTCCTTCGCCTCCAGCGTCTCCTTCACCGACTGCCAGGTCCGTCTCCCCAGGCCCACCTCGATCAGGGTGCCTGCCAGGATGCGCACCATGTTCTGCAAAAAACCGTTCCCCACGAAGACCATTTCCACCAGACTGCTCCCCGGCTCCCGCCGGATCTGGATGGAGGAAATGGTGCGGACCGTGGATTTCTTCATCTTCCGGTTGCCGCAGAAGCTTTTAAAATCATGGGTGCCGCAGAGCAGCCTGGCCCCCTGCTCCATCGCTTCTAGGTCCAGCTCCCGCCCCAGGGCATACTGGGTCCTTCTGGAAAATACATCCCGCTTGGCTCCGGTCTCTACCCGGTAGAGATAGCACTTTTCCACAGCGCTCAGCCGGCTGTGGAACCGCTCCGGGGCCGGGGCCGCCTCCAGCACCCGGATATCCTCCGGGAGATAGCGGTTTAAATAGGCCTGGATCGCCTCCGCCGGCTCCCAGTCTGCCGGCAGCCGGAAGTTCGCCACCTGCCCGGCGGCGTGTACGCCTGCGTCCGTCCGCCCGGAGCCGTGTACCTCTACCGGAACGCCGGCCATCCGCTCCAGCACGGCCTCCAGCTTGCCCTGGATGGTCTCCGCGGTATTGCCCTGCTTCTGCCAGCCGTCGTAGCGGGTGCCCTCATACTGGAGCACGATCCGGTAATTCCGGGTCCCCCCGGCGGTCCGGGAGCCTGTCGGTCCTTCCTGCATCCTGTTCTGTTCCTTCCTGTCCAATCTTCCCCTGCTCCTTGATCCTTCGGAAAGGGATGGACACTGCCTGCGCCATCCCTGTTCTGTCATTTTGCATTTCCTATCATTATACTATCCCCGCTTATCCAGGGCAAGCAGAAATATCGTGGACACGATGCAGAGAAAACCGGCCAGATCCATCCACCCGAAGGCGGCGTGCATCCAGATCACGGAAAATACCGTGGCGGACACTGGCTCCACCGACGCATACAGGCTGCCCTTCTTGGCCCCCACGCAGCGGATCCCCTCCATATAGCAGGAGAACGCGGCCACCGTCCCGATCAGCACGATGGCAGCCATCCCGGCGATCACCCGCGTGTCGATCTCCACCGGGATGGTCCAGGGGCGGAAGATCGCGCAGAGCATCCCGCCGCCGATCAGCATCCCCCAGGCGGTGACCACGGCAGAGCCGTATTCCTTCAGGAGTCTTCCAGGCTGGACCGTATACACGGCCAGCGCCACCGCAGACAGCAGACCCCAGAACAGCGCCTTGCCGGACAGCACCATGGTCCCCGGTCTTCCATGGGTGGCTAAAAGGAACGTCCCCATCACAGCCAGCCCGATGGCCAAAAGCTCCACCGGCCTGGGGAACCGGCGGCTTCTTAAGGATAAGTACACCAGGATCACCACCGGTCCCAGATACTGGAGCACCGTGGCCGTGCCTGCGTTCGACGCGCTAATGGCGGTAAAATAGGTATACTGGCACATGCTCATGCCGCAGATGCCAAAGATCAGGATCCCTGCCCAGTCCTGTTTCCAGATCCGGAAGATCTGGTTCCCGGTCCTTCCATAACAGATCAGCAAAAGCAGCGCCCCCGCCGTGACCAGGCGCACCGGCACCAGCCAGTTGGAGGTCAATCCCTTCATCTGCATCAGATATTGGCCGCAGGTCCCGGAAAATCCCCACATCGTCCCTCCCGCCAGGGTCAGCAGCATGCCCCGGACCGCCTCAGCGCCGGGACGGTTCTCTGTCTTCATCGTATCCATCTCCTTATCCCATGTCTTTGATCTATGGGATCCGATCCGCTCTGATCCGATCCCTGCTTCCGGGAAGGGCCGCTGATCCCCGCCATTTCCCAGACTCCGGACTATTCTAACACATTCTGCCAGAAAAGTCTCCCTTTACTTTTTTTCGGATCCCGGTTATAGTAAAGCGGAATGAACACCGGCCGGAAGCCCCGTTTTCAGGGCGCTCCCGGTCCAGCAAAAGAAAGACGAGGAACGCTATGCTTACGATCGGATGTCATCTTTCCTCCTCCAAAGGCTATCTGGCCATGGGGAGGGACGCAGAAAAGATAAACGCCAACACCTTTCAGTTTTTTACCCGCAATCCCCGGGGCGGCAGCGCCAAAGCCATCGATCCGGCGGACGTGGCCGCCTACTTAGACAAAGCGGCCCAGCTGGGGATCCAAAGGATCCTAGCCCATGCCCCCTATACCTTAAACGCCTGCTCCGCCGACGAACAGGTCCGGGATTTTGCCCGGCGCACCATGGCCGACGATCTGGCGCGCATGGAATATACCCCCGGCAATTGCTACAACTTCCATCCCGGCAGTCACGTGAAGCAGGGGGTAGAGACCGGTATCGCCTATATCTCCCAGATGCTGAACGACATCTTACAGCCGGAGCAGACCACCACCGTCCTGTTAGAGACCATGGCCGGGAAGGGCAGCGAGGTGGGGGGCCGGTTCGAGGAGCTGCGGGAGATCTTAGACCGGGTGACGCTGTCGGACCACATGGGCGTCTGCCTGGACACCTGCCATGTCTGGGACGGGGGCTACGACATCGTGGACCATCTGGACGAGGTGCTGACCGAGTTTGACCGGGTCATCGGCCTCTCCCGCTTAAAGGCCGTCCATTTAAACGACAGTAAAAATCCCCTGGGCGCCCGGAAGGACCGGCACGCCCGGATCGGGGAAGGGTATATCGGCCAGGAAGCCCTGATCCGGGTGGTGAACCATCCGGCCCTGTGCCATCTGCCCTTCTACCTGGAGACGCCCAACGAGCTGGACGGCTACGCCAGGGAGATCGCGCTGATGCGGGAGCATTTTCGGGAAGAGTAGCGGTTGGCGCAGCGGTCACTCCCTCCTGGAAATCCCCAGAAAACGCGGAAACAGGCGGCGTCCGGGACCGGATCTCCGGTCCCAGGCGCCGCCTGCGGTTTCCTTATCCACTTTTCCTGTGATCTGGCCTGTGCCCAGACATCCTTCCGGCGGCCCGGCTCCCCAGGACTTCCGTCCCCGGTCCCTGCCAGTCTTTACCGCCCCTTGCCGATCCTTGCGCGCCTTACCGCTCCTGCATCTTGATGCATTCCAGGATCATGTCCACACAGCCTTCCACGCCCAGCTTGCCGCTGTTTAAGCACAGGTGATAGTTGCGGGGATTGCCCCACTCGTTGCCGCTGTAATACTGGTAATAATCCCGCCGCTTCCGGTCTACCTCACGCATCCGGGCCTCCAGCTTCTTGGCGGTCTCATCCGGCTCCAGCCTCTGCATCCGCTCCACCCGCTTCTTCATGCTGGCGCAGACAAATACATGGAGCGCATCCTCTAAGATGATATCGGAACAGCGGCCGATGATCACGCAGGGACCGGCCCACGCCAGCTTGCGGATCATCTGCGACTGGGCAAAGAATACCTGGTCTGATACCGGCACCTCGTACAGCGGGGAAAACGGGTTCACCGACACATAATCATGGTCGATCCGCTCCTTCTGTCCGATCACTTCGTCGTGCGCCCGGAACACATCCTCCGCTATGTTGGTGTCCTCCGCAGCCAGAGAGATGATCTCCTTGTCGTAAAACGGGATCCCCAGCTTCTCCGCCAGGCGGAATCCCACTTCCCGTCCGCCGCTCCCAAACTCGCGGCTGATCGTAATCACCTTGTTCATAATTGCACGCCTCCTCCCACGTATCTGATCACCTGTCAGGTTCTATCATCTTACCATGTTTGACAAAAGAATGCTATATGCGGCAGAAAAATTTAAGAATTTTGTTCCTCGCTGACGGATCCAAACTATATTCGCTCCAGCCACTCCAGCGCGTTCCCGATCCGCCTCATACACTCCTCCACATTCTTTCTGGGGGTAGCGACATTGAGCCGCTCGAATCCACTGCCTTCCTCGCCAAAGATGTAGCCTTCGTCAAAGGCGATCTTCCCTTCCTTCTGCATGCAGGCTTCCAGACGTTTCGGGTCTTTTTCATACCCGTTAAAGTCGATCCATACCAGGTAGGTGCCTTCTGTGTCCACCACATGGGCTTTGGGGAAATGTTCTTTTACATAATCCTTGACGTACTGGATATTTCCATCAATATAGTCCCTTACCTGCTCCAGCCACTCCTCTCCCTCGGTATAGGCGGCGATCAGAGCGGCGATGCCGAAGGGGCTGGGGCTGGACAGGAAACAGGAACCGTTCATTCCCTCCGTCCACTGCTTCTGCCACTCCTTATTGGGGATCACCAGATTGGACAGCTGCATCCCCGCCAGGTTGAACGTCTTCGACGGCGCCGTGCATACGATGATGTGGTCCGCATAGTCCGGCGCCACCTTTAACAGGGGATGATGGGTCACGCCCTTCCGCACCAGGTCGGAATGGATCTCATCAGAAATGATCCATTTGCCGTACCGTTTTGCCAGGTCCACTACCCTGCGCAGCTCCTCCTCCGTCCACACTCTCCCTACCGGATTATGGGGGCTGCAAAGGATCAGGCCTTTGTTGTTCTCGTCGGCAAACTTTGCCTCCAGATCCGCGTAGTCCATGCGGTAAGCCCCGTTTTCATAGATTAGGGCGTTGTTGGCGATCCTGCGCCGATGTCCCTGGAGCTTGTTGGTAAAGGGATGGTAGACCGGGCGCTGGATGATCACGCCGTCTCCTTCCTTTGTCAGGAGCTGGATCAGATATGCCAGGGCCGGGACCACGCCGGGGCTGAACACGAGATCTTCCCGAGCCACCTCCCAGCCGAACCGTTTGCGAAACCAACCGGTCACCGCATCTTTTACGTCGTCGCTTCCATACATGGTGTAGCCAAAGATCCTCCGGTCTACCCGCTCATGGAGCGCTTTGATGATCGGCTCCGCACAGGGAAAATCCATATCTGCCACCCACACCGGCAGCGCATCCTTGGGCGCTCCCTGGGGCATCGCCTCCAGCTTCACGGCATAGGTGCCGCTCCGGTCGATCACTTCATCAAAATTGTATTTCATGTATGTATGCCTCCTAATTTTCATTTGAATCTATGATGCCATATCTAAAACGGTCCTTTCAAAGGCTTGGTATATCTTTACAAGCTCTCTTAGGATACTGTTCAGCTCATTTTGGGTACACATGCACTCATCCCTCCTGCATCGCTCTTCATTCCTTAATTTTATCGCATTTATACAGATCCTATATTCCATATTACCACAAAAGAAATGAGAATAACAGCAAAAAAGGACACTTTCCATTTTGTTGGAAAATGTCCTTGTCACATCCTCTTAATACAGCTTCGCCCCCGCCGGAACCCCATCGTCCAGCATCAGCAGGTTTAAGCCTTCCCGCCCGTCATACTCATATACAGCGGAGATCAGCATCCCCTCGGAATCAATGCCCATCATCTTTCTGGGCGGCAGGTTGGTGATGGCCACGCAGGTCCTTCCAACCAGCTGCTCCGGCTCATAGTACTCATGGATCCCGCTTAGGATCGTGCGTTTCCGGTCTGTTCCGTCGTTCAAGGTGAATTTGAGGAGCTTCTTGGACTTGGGCACCGCCTCGCAGGCCTCTACCTTCACCACCCGGAAATCGGACTTGGAAAAGGTGTCAAAATCCACCGCATCCTCAAACAGCGGCTCGATCTTCACTTTAGAAAGATCAAGCTGGGGAGCGGACACAGCCGCAGGCATCGCCTCTAACTGCTGGGCAAGCGCCTGGGACGCCTGACCCAGAGCAGACTCCAGAGAAGCTGCCTTCTCGGCCTTCCCATCGCCCTTCTTCGCATCGGAACCGCCTAAGGACTTCATTGTGGGGAACAGCAGCACGTCCCGGATCGCCGGGCTGTTGGTCAGGAGCATCACCAGACGGTCGATGCCGTAGCCGATGCCTCCGGTGGGCGGCATACCGATCTCCAAAGCGTTCATGAAATCTTCGTCCGTGGTGTTGGCTTCCTCGTCGCCGGCGGCCAGAGCCGCCTCCTGAGCCTTGAACCGCTCTCTCTGATCGATCGGGTCATTTAACTCGGAATAGGCGTTGCACATCTCCCGGCCGTAGATGAACAGCTCGAAGCGCTCTACTAACTCCGGCTTATCCGGCTTCCGCTTGGTCAGCGGGGATACCTCTACCGGATGATCCATGATAAAGGTGGGCTGGATCAGATGCTCCTCTACAAACTCCTCGAAGAACAGGTTGATGATATCGCCCCGGACGTGGCGCGCCTCGTAGTGGACGTCTTTTTCATCCGCCAGCTTCTTGGCCTCCTCCGTGGTCTTGATCTCCTCGAAGTCGATGCCCGTATATTTCTTGATCGCGTCGATCATGGTCAGCCGCTCGAAGGGCTTGCCCAGATCGATCTCTACGTCCGCATAAGGGATCAGGGTGGTGCCGCAGACCTCCTGGGCCACGTGGCGGAACATGTTCTCCGTCAGATCCATCATGCCGTTGTAGTCAGTGTACGCCTGATACAGCTCCATCAGGGTGAACTCCGGATTGTGGCGGGTGTCTAAGCCCTCGTTCCGGAACACCCGGCCGATCTCGTATACCCGCTCCATGCCGCCGACGATCAGGCGCTTTAAGTACAGCTCCAGGGAAATGCGGAGCTTCACATCCTCGTCCAGGGCATTGTAATGGGTCTCAAAAGGTCTGGCCGCCGCGCCGCCGGCATTGGCCACCAGCATCGGAGTCTCTACCTCTAAGAAGCCCTGGCCGTCTAAGTAGCGGCGGATACAGCTGATGATCTTGGAGCGCATCACAAAGGTCTTCTTCACGTCCTCGTTCATGATCAGGTCCGTGTACCGCTGACGGTAGCGCATATCCGTATTGGTCAGGCCGTGGTACTTCTCCGGCAGGACCTGCAGACTCTTGGAGAGCAGGGTCACGCTCTTGGCATGGATGGAGATCTCTCCCATCTTGGTGGTGAAGACCACGCCCTTCACGCCGATGATATCACCGATGTCCAGACGCTTGAACTCCTTATAATCCTCCTCGCCCAGATCGTCCCGGGCCACATAGCACTGGATATTACCCTTTAAATCCTGTACGTTGCAGAAGGAAGCCTTGCCCATGACCCGCTTGGACATCATGCGGCCTGCGATGCTGACTTCCTTTCCTTCCCACTCGCTGTAGCCGTCCTTCACGTCAGTGCTGTGTACGGTCACGTCGTATTTTGTGATCTGGAACGGGTCCTTTCCTGCCGCCTGAAGCTCCGCCAGTTTCTCCCGGCGCACCTTCAGCAGCTGGTGGATATCCTGCTCCGGAACCTGCTTCTTCTGCTGATTCTGCTCTGCCATCTTCTTTACTCCTTTGTCCGTCTTTATGATACTCTCTGGATCTCGATCACCTTATACTGGATCACGCCGGCCTGGGTCTCCACATCCACCACGTCTCCGGCCCGCTTGCCAAGCAGGGCCTGGCCTACGGGAGACTCGTTGGAGATCTTGTTCTGCAGGCTGTTGGCCTCGGTGGAACCTACAATATAGAATTCCATCTCCTCATCGTACTCCACATCATATACCCGGACCTTGCAGCCGATGCTGATCTTCTCCAGATCTACCTCGTCCTCGTCTACCACCTCTGCGTTCTTCAGAAGCTTCTCCAGCTCCTCGATCCGCAGCTCAATGTCCCGCTGTTCGTCCTTTGCCGCATCATACTCCGCATTCTCAGATAAGTCGCCCTGCTCTCTGGCCTCCTTGATCTTCTGTGCTACCTCGCGTCTGCGGTTTACTTTCAGCTCCTGCAGCTCATCCTCATACTTTTTCAGACCTGCATAAGTTAAAATGTGTTTCTTCTCTGCCATGATGCTCATTTCCTTCCTTTTTACTATCCCACGACGGCGGACAGAATCTGTCCGCCCGCTGCATTCCAAATATTATAGCCTACTGCCCCCCGATTGTCAAGACACCAGCATCCCATGCTCCGACAGCATTTTTTCCACTGAAGTGAAAAGTTTATTTCCACTTTGAATACCGAAAAGTAGATTTTAGTCTTTCACTCATTTCCTCTTCTACAAAAGTTGCTTTTAGTCTTACACTTATCC
>DVLJ01000219.1 GCA_018715565.1 Candidatus Ventrimonas merdavium
TTTCCAGTTCAGAGGATTGATGGCCAGCGTCTTTGTCCCCTGAGGAATGGTAAGGGAATCCGTAATGCCCTCCGCCTCGGAATTAAAGGAAATGATCGCGCCGGTGTCGTCTGCGCCGGAGGCCATCTTCAGATGGGGATACTGGGCAAGCTCCTCCTCTGTGATCCGCCAGCCGATGGCATAGCAGGCCACCAGACGGTCCATCCGCTCCTCCTGGGCAAAGCAGTCCTTCATCAGGCGGATGCAAAGGTCCGCGCCCTGGGAAAACCCAGCCAGGATGATGGGACGGCCGTTATTTTCATGCTCCCAGTAATATGCAAAGGCAGCCTTGATGTCCCGGTAAGCGATCTCCAGATAGGGCTCCCGCTGGGATTCTTCCATCTCATAGACATTTAAGCCGATCTGACGGTAATACGGGGCGAAAAAGCGGCTGTCGCCGTCATAGATCCCCTTTTCCATGTTGATCGCGCCTACAAAGCTTTCCTTGGTATCCTTATCCGACAGGGACATATTACAGGCGTTTTCGGAACCGCGGTAGACGGAGGGGCAGATAAAAAAGACGTCTGCCGCCAGAGAAGTGTCCTCTGCCTCCCAAAACGCCCAGGCAGAACGATCCGCGTAATCCGGAGCAACCTCAGCAGCTTCCGGGGCTGTCTCCGGTGTAACTTCTGGAGCAGTCTCCGGAACAGCCTCCGGCGTGGTCTCCGGATCGGCCTCCGAAGCAGCCTCCCGGACGGTCTCCGATGCCGGAACAGAAGTTTGCGCCTGCCGCTCATCCGGAATCTGCCCTTTGGGGGCGCAGGCAGATGCCAGGCCTGCTATTATGATAAAGAGAACTCCAAAATACTTCCATCTTCCCAGCTTTGGTTTCATCGCTTCATCAAAACGTGTGCTCACAACTCTTAAAATAGCCGCCGGAGGCAGGCGAGCATGCGGAATCCGCATCCACGCCGCCTCCGGCGGCCTGATCCGTTCTTAGGCTTGGATCATTCGATCACGACCATCGTATAGTATTCCAGATACGGAAGGGAAAAGGTTACGTATCCGTCCTGTACCGTAAACGGCACTTCCTGGGGAATACCAGCTTGGTAGTCCGGGGAGGCGATCCACACCTTTTCCGGCGTCTGGGTGTATTTGTGGCGCACGGTGACGTTGGTCTTGGTGACCGGAGCGGTCTGGGCCAGTCCCTTGTCTACCCAGCTGTCGTGGGACGCACCGTCAAAATTCAGAAGATGCAGCACTTCCCGGTCCTTCCAGCCGGACTGGTGCTTGATCTTGGTAAAGGAAGAAACGTTCCCCGGCTTTAGATCGGAGCCGGTCCGCTTTCCATCCAGGTAGGTCTCGTCGGCGGCCGGCTCCAGGCCGGTTCCCCTCAGCAGGTTTTCATAGGCCACCAGGAAGGAGTAGCTGTCCTCCAGATCCTCCGCCAATCCTGCGGTGATCCGCATGGAATTGCCTGGATAATATTCGCTGGACAGCATCCCCGTATCGCCCAGCTCCAGGTGGCTGGCGCCGGCTGCCATCAACACCGCATTGACGTAATTGATGGAAGGAACGTTAAAGTTCTCGGACTTGGGTGCGCCGTAATTCATGTAGGCAGCGATCACCGTTCCCTTTTCTCCCTTGGTTTTCCGGTAGATATCGTCTACCGTCTTTTTGAGAGCCGCAAAGTCCGGCGTTTCGCCCGGCCACACCTCCACATAGACAATATCGTAGTCCGTGCCTTTTAACTGAGGCTCCATCCCATAAAGGGAAACCGGATTGAAGATGACTTTCTTTCCTAATTCCTCTGACAGGCGGTTCAGCATCGGCACATAGGCGTTGTCCAGCTGGATGGGATTTCCGTCGTAGTCATAGCGGTCCCCTCGGTATCCCAGGGAATCCACCTGGATCCCGTCGTAAGGATACACAGAAAACAGATCCTTGTGGACCTGGATATAATGGTCCTGCCACTGGGGATCAGCCGGGTTCATCAGCCAGAATTTTTCCGTCTCCCATCCGATCCCGGAGATGTCATGGACGTCCTGTTCCTGATGGCGCTGATCGCAGTACATCCCCCATTCCGGGCTCACGCCGGCGTTCTGGTAATCATCGTAGGCGCCGAAGATCAGGTTGTAAAAGAACGATCTCATGTTGTACTGATGTCCGATGTCGATCGTGTTTAACAAGGTTTCCCGGCGGGCTGTGCTCTGGTTTAAGGTTTTCCAGGAATCTGCCGGAGCCTCTGCGGTCCCGGCTAAGGGCTTCTCCTGGGTGTCAAACACATCATAGTAAAATAAACCATTGATGTGATGGTTTTTCAGACGGGTCAGAGCTTCGTTCACCTCGCCCTTCGACTGGTCCATCTTGGTCACATAGCCGTATCGGGGAAATACATTCCAGTCGGAGGATACATCTACACCTGTCGCTTCATAATCCATCAGCTGGCCATCCCGGTAAAGGCTGACCTCCAGGGAATAGCCCATAAAATCCTCTCCCGGCGCCTGCAGGGAAAAGGAATAGCCTTTGGAATCCATGGGGATCCTGGCTTCCTCCTGCCACACGATCTCCGTATAATGGCGGAGCACCATCTTCACCTCGGCCTCCCATGCTCCCCCAGCCGGGTTCGCCAGGGTCATCTGCACCTGGATGGTCTCTCCGGGGCTGTACATGCTCCGGTCGGTCACCAGTTCCCGGATATAGGCCCCCTGGGATACCACCTGAGCACGCTCTGCTCCTGTCATGCCGCTGCGTTCCTCCTCTGCTGTTTCTCTTGGGTCTGCCTGGGCCGCCCATGCGGGACTGGAGCAAGCTCCGCTTAGTCCAGGGATCTGTCCCCATCGCCCATTTCCATCTGCTCCGCCCAGGAGCAGCGCGGCGGTCAGGCTGGCCGCCGCTACACGCTTCATGTTCATCCGCACTCTCCCTCCGTTTCTACTTTACCGGTTCCAGGATCACAGAGCTTACCCAGCCGTATACATCCCCTTCCTGGGCAGTTACGGTCACTACGTCTGTTGGCTTTAGGTGCCAGGTCCCGGGCAGGGCATCCGCGGCCATCCCATTATCGCCGTAATCCGAAGGTTCTCGGAAGATGCTGCCTGCAAAGGTTCCGTTGATCCGCACATCGAACCGGGTCCTGGTACCGTTGGATACCACCATGAGGCGGTAATCGCCCTCTGCAAAGCTGCGGTTGTCGCTTAAAGGGATCACCAGAGAATCCTCTGGCTGTAAGTCCGCCGCCGCCAAAAACAGGCTCGCCTTTCCATAGGCTGCTGCCGGATAGCGGTATTCGTCCAGAGCCTGAGGCTCCAGGACTGGCGCCGGGATCAAAATCAGCTGATCCACCCATCCCCACGGTCCTTCGTCCCCGGGCTCTCCCGGTCCGCACAGGCTGATGGTATCGCCGGGAGACAGCCGGTACGGCCGCTCCAGGATATCCAGGGTCATGCTGCTCATAGAGAAGCCGGTCTCGTTCCTGGTCATGGAGCCGATCAGGTTCCCATTTACCTTAACATCCAGCGCGGTGCGGTTTCCGCATTCCAGCGCCATGATATAATACTCACCCTCCGGGAAATCCGGGTTGCTCCCAAGGGGGATCACGATCTCCTCTCCCGGCTGCAAGTCTGCCGCCGGATTGTCCTTCTGCTTCGGATAAAAATCTTCCGCTTCCCAGCGGTAGTTGGTCTGGCTGCTCTGGGCCTCTGCCTTAGCAATATTTTTGAGTGCGACATAGTCCACCCATCCGTATTTTCCGCCGGTCTGCCCCTCGATGGCCAGGATATCCCCTGCTTTTAAGGAAATGGCGCCGCCCATGGAATCGTCTGTCATGGCGTCCATCCCGTAATTGGTCTCCCGGCGGCTAATACTGCCGACCCGGATCCCGTTGACCTTGACGACAAAGGCTTCTCGGTTCCCGCAGGAACGGATCGTCAGCCGGTAGTCTCCATCCACGAACCCGCGGTGATCGGATACCGGGATCAGGATCTGCTCTCCCGGCTGCAGATCTGCCGCCGGATTATCGCTTTGACTGGTGTAGTAGGCCTCCCCCTGGTAGATCAGGGCTCCGTTCTCCTGGGAGGTCGCTCCCGCAGCTGCCGGATCGGCCTGGTCAGCCTTTTCTTTGGAGATCCGTCCGCCCCAGCGATCCTCCATCGCGCTGCCGGTGGGACGGCGGTTGGTGTGAAATACGACCCGGTCTACCCAGTTGCCGTAGTTGTCCGCATCCTGCTCCGGGAATTGGATCGTTACCAGATCGCCGGGCTTTAAGTGGAGCATTTCCCCGGCCACCTCCCGCTCCATATAGCTCATGTCGTATCCAGAGCCGTTCCGGGTACCGGTCAGCATCGGAACGCCGTTGACCGAGATCACATAGGACCGCATGGTGCCGGTGGTGTAAAGATAGAGCAGGTAATCGTCCTCCGCGAAACCATCGCTGGCCAGGATCGGCAGCTCCAGCTTTTTCGCCGGGTTATTGATATTGGCTGCCTGTCCGTCGGCTTCCGTTACGTCCGGCCAGAAATCCTCCGCTTCCAGGGTGATCTTGGCCTTTGCCTCCGGCAGCGGTTCCGGTCCTTCTGCGGTTGGCTTCAAAGATACGTAATCGATCCAGCCAAAAGGCCCATACTCAGCCTGTCCCGGGGCATAGATACTTACTTCATCTCCCGGAGACAGGGAAAGGATCTCAGGAAGAACGGAAAGGGTCATGTCCTCGGTCTCCCCAAAGTCCGTACTCTCTCGAGAGAGTACGCCTGCATATTCTCCGTTGACCTTGACAAAGAGCTTGGTCCGGTTTCCGTTGGCGCGGACGGAAAGCTGATAGCTGCCTTCCGCAAATGCTTCCAGATCTGTTACTGGAATCCGGATCTCATCTCCCGGCTGCAGGTCAGCGTAGCGGCCGTTTGGGCCGGTCACCCGGTCATAATAGTCTTTTGCCAGATAATAGCCATCCTCGCTGACTGCCTCATTGATCAGTCCGTAACGCCCAGAGCCGCCGGCCTCAAATACAGCGCTGTCTCCGTCTGACCCAAATTCCAGCTTGGTCTTGACGCCGCCGTCAGACAGCTGATACAGGCTCATAGTTTCCGGATCATATCCTTCCGGGATAGGAAGGGAGATCCGGACTGTCTCCGGGAGTGTCAGATCCTGGCCGTCGTAGCGCAGGGAAATGTCATAGAAGCTCAGAGACGTTTCCGGAGAAATGTCAAACTGCTGTCGGACTTCCTCCAGTGCCGCGTCATCCAGCGGCGTCACCAAGCTGTCTGCGCCGGAGAAGACGATCCCGGACGATGCCGTGATCGTTACGCCGTGTTCGGTTTTTTCGTAAGGCTGACACAGGCCGAAATGGACGGCGTCTACCCAGTTGCCGTAATTATCCGTATCCTGCTCCGGGAACTGGATCGTTACCATGTCGCCTGGCTTTAAAGAAACCGGAGCGCTGCCCAGTTCTCTGGTAAGGTACTGCAGTTCATATCCGGATCCGGCTCTGGCACCGGAAAGGACCTGCTCGCCGTTCACGGATACCGTGTAGTTCTTCATCGTTCCAGTGGTGTAGATCAGGATCTGATAATCACCTTCCTGGAATCCGTCTGCCTCCAGGATCGGCAGCTCCAGCTTTTTCGCCGGATTATTGATATTGGCAACCTGGCCTCCGGCTTCCGTTTCATCCGGCCAGAAATCTTCCGCTTCCAGCACGATGCAGTCTTTCGGATCCGGGAATTTCTCCGGTTCCTGGGAGGCAGGCTCTAAGGTCACGCAGTCCACCCATCCGTAAGGCCCCAGATCCGCAGTCCCCGGCGCATAGAGGGAAATGGTGTCGCCCGGTGCAAGGTGCAGCACGGTCTTAAAAGCTGCCTCCCGCAGACCGTCTGTCGTAAAATCACTGCCGGTCCGGCAGATCATTCCCACCGGCACTCCGTTTACCAGGACCATCAGCCTGGTCCGGTTTCCGTTGGCCCGGATCTTCAGGGTGTAGTTTCCTTCCTGGAAGTCGTCCAGATCGGATAAGGGGATCTGGATCGTACCCTCCGGCTGCAGATCCGCCGCCGTTCCATTCTCGTTGATCCGGTCATAATAGCTTTCGCATTCATAGCGCAGCACACTCTCTGGTTCCACTGGAATCTCCGCGTCTCCAATCCGGACCAGGCGAATGTAATCCAGATGTCCCCAGGTATTGTTGATGTCAGTCAGGGTCAGTTTGCTGTCTCCGGTCAGGCTAACTTCCGCAGGTCCCCGGTCCAGACAGGTCCCTTTTGCAAATTTACCCAGAGCCGGGGTGGTATCCAGCTCTCCCCAGCCTGTTCCATCCACAGAGATTGCAAAGGATTCCCGGTTCCCGTTTAAGGAGGCATACAGCTCATAGAGTCCGTCGCTGATTCCGGCTTGAGACAGATCAAAGGTGACGCTGCTGGATCCGTTCATTTCTACCTGGATATCGTCCTTGATAGCTCCGGCATCGCCGGTATAGGAAGCAACGGTCTTATCCTCCGCTTCCAGCCAGTATGCTTCCTCCACCCGCTGCAGCTTCAGCCAGTCTAAGTGGAGATAGTCATTTCCGGTGGATACCTGAAGGGTGGTGTCGGTTTCGGTAAGCTCCACAACTCCGTGGTAGTAAAATTCCTGCCTGGTTTCGCTGTCCCACCAGTTCTTTTCGTCTGCAAAAGCCTCAGAGCTGGCCTTATCGATGCTCCCAACGGGTTTCCCTGCTATTGCAAGAGGGATTTCCTCCGTGTTGCCGTTGGCATATACGGAGATCAGATAGGAGCCTGGGGTTACGCCAGCGGCCTGGAGATTAAAGGTCACCGTCTCATGCCACTGCATTTCGATCCGGTCGTATTTGATATTGCTGGATCCTCCTGAATACTCTACCACATCCAGATTCTCTGCCTCCAGAATATACGCGTCCTCTCCTTCTTCATCCAACAAAAGCATCCGCGTGTTGCTGGGAGTGGCCGCATCCTCCAGATCGTTGATGAGTTCTTCCTCATACCAGCCGTCTTCCTCGTCCTCCTCCTCGGCGTCGCTTTCTGTGGCATTGGACGGGGTGGAGACAGTCTTGACTTTCTTGGGCGCCAGAATGACTCCGCTGACCGTATCCGCAAAGGCCGGGACCGCCAGAATCCCGTTCGAGGCCAGAGCCGCGATCAGCGTCCCTGCTAATACTTGATTCCGTTTTTTCACAATTCCCCTCCTATTCTTCCACCGCATCCCAGTAAATGTAATCGTAATCGTCTTCTTTCAAAGGTTTCCAGATCTTCCGGTCGTGATCGTCTTCGTCCCGGTCTCCGTCAAAATAGTCGATGGCATAGCCGTACTCATCACTTTGATCGCTTATTTCCTTGACACGGTAAGTATTGCCGTCGCTGGAACGGTAGGTGGAACCGTTTTTCGAGCCGGTCATCACCCTGCCGGAGGCGTCTACCAGAAAGAACCCGGTTCCCTCGCCGCGTTCGTCCCGCTCAGCCAGAGTGGGCAGATAGACCACCTCATAGGTCTCCCACTGGGCTCCTACCGCCAGCCCCTGGTAATACAGACGTCCCTTCCAGACGCCGGTGTAGCCCTGCCATTTGCAGTGTCCTTTGGCGTTGCTCTCGGAAAAATAATAGTAATAACAGTAACCATCGCTGCCGTCGTCGTCACTTACATTTTCCTCCAAAAGTTTCCCGGATCGTAAGGCGGCACCGTCTTTAAAGCAGTAGACGCCGTCCCGGTAATCATCCTCATCCCCGGCCCCGGTCAGCAGAATCAGCCCGTCCATGCGGGTGCCGGAATTTTCTACACAGTAATACTTCCCGTCCACTTTCAGCACATTGATGTCCGTGTTCCAGTCCTCCAGCTGGTAGGTGCCGATGGTGTCGATCTTGGCTGCTTTTCGCTTAGCCTGGATGGATGTGCCGCTTCCCCGTCCGCCCTGTCCGGTTACCATATAGCAGGAGGAATCGGCATAGAAGCTGCGGACATCGTCGTCCTCCTCATCCCACGGCGGGATCGCATCTACCCAGCGGTTTTTGGCCAGGGATCCGTCGTCCGGGCTGCCGTACATCAGATTTTCCGGATTTGCCCGGCACAGTTCCTTGTCTGAATCATCGCTGTCCGTATCCACATGGAGGAACTGGTCCCCGCTTTCCGTTCCCCGGTCCAGGATCCAGCCGGTCATGCAGCTCCCGTCATCCCGGAACACATAGCTTTTGCCGTCTATGGACGCCTTGCAGCCGCGGTAGATCTTGCCGTTTTCCCGGAAGCAGTAACGGTCCATCCTGTAATCCTTGTCATGGATCTCGGTAAAGGCCTGTTCGTCCTGCATCAAAAGTTCTTCCGGATCGTAAGCGGTGATCCAGCCGGTCACCATCCGTCCATCCTCCTGGCAGTAATAGGTGTTATCGTCGGACACAGCTCCTTCCCAGTTCTCTGCCGCCTCATTCCGCTCACAGAAGATCCAACCGGTCAGCATCCGCCCGGTTTCGTCAAAAAAATAGGTATCTCCTTGGATTGTCTGCCTGCCGGTGACGCATGCGCCTTTGGCGTCTGTATAATACCAGGTGTTTTCCTCACCGTCATAAATCCACTCCCACGCCAGGGCCGTTCCCTGGGCGTCCCGGTAATACCACTCCCCGTTCTCATCCTGGCTCCAACTTCCCGCCTCGTTCGCCCCATAGGCGGCTGCGGCGGCGGAGACCGTCAGCGTCAGTGTGCCGGCCAGGACGGCCAGATGTTGTTTCCACCGTTTCATCTTCTTTCCCCTTTCCATATCCATTCTCATTCCATGCGTTATTCTTTTACGCTTCCCATGACGATCCCGGTGATCAGATATTTTTGGAGGATCGGATAAATAAGCAGCAGCGGAATCACGGAAACCACGATCTTTGCCGCGTTTAAGTTCTGCTTGGATACCTCCATGGCGTTCACCAGAGTGGTCAGGCTCCCGCCGGAATTCAGGATATCTTCCAGACGTACGCTCAGGGTCTGGATATAGGTCTGCAGCGGATAGTTGGCTACTTTGGTCATATAGATCAGTCCGCCAAAGAAATCATTCCAGCTGCCGACGATGCTGAACAAGGCGATGGTAGCGATCACGGGTTTAGAGCAAGGAATGTAAACCTTCGTCAGCACCTGCAGCGGGGTCGCCCCGTCGATGATCGCTGCTTCTGCCAGGGATTTTGGGACGCCGATAAAGAAGTTCATTACCATGATCACGCTGAAGATCGGAACCGCCCCCGGCAGGACCAAGGCCCAGATGGTATTGATCAGGCCCAGGTTGCGCACAACCAAATAGGACGGGATCATACCGCCGCTGAACAGCATGGCGAAGATCAGCAGGTTCATGTAGATGTTCCGGCCTTTGAACTCCCGCTCCGACTTGGATAAGGGATAGGCCATCAGCACGATCAGCACCAGGTTCAGCGCCAGCTGGATCGCTACCCGCGCCACGGAGATGAGGAACGAGCGCCAGAACTGGCCGTCCTCCAGGATCTTCCGGTATGCCGCTACGGTGAACTTGACCGGCCAGAAGCCGACGATATTGGCTGCCGCCGCATCGCTGCTGCTGAAGGAAAGCGCCAGGATGTTCAGCAGCGGAAGCAGACAGATCAGGCCCAGCAAAAGGACGATAAGATAGATGACAACGCGGCCGAGATTGCCCCGCAAGCCTTTCTTTGTAACCATAATAAGCCTCCTCCTAGAAAATCTTCTGGTCTGTAAACCGTTTGGTCAGTTCGTTGGCGGATACCATCAGGATCATGCCTACCACAGACCGCAGCAGCCCCACCGCAGTGGAAAAGCTGTACTGGCGGCTGATCAGACCCATGCGGTATACGTAGGTGTCAAGCACGTCGCCGGTCTGATAGACCATGGGGGAATACAGGTTGTAGATCTGGTCAAAGCCAGCGCTTAAGATGCTGGTCAAATTCATGGCCGCCATTAAAAGGATCACCGGCAGCATGCCCGGCAGTGTAATGTGCCATACCCGTTTCCACCAGGTAGCGCCGTCCATGGCCGCCGCCTCGTGAAGGCCTGGATCGATAGCGGTGATGGCCGCCAGATATACGATGGAGTTATAACCGAATTCCTTCCATACATCGGTCAGAACGATCAGCGGGCGGAACCAGACGTTGCTCCCTAAGAAGTTGATCTTTCCGATGCCCACGGCAGCCAGGAACTGGTTCACCGGACCGTCCAGGTTCACCATATTTACCACCACGGCCGCCAGCACGACCCAGGAAAGGAAGTGAGGCAGATAGACGATGGTCTGCACAAACTTTTTCATGACCGTGATCCGGATCTCGTTCAGCAGGATTGCAAAAACGATGGCCGCGACAGTCCCCAGAAGGATCTTTCCCAGGGCGATCATCAGAGTATTGGTGAAGATTCGTCCCACATCCGGAAGGGAAAACATGTACTGGAAATGCTTCAGCCCTACAAATTCCGATTGGAGGATCCCCTTGGCCGGCACATAATCCTGAAAGGCCATGATGATGCCGAACATGGGGACGAAGGAAAAGATCAGAAGGAATACCATGCCCGGGAACATCATCAGGTGGTACATGACCTGAGAGCTGAGCGGCCTGCCCTCCAGCCTGCGGACGGTCCCCGCAGACCGCGCCGCCTTTGATTTGATCGCCATTTCTTTCATATCAATTCTCCTTCCCGTCCACGGCTTCCTGGACCTCCTGAGTGATCTGGCTTCCGCCCTGCTCGTTCCAGGCCGCTACAAAATCGTCAAATGCATCTAAGCTCCTGGCTCCTGTGACGATCGCCACAAAACTTTCCTCCTCCAGGGTTCCTAAGCTGGCGTTATTGGTTTTCATGGTTTCCGTAACGCCCCAGAACGCCGGAGTCTCCCAGGCAAATTGTTCTTCCGTTGTCAGACGTTCGATCAGATCGATGCCCTCCATGCGGGAGGTGTATTTTGCCCAGTCAGTCACCTCAGCTCCGTCCGGATCTGCCAGATAGTTGTTCACCGAAGCCACCACGCTCTTGGATTCGGAGGTCCGTACCTCATCCAGGGTGATCTCGCCGTTCACACACCGCCGGATATCGGAATAGTCGTCTAAAAGGGAGGTGTAGGCATTGATCTCCAGGGAAATGGGCCGCGCCGTGCCGTCTACGCCCTGCTGGATGTACTCCGCTACCTCCGGCTGATCCTGAGCGAGGGTCTTGCTGTTTACCATCTCGTCAAAATAGAGGTTGACCATTTTCACCAGGACTTCCGGATTGGAATAGCCCTTGCGGACGACCATATAGCCGTTGCTGGCGTTGCTATGAGTCACATGGACCTTGCCCTCCTCGTCGGCGATGGCGTAGGCCGCAAAGCGCGCCTCTGGGTTCATGCCGCGGACATTATTTAACAGCCAGTCCGGGATGTGCCAGGGGCCGAAGGCGATTCCTGTCTGTCCGTTGGTCAGCAGTGCGGTGATGTCATCCCAGGTGCGGGTCCCGAACTGAGGATCCAGGATTCCTTCCTGGAACCACTCCGCTGCTTTTCCCAGGGCTTCCTTCATCTCCGGGGCTGTGGATCCATAAAAGACCTGCCCGTTCTCATCGGCCAGCCACACCTTAGGAAATGCACCAAATACGGACGCTACTGCGTTTAAGGCAAAGCCGCTGCTGCCGTAGTCGTCTACCGTTAAGTAAGGCACATAAGCGATTCCCACCGGATTCCCGCTGCCCCCGGGATCTTGTTCCAGAAAGGTCTTGGCGATCAGCTCCAGCTCATCTACGGTAATGCACTTATCGCCTTCCGGGTCGATGGAAAGACCGGTTTTTTCCAGCCAGTCCTGCCGGATATATGTCACGCTGGGAGCGCTGTCTAAGTTGGTGCCCGGGATGGCCATCAGACGCCCGTCATAGGTAGCCAGATCCAGACAGCGTCCGTCGTAGGAATCATAGATTTCTTTGACATAGTCGCTGGCATAGGTCTCGTAGGCGTCAGTCAGATCCGCCACCAGGTCGTTTTCTACCAGTTCGTCCAGAAGATCCTTGGAACCGATCTTCAATACATCCGGCAGCTGTCCGGCGGCGATGGAAAGAGATACCTGCCGGTCGTAGTCCGCTCCGTTAGCCTCAAAATCATCTACAATCTGCACATTCAGCCGGTTCTTAAGATATCGGGTGTAGGCGTTGTCCTCATACGTGTCGCCTTCCGGAAATTTAGGATTGGCGATGGTGCTCCGCCCCATCCCGCACCTCAGGGTTTCCTGATAGGCGCCGAAGGGGCCGTCCTCTGCGGCTACCTCCGGCTCCTGCTTCACTTCCCGGCTCCCGCAGGCCGTCATCCATACCGCCGCTGCCGTAAGGCTTCCCAACAGGAGGGCGCTTCTAAACTGGCGTCGGAATTGCTTTGTCTGATCCTTCATCATAAATCCCCGCTTTCTAATCGGAATTTTCTTTTTGTTTCCGTATCTGTTTGATAGTTTTAGTATAATAGGAACAGCGTCCGGCGTAAACAAAACAAAATACCGGTTCCTGTCACTTTTTCCGGGATATGGATCTTTCCCGTACTGACAGGGAACCGGTATTAGGTTCTTTTCTCTAAGATGCAGTCTCCTTCCAGACCTTGGGGATCCGCACGGTCACCCGCGTTCCAACACCTGGCTGGCTTTCATAGGACAGGCCGTAGGCGTTCCCATAGAACAGCTGGATCCGGTGATGGACGTTCTGCACGCCATAGCCCTTGGATTCTGCGGTGAGGATCTCGCTTAAGCTTTCCAGAGGGATGCCGCAGCCGTTATCGCTGACGGTAAACACCAGATCTGTCTCTTCCTCCCGTCCGGTCACCTCCAGAATCCGCTCACCTTCCCCGGTCTTGTGGTCCAGACCGTGAGCAATGGCGTTTTCCACCAAAGGCTGTAAAAGCAGGTTCAGCATCTGATAGGAGAACATCCCCTCATCGATCTGGGTGCGGACCGTCAGTTTCTGGGAATGCATCATATTCTGGATGCGGATGTAGGAGCAGGTATTATCCCACTCCCCCTTTACGTCTATCACATTCTTTCCCTTGTTCAGGGTTGTCCGGTAGAATACGGACAGGAGCCGGGCCATCTCCCCGATCTCCTCCTGACCGGCCATGATCGCCTTCCAGTTGATCAGGGACAGGCTGTTGTATAGAAAATGGGGATTGATCTGG
>DVLJ01000220.1 GCA_018715565.1 Candidatus Ventrimonas merdavium
ATCCCAGATACATCTCCACAAACATCAGGGCAAAATAGATCGCCGGGGCCGTAAAGAGCATGCTGTCAAAACGGTCCAGGATCCCGCCGTGTCCGGGGATCAGATGGCCGTAATCCTTGATGCTGTGGTTCCGCTTGATCGCCGAGGCCGCCAGGTCCCCGATCTGGGAAATGACCGCCGCGATGGCGCAGGCGATGGTACAGGCCGCCTGAGGATTGGCGATCTCATCCATATGAGCGCCGAAGAGCGTGGAAAAAAGAAAGCCCAAAAGCGCCGCTCCCGCCACGCCGCCTACCGCCCCCTCGATGGATTTCTTTGGGCTGAGAACAGGAGCCAGCTTATGCCGTCCGATCAGCATCCCCACGCAGTAGGCGCTGGTATCGCACCCCCAGGAGCTTAAAAAGATCAGCCAGACCAAGTATTTCCCGTCTTCCATGGCGCGCACCTGGTATAGATAGGACAGCATCACCGCCACGTAAAACACGCCGAAAAAGGCGGTGGACACCTCCTCCGTCTTATACTTGGGGAACTGGAACACATACAGGCTCATCAGCACCATCAGCGCGGCGATCGCCATCAGGGTCACATACTGCTCCCCGTCGAACCAGATCAGGACGTAGTAAGTGACCGCCGTCAGATACCCCACCGCACCCACCAGGCTCTTCTCGATCTGCATCACCCGGTAGAGCTCAAATAAGCCGATCAGGGAGATCAGGATCATGGTCCCGTAGAGGAGACCGCCGCCCTGCCCCACTATTATGATAGCAAGAATGACCAGAATAATACCACTTACCAGCCGTTTTGTAAACATAAGGCTTCCTCCTTATTTCACACCGCCGAACCTCCGGTCTCGTTTGTTGTAGGCGATGATCGCCCGCTCCAGCTCTTCCTGATCAAAGTCAGGCCACAGACAGTCGGTCACATAAAATTCGGTATAGGCTACCTGCCACAGCAGATAGTTGGAGAGCCGCAGCTCCCCGCTGGTTCGGATCAGAAGATCCGGATCCGGCATATCCGCCGTGTCCAGATAAGAGGCTACTACCTGCTCCGTCACCTGCTCCGGCGAACGCTTTCCGGCCGCGCAGTCTGCCGCCAGCCTTCTTACCGCCCGGGTGATCTCATCCCGTCCGCCGTAGTTCACGGCGATCACAAAGGTCAGCCCTGTATTCGCCGCTGTCTCCGCCTCCAGCTTGTTCAGGCCGTCGATGATGTCCTGATCGAACCGGGTCCGGTCGCCGATCATCCGCACCCGCACGTTGTTGGCCTTCGCCACCTTCAGAAGCCGCACCATATAGTAGCGGAACAGCTGCATCAGGGCGCCCACTTCCTCTTTGGAGCGGTTCCAGTTCTCCGTGGAGAACCCGTATACCGTCAGATATTCGATGCCCATGCGGGCCGCGATCTCCACCGTCTTTTCTACGGTCACGCAGCCTTCCTTGTGCCCCATGGTCCGGGGCAGCCCCCGCTTCTTCGCCCAGCGGCCGTTGCCGTCCAGGATCAGGGCTACATGCCTGGGGATCACCATGCCTTCCAGCTTATTTTCCATAATCTCCCTCCGGTCTTTTATACACAACAGCGGGACAAGGGTCTCCCCCTGCCCCGTTGTCCTTTTCGATTCTTTATACGGTCATGATCTCCTTGGTCTTGGTCTCCACAGCCTTGTCGATCTTCTCGATCATCTTGTCCGTCAGCTTCTGGATCTTCTCATTGCCCAGCTTCAGATCGTCTTCGGAAATCTCGCCGGCCTTCTCTTTCTTCTTAAATGCCTCGTTGGCATCCCGGCGCACGTTGCGCACCGCAACCTTGGCGGCCTCGCCTTTCTTCTTCACATCCTTGGCGAGATCTTTACGCCGCTCCTCGGTCAGCTCCGGGAATACCAGACGGATCACGTTGCCGTCGTTGGTAGGATTGATGCCCAGATCCGAGGTCAGGATCGCTTTCTCAATGGCCTTCAGCAGGGACTTCTCCCAGGGCTGGATCACGATCATACGGGCCTCCGGCACGTTCACATTGCCTACCTGCTGGATCGGGGTGGGCGTTCCGTAGTAATCCACCTTGATCTTGTCCAATACATGGGGGTTCGCCCGTCCTGCGCGGATAGAGCCAAACTCATCCAGAAGCACGTTCAAAGTCTTTTCCATCTTGCCTTCGTAAAGTTTTAAATCTTCCTGCATAGTGTCCTCCTGTTAATCCACGGTCACGATCGTGCCATTTATTTTTCCCTGCATCGCGTTGGCGATGCCGTCTTTTTCATTCAGATCAAATACGGCCATGGGCATCTTGTGCTCCAGGCACATGATCGAGGCGGTCAGATCCACTACCGCCAGCTGCTTGGCGATCACTTCCTGGATGGAAATAGTATCATACTTCTTCGCCTCCGGGTTCTTCGCCGGGTCGCTGTCGTATACGCCGTCGATGGACTTCGCCAGCAGGATGCAGTCCGCGTCCATCTCCACCGCCCGCAGGGTGATGCCGGTATCCGTGGAGAAATAGGGATGGCCGGTGCCGCCTGCAAAAAATACCACTTCCCCATTCTCAAAGCATTCGTTCGCCCGGTCCTTGGAGAACAGCTCTGTCATCGTGCCGCAGGCGAACGGGGTAAAGATGTGGGTCCTCATCCCGGCATTACGGAAGATCTCTGATACGTAGATACAGTTCATGATCGTCGCCAGCATCCCAATCTGGTCTGCCTTGGTCCGCTCAATAGCGTCGCTGGTGCGTCCCCGCCAGAAATTGCCTCCGCCGATCACGATGCCGACCTGCACACCGGCCTCCACCGAAAGCTTCACCTGCCGGGCGACCTCCTTGACCGTGTCCTCGTCAAAGCCGGTCTTCTTCTCTCCGGCCAGGGCTTCGCCGCTTAATTTCAAAAAAACTCGCTTCATGTCCATGGAATCTTTCTCCTTTGCTTCTCCCCGCTATCTTACCACATCTTGCAGCTTTTGAAAAGAGCAAAATATCTCATCCGACTCTTCTTTCCCTCCCCTAAGGCATACGGCCGCCTGGTATTCCGGGAAGGAAAATTCCTGGAATGTAAAGTGAGAACTGACAGGGCTGGGGACGGTCTGTTGGGTTTCCTGTTGGGCTCCCTTTTGAGATGCCGGAATCTCCTGCAGCTGCCCTATGGACGCCTGTTTCCTCCAAACAATATGGGGCGTGCTGGCCAGATGGACACAGAAGCTGTTCAGCGGCAGCCGCATCCCCTCTCCCGTGACCTTTAATACGCTTTCCTTGATCGTCCAATACCGGGCAAACCGCCGGTTCCGTTCCTCCTCCGTCAGACATTCCCGGCTTAAGTCCATCCGTTCTTCCTCCGTGAAAAACCGGGCGGCCACATCCATCCGGGCCGGACGGATCTGCTCGATATCGCAGCCCACCTCCCGGCAGGAAAATGCCGCCATCACCATATTCCCGGAATGAGACAGGTTGAAATATCGGTCAGGATAGTCCCGCAGATACGGCTTCCCGTTGTGCCGGTATTCCAGCGCCGCCTCCCGCTCACAAAGCCCCCAGGCCTGCAGGCCCTGATCCAGCAAAAGCCCTGCCCCCAACGAGAGCAGGCGGTCCTGGGGGAACCGGTGGCGGAGGATCTTCTCCTGGCGGGCCGGGGACAGGCGAGACATAGCGGCCTGAAGGGGGGATGTCCGGGTGGGAGGAATCTGGACGGACGGAGTCTGGACAGAGAGGCCCTGGGCGAGCATATCATGCGGGATGATGGGCTGGAGGTGCAGAAGCTCTGCGGTATCCTCTGGGGGGATGTCGCTGATATCTAGAAAATAGATGTGGGTGGTCATACGAACTCTCCTCTTTTTTACTTTTCTAAAATCTGTAAATCTTTTTTCTATCATCGGATAATGGTATCCATGGATACATTCCTATTTCATTTCTTTATTGAACGGAGAGTGGAAGAAAGCCGCACTCTGCTACATTTTGTTCCATCCCTCTGCGTCCATTGTGCCAGTATCATATGTCGTAAAGGAAATTTCCTTCATTCCCTCATTTTTTTCCTGACAGACCGTAAAAATCACATGATAGAAATCGTCGGACTCACTCAAGGTTGGTTGTTCTGCTGTGTTTACCCACGTTTTCCAGAAAAAATTATCCTGAATTATTCACGACTTTGCCACGAATGTGGCTGAAAGC
>DVLJ01000221.1 GCA_018715565.1 Candidatus Ventrimonas merdavium
TGTACGTTCTGTGCTTCCAATCACCTGATTTATTAAACTCCCCAAACATTGGATCTTTTCCAGTATACATCTCTGAATCCAGTGGCCAGAAATTATTGCTCCATGAAACAGATTCTTTTCCATTTATTTTAACAGGATAAACATATTTTTTTATGTTTTCCAAACCATCATTTGTTTTTTGGTTCCCCTTATATACAGCCCCTAACGTATAGGTATCTCCATTCTGGTCAAACGACAAATCATAACCAGTTAATACCTCTTTTCCGGTCACGTGAGATGCTGAGAAAAAGTCTCTCATTTTTATCCCGCTGCCGAGTTTTAATTCGCTATAATCATCCGTCAGCCCGGTTACGATACCTTCTACAATGCCTATACCATCATCATTTCCTGCATTCAAATTTTTTCCATTGAATTTCGCAGCATTAGGTGTTCCAACCACTCCGTTGGATGCCTGTCCAATCTGAAACACAGAACCACTTGTATTTCTATCCAAATAGTTGATACTAGACTGCGTATTTGCATGTACCCAGCGCAGCGGTGCGGAACCATTATTATCATCTCCAACCGGGTTTCCATTTTTATCATTCCTAGCGTCGTTTCTTGACGCATAAGTATATCCATTCGTTATATTATAGTCATAGAATGTAACCGCCTGTTTTAAAGAATCCTCTGCCTCTTTCGGCGTATACCATATCCGGATTGTGGCATCTTTCGTCAACGTGATCGTTGCATCCGGGGTAATAGGATACTCTGTCCATTTTTCATTATTATACGTTATGGATCCATTGGGATCCTTCACCCAAATCTTCGATGCAGTATAGTTCGGAATCGTTTTATTCGCACTGGCCAGACATACTTTACTCAGTTCTTCTACATTCTGGGTTAATTTATTCGGGATCTTAATCGTATCAGGCGAATAAATCTCCATCTCCTTTGTAGTAGTCTGGATCTTATTGTTCTTAAAGATCGTATCTGTTCCTTTTGATGCGTCTGCACTTCCGTTCAGTGCAGTCATCTTCGCCCAGTGCTGTACGGTCAGAGTGATCTCTCCTCCCAGCTGATCCATATCCACCACGATATACACCGAGAAGTGATCCGTATCCATCACCACCGTCCCGTCCTCATCCACGGTACTGGGCATCTCGTTGGCGACGGTCTGTTCCTCGTCTAAGTGGAACACCTTGATCTGGGAGGTCTCTTCCTCCTTCGGCTCGTCGCTCAGCACGCTGGCGACGGCTGCGGCGGCCTTCTGGGCCAGGTTCTGCTTCTCCTCCAGCTGGATGTTCTTGAAGGCCACCTGGATGGGGCCGGTGGGCTCTACTTCTTCCCCGTCGGCGTAGATCTTGATATCCAGGGCCTTATAAGAGTTGACCTCAGTGCCTTCCTCAGCAGCCTTCTTCTCCAGGGCCGCATCTACCATGGCCTGCTGGTCAGCGTCTACCTCGGCTACCCGCACGGCCAGCTGGTCGGCGTCGGGGAAGGAGGTGACGGGACCGGTCACAACGACTTCCGAATCTCCTGCCTTGCCTTCTAAGGTGATCTCGCCGTCGCCGGTGACGATCAGAGAGAAGCCCTGGTTGGAGCGGTAGGTCTTGCCGCCTGCCTTCGTCTCCTGGAGCACGCTGCCGAAGTACACGCCCGGCTTCACACTCTTGGATACCCGGAAGGTGCAGATCAGCATATTCTCATAAGCGTCGCTGACCAGCGCCTTGCGCACCTGGAAATCGTTCAGCTTCGCGTTCACCATCTGGATCTTGTAGGTGGAGTCTCCTAAGTCTACCACGAAGGTATCCTCGTCTTCTTCCTCCTCCATCAGCTCCTCGTCCTCCTCTGCGTCAGACGGAGTTGCGAAAGCATTCGATGGAGAGGCATCAGAAGGAGTAGCGTTGGACGGGGTGGCCAGCTCCTCCATATCAATGGAAGAGTCCTCCAGCACCGCGTCAAAATCATACAGGCTGGTGTGGATGCCCATGGTCACTTCCTCGCCGGTCTCCACTTCATTGTCATCCTCGAACATCACGCCGTCGATGTTCAGGAAGTTGACGGTATAGCGGAACATCTCTTCCTTGCGGATCCGCTTGTGGTCGCCCTCGCCTTCGCCCTTGAACTTGAACAGGACGTTCTGGTTCTTGGCAGTGGAGATGTCCTCGTCGATCTCGTATACAAAATGAGCGGTGTAGATCTCGCCGGGGGCTAAGGTGATGCCCTCGATGGATTTTAACTGGCCGTTCTCATCTCTGGGATCGTCCTTCTCATCGGAGGTGCCTGCCACGTATTCCCGGGTGCGGTACGCGTCTTAATCGTCATAATAGAACGCGCCGTCGTCGGGATAGTCGTCCTCGGCATAGCCGCTCTCCAGGTCGTTGATCAGCTCGATGTCGGCGCTGTCGGATACGCCGTTCTCATCGATCTCCGGAAGGAAGCTCCCGCTCACCACCGGATCCTCGTCCGGCTCCTCAAAATAGGTATGGCGGTCCTCCACGCCCTTGGCCTTGTAAGAGAGCACGCCGTCGGTGATCATGCCCCCGGTCTCGTTCTTGATATGGACGTCCAGGTACACCGTGCCGCCTGCTCTAAAATCGCTGTCCGGTCCGGAAAAGATGCTGATGCTCAGCTCATCCTCCCGGTTGTTCTCGAAGCTGGCGCTGCTCAAGGTGGCCTTGGAATAGGCGCCGTCCTCGGTCAGCTTCCCGTGTTCCTGGAAGAACCGGTCCGCCGCGTCTGCTGCAAGGGCAATGCTGGCGTCGCTCAGGACCAGGGACGCGGTCATGACAAACGCCAAAAATCCGGATACCCGTCTCCTCCAGTTCCTCATTCTGCTCTCCTTCATGGTCTACCTCCTCTATCTATGTTGTCTTCTGTACGATCCCTAGTTTTTTCCTTTTGTACTCCTATTGTATCAAGGGGGCTATCCTGCAAACTGCCTCTTGGGCGAATGTTTTCGATACTTTTTCATAATTTTTACATTTTTCCTAAGAAATATAAAAGAGGCCGGAAGCGCTGCCGCCTTCGGCCTCTGAGATCTGTCTCCGTTCCCCTCCATCCCTGCCTTCCATGCTGGCCCTCAGTGCTGGCCTGGCTCGCTCCGCTGGTAGGCCTCGCCCTCGGTGGTCAGCGCCTGCTCCAGCTCCTGGGTCATGGCCGCGTGATACCAGAGGACGCCGCGGCTCCCTTCTTCCTTTTTATAAGCGTCCTCGATGCGGCGGAAGATCAGGCTGCACTTGCTCCGGTCCATCTTCGTCAGCATCAGGATAAAATGCCGGTTGCCGTAACGGGTGTAGGCGTCGCCCCGGCGGAGGGAGCTTCCGATAGCATGCTTCAGCAGCTCCATCTGGGTCTTTAGGTTCTCCTCGTCGGGCCTTCCCTTCTTCTCGAACTGGGTCAGGGTCAGGAACATCAGGGTGGCGTCAAATGGATACCGCTCCTTGGCCCGCACCAGCAGGCGGCAGTAATCCACAAAGCTGGGATAGGTGCAGTAATAGGCGCCCTTCTTATGCTCCTGGCCGAAGATGGCCTTGGTGATATTCCCCTCCCGGCCCATGAAGATCCGGTCCAGGCTCCGCCAGGTCCGGTCGCTGTGGATCTCCCGGCGGTGGTTCTTCTCCTTCAGATCCAGCTGCTCAAAGCACTGCTGCATCTCTTCCGTCGGCGGGCTTCCCATCTCCCGGGCGTACAGCTCCATGGTCTGGTTGTAAAGCCGCTCGGCCTCCTCGTAGCGGTACATCCCCAGATAGCACCGGATCTGCTTGGTCTGCCAGTTGTCGAACGGGTAGACCGCGGCGGCCCGCTTGTAGATCTCCAGCAGGTCCATGTAATCGTTCTCCTGCTCATAGGCCTGTTCCAGCTCCCGGATCGCCTGGGTGTACAGGTCCTTGAAGTACAGGCTCTTCTCATAGAACCACATCTCCGACGCATTCATCGGGAGAAGCTCTCCAAAATACCGCTCACAGGCTTCCCGGTACAGGCGGATGCGCTGAGGCCTTTCGCTGGCCGCCGCCTCCCGCACCCGGCTCTCGAACTCCGCGGTGTCCAGAGACAGGGGAAAGCTGCTTTTCCAGGAGCAGACCCCATCCCGGATCTCCACATATTCTTCATCCGGCAGGCCGGAAGCCACCAGCTGGCTGCGCAGCCGGTACAGCAGGTTGTTCAGGTTCTTATTGTGATTGGCGCTGTCCCCTCCGTCGCTCCAGCCGTACAGCCCGTCGATCAGCTCCTTCTTGGAAATGCCTCCCCGTCCGGACAGGAACAGCATCTGCAGCAGCCGGATCGACTTGGCGCCCACGGCCTTGTTCAGCACCACCGGCGCGTCGCCAAGGTGCATGGCGAACCTGCCCAGCATCTGGACCCGCAGGACCCCGTCTCCGCTTTCTATCCTATTCTCCATGATCGTGTCTCCCCTCCTCGCCCTTACAGCCTCCTTCCGCCGCCGCTTCCACCATTTCCATCGCTCCCGCCATCCGGCTCTCCCGTACACATCCCCACCGATGTGCCGCCGGCGGCGTGCATTGTCAGAAAACTTTTTATTTCCTTTGAAAACTACAACTTCTAGTAAGGGTGTTGGGAACATTATACTACATCGTGTGTTAGAATGCTAGTCTAAATCATTCGATTTTTAGAGAAAATTAACACCGCCAGGGGGAGGCCCTTTCTGCCCCCCTTTAAATTAACCCTGACACCAGCGGCACCACAATTACGGTCATCAGACCGGCCACAGCGATGGACAGACTGGCCATCGCGCCCTCCACCTCTCCCAGCTCCAGGGCCTTGGCGGTGCCGATAGCGTGGGCGGCTGTGCCCAGGGCCAGTCCCTTGGACATGGGATGACGGATCTTCAGGACCCGAAAGACCGTCTCGCCGATGATATTGCCAAAAATCCCGGTGATGATGATGCCTACCACGGTGATGGTGACCATCCCGCCCGCTTCCTCGCTGACGCCCATGCCGATCGCGGTGGTGATGGACTTGGGCAGGATGCTGACGTAGGTGATGTGATCCAGGCGGAACAGCATGCACATGGCAAAGATGCTGGCCGCGCTGGCAGCTACGCCTGCGGCGATGGCGGCGATGATCGCGGCGAAATGTTTCCTTAATAAATGCAGCTGCTTATACAGCGGGATCGCCAGGCACACGGTCGCCGGGGTCAGCAGGTAGCTGATATACTGGGCGCTCTGGTTGTAGACCTGGTACTCCACGCCGGTCAGGAGCAGGACGCCGATGACCAGCAGAGAGCCTACCAGCAAGGGGTTCAGCACGGCCCAGCCGAATTTTTTCTTGACCGCCATCCCGCACAGATAGGCGGCCAGGGTCAGCACAAAGCCCAGATACATGGATTCCTGTACAAATGTCATGAACGTCCGCCTCCTTTCGTCTCTGCCTTTTTCATCGCTGCTCCGTTCTGATCCGTGCCCCTCGTGCCCCTCGTTCCCTTCGTCTCCGCTCCGTCCGGCTCTTTCCCGGCTCCCAGGATCCAATCTGTCACCTTGCCGGTGGCGCCCATCACGATCAGGGTGGATGCCAGGCAGATGAGGAATAAGGGCAGCAGGATCGGCTTCATCACGCCGAACTTGTCCAGCAGCCCTGCGGCAGCGGGCACGAACATGACCGGCATGATATCTAACAGGAAATTGCCGGTGGCTTCTACGTCGGCCAGCTTCACCGCGCCAGTGCAGAGGCACAATAGCAGCAGAAACAGGCCATACACGCCTGCCGGCACCGGCAGGGGCAGGACCGCGTTCAGCAGCTCTCCCGCCAGGGTAATGCCAAATATGATGGCGCATTCTTTTAAGTATCTCATGGTCTCCTCCATTCCATCCCCGGGATCGGCCGGGGCATCTGTGTTGGCTATTGTACCACCGCCCCTGGGAAATGGCAATGTTCCCAGGTCTTGTTCCTCAGATCATACACGCCGGTCATCGCATCCGTCCGATGATCTGGTTGGCCCGGCGGTAGATCTCCTCCGGCTCTGTGCCTACAAAGAACTGTCCGCCCTCGTACAGGATCTGTCCGTTCACCATGGTCAGGGCCACGTTGGCCTTGCTGCCGCTGTAGACGATGTTGCGCACCGGATCGTTGACCGGCTGCATGTTCGGCTGGTGCAGATCGATCACCGTCAGATCCGCCCGCTTCCCCACGGCCAGGCAGTCGCAGTCAGTCAGGCCCATGGCCCGGGCTCCTCCGCTGACCGCCATCTCCAGCACCTGCTCCGCTGGCACGGCGGCAGCGTCCTTCTCCCGCAGCTTCGCCAGGCCGGTGGCTAAGAACATCTCCCGGAACATATCCAGGCAGTTGTTGCTGGCCGGGCCATCCGTACCGATGGCTAAGGGAACGCCCGCCTGCAGCATGGCGGCCACCGGGGCAATGCCGCTGGCAAGCTTTGTGTTGGAGCCGGGATTTAATACAGCGGTCAGCTTCTTTTCCGCAAACAGCCGGATGTCGTCCTCGGTCATGTGCACGCAGTGATATCCGCCGCCGCCCCAGGCAAACAGCCCTAAGCGGTCCAGGTAGGCGGGCGGGGTCATCCCATGGCGGGCGATACACTCCCGCACCTCCTTTTCCGTCTCGGAGATATGGGCGAACACCGGAGCCTGATACCGCTCCGCCAGGGCGGCTACGGCCTTTAACCGTGCTTCCCCTGTGGTATACTCTGCATGAAACCCCAGGGTATAATGGATCAGATCGTGATACTGGTTGTAGCGCAGGTAGTTTTCCTCCAATTCCTCTGGGGAGGACACGTGATCGTTAAGGCTGCTGACCAGCACGGTGCGGAAGCCGCATTCCACCGAGGCTCTGGCGATCATCTCCGGGTGGAAATACATATCAAAATTAGCGGTGATGCCGCTGGTCAGATACTCCAGGATCGCCAGCTTGCTCAGCCAATAGATATCCTCCGGCTGCAGCTTCGCCTCCATGGGGAATACCTGCCGTTCCAGCCACTCTGCCAGCGGCAGGTCGTCGGCATAGGAACGGAGGAAGGTCATGGCGGAATGGGTGTGGGCGTTCTTAAAGCCGGGAAGGAGCAGATTCCCTTTTAGATCGATCTCCCGGTCCCACGGGGACGGGATTTCCTGCGATTCCTGCAATTTCCCCATATCGCGCCTATCCTGTGTGCCGCCCATCGCTCCCACATAGGTCACCCGGCCGTCCTCTACCCAAAGCTCCCCGTCCTCCAGCATGGGGAGCAGCCTTCCGTCCTTCTGCTCCATTGTCAGGATCCTTCCATGGAAAAACCGTATCCTCATCCGCTCTGCTCCTTTCGGTCTCGCTCATTTCCTGTCTTTTCCTATATTTTAGCATAGAAAAAGGAGATGCCGCAAGGAAGGGAAAGGCCTAAAAAAATTTTAGTTTTCATTATTTTTCTTTTTGTTGCGCTTTTCCATTTTTTCTATATAATGTAGATTAGGAAAAAAGGAGGTTATCACTTATGCCACAGAGAACGGATATCCATAAGGTACTGATTATCGGCTCCGGCCCGATCATCATCGGTCAGGCGTGTGAGTTCGACTATTCCGGCACCCAGGCGTGCAAAGCCCTGCGGAATCTCGGTTATGAGATCGTGCTGGTGAATTCCAATCCGGCGACGATCATGACCGACCCGGAGACTGCTGATGTTACTTATATTGAACCCTTGAATGTAGAACGGCTGGAACAGATCATTGCCAAGGAGAGACCGGATGCACTGCTTCCGAACCTGGGCGGACAATCCGGCCTGAATTTGTGTTCGGAGCTGAATAAGGCAGGCATCCTGGACAAATACAACGTGAAGGTCATCGGCGTTCAGGTTGACGCCATCGAGCGCGGCGAGGACCGGATCGAGTTTAAGAAGGCCATGAACGATCTGGGCATCGAGATGGCCCGCAGCGAGGTTGCTTACAGCGTGGAGGAAGCGCTGAAGATCGCCGACGAGTTAGGCTATCCGGTAGTCCTGCGCCCGGCTTACACCATGGGCGGCGCCGGCGGCGGCCTGGTATATAATAAAGAAGAATTAAAGACGGTCTGCGCCCGCGGCCTGCAGGCCAGCCTGGTAGGACAGGTCCTGGTGGAGGAGTCCATCCTGGGCTGGGAGGAGCTGGAGCTGGAGATCGTCCGGGACTGCGAAGGCAATATGATCACGGTATGCTTCATTGAGAACATCGACCCCCTGGGCGTGCATACCGGCGATTCCTTCTGCTCCGCCCCGATGCTGACCATTTCTGAGGAATGCCAGAAGCGGCTGCAGGAGCAGGCTTACAAGATCGTGGATTCCGTAGAGGTCATCGGCGGCACGAACGTACAGTTTGCCCATGACCCGGTATCGGACCGGATCGTGGTCATCGAGATCAACCCCCGTACCTCCCGTTCTTCCGCTCTGGCTTCCAAGGCGACCGGCTTCCCCATCGCCCTGGTATCCGCGATGCTGGCAACGGGCCTGACCTTAAAGGATATCCCCTGCGGCAAGTACGGCACCCTGGATCGGTACGTTCCCGACGGCGATTATGTGGTGATCAAGTTTGCCCGCTGGGCATTTGAGAAATTCAAAGGCGTAGAGGACAAGCTGGGTACTCAGATGCGCGCGGTAGGCGAGGTCATGAGCATCGGCAAGACCTACAAGGAGGCGTTCCAGAAGGCGATCCGCAGCCTGGAGACCGGACGGTACGGTCTGGGCCACGCCAAGGATTTCGATACGAAGACGAAGGAGCAGCTGTTAAAGATGCTGATCACGCCGTCCAGCGAGCGTCATTTCGTGATGTATGAGGCGCTGCGCAAGGGGGCGACTGTGGAGGAGATCCACGAGATCACCAAGGTGAAGACCTGGTTCATTGAGCAGATGAAGGAGCTGGTAGAGGAAGAAGAGGCGCTGCTGGCCGGCAAGGGCAGCCTGCCGTCTGACGAGGCTCTGACCCAGGCGAAGAAGGACGGTTTCTCTGATAAATATTTAAGCCAGCTGCTGGAGATCCCGGAGGCTGACATCCGGAACCGCCGCATCGAGCTGGGCGTGGAGGAGGCCTGGGAGGGCGTTCACGTAAGCGGCACCAAGGACAGCGCTTACTACTACTCTACCTACAACGCGCCGGATAAGAACCCGACGAACTCTGATAAGCAGAAGATCATGATCTTAGGCGGTGGCCCGAACCGGATCGGCCAGGGCATCGAGTTCGACTACTGCTGCGTCCATGCGGCACTGGCGCTGAAGAAGCTGGGATTTGAGACGATCATCGTCAACTGCAACCCGGAGACGGTTTCCACAGACTACGACACTTCCGATAAGCTGTATTTTGAACCGCTGACCCTGGAGGATGTGCTGAGCATCTATAAGAAGGAGCAGCCGGTGGGCGTGATCGCTCAGTTCGGCGGCCAGACGCCTCTGAACCTGGCAGCAGAGCTGGAGAAGAACGGCGTCCGCATCCTGGGTACCTCCCCGTCTGTGATCGATCTGGCTGAGGACCGGGACCTGTTCCGGGCGATGATGGAGAAGCTGGAGATCCCGATGCCGGAATCTGGCATGGCCACGAACGTAGACGAGGCTCTGGCGATCGCAGCCCGCATCGGTTATCCGGTGATGGTGCGCCCCTCTTACGTACTGGGCGGCCGCGGCATGGAAGTGGTGTACGACGACGAGAGCATGACGGAATATATGAAAGCAGCGGTAGGCGTGACCCCGGACCGTCCGATCCTGATCGACCGGTTCTTAAACCACGCTACGGAGTGCGAGGCAGACGCGATCAGCGACGGCACCCACGCCTTCGTTCCCGCAGTGATGGAGCACATCGAGTTGGCCGGCGTCCATTCCGGCGACTCCGCGTGCATCATCCCCTCGGTACACATTTCTGAGGAAAATGTACGGACCATCAAGGAATACACCCGCAGGATCGCGGAGGAGATGCATGTAAAGGGCCTGATGAACATGCAGTACGCCATCGAGAACGGCAAGGTATACGTGCTGGAGGCGAATCCCCGTGCATCCCGTACCGTGCCGCTGGTATCCAAGGTCTGCAACATCCGCATGGTA
The DNA here is from genome assembly GCA_018715565.1 of Candidatus Ventrimonas merdavium. Classification (GTDB taxonomy): domain Bacteria; phylum Bacillota; class Clostridia; order Lachnospirales; family Lachnospiraceae; genus Brotaphodocola; species Brotaphodocola merdavium. The sequence continues at coordinate 9,986 of DVLJ01000221.1, forward strand.
CCGCTGGCTACGGAGATCATCACTGCCGAGATCACCGGACGGCCCTCTCCGGTCCCGGCGTTAAAGGAGCAGGTGATCCCCAACTACGGCGTGAAGGAAGCGGTATTCCCGTTCAATATGTTCCAGGAGGTCGACCCGATCCTGGGGCCGGAGATGCGTTCTACCGGCGAGGTGCTGGGACTGTCCTCTTCCTACGGCGAGGCGTTCTACAAGGCGCAGGAGGCTACGCAGACCCGTCTTCCGCTGGAGGGCACAGTGCTGATCTCTGTGAACCGCAAGGATAAGCCGGAGGTTGTGGAAGTGGCTCAGAGCTTCTATGAGGACGGCTTCAACCTGATCGCCACCGGCACGACCTACGAGCTGATCAAGAGCGCGGGCATCCCCGTGAAGCGTGTGAACAAGCTGTATGAGGGACGGCCGAACATCCTGGATATGATCACCAACGGCGATATCCAGCTGATCGTCAACTCTCCCGCCGGCAAGGAAAGCGTTACCGACGACAGCTACCTGCGGAAGGCTGCGATCAAGGCGAAGGTTCCCTATATGACGACGATCGCTGCGGCAAAAGCTACGGCAAAGGGCATCAAGTATGTGAAGGCCCACGGCCAGGGCGAGGTACATTCCCTCCAGTCCCTGCACGCACAGATCCACGATAAAGACTGACAGGAATAGAAATAGGAATAAGAATAGAAATCGTGCCAGCCGAATGAATGGATCGGCAACACTTATGAAGGAGGATCGGCATATGTCAAATATTGGATCCAGAGATCTGGTCCTTGGCGGATCAGCTGCGGCTTTGATGGCGGTCATCGCCCAGATCTCCATTCCCATGCCCACCGGCGTTCCCCTGACCCTGATGGTGTTCGGCGTGACGCTGATCGGCGTGGTGCTGGGATGGAAGCTGGGCGGGATCGCCATCGGGATCTATCTGCTGTGCGGAGCGGTCGGCCTTCCGGTCTTTGCCAACTTCGGCGGCGGCTTCTCCCGGCTGGCCGGCTTGTCCGGCGGCTACCTGTGGTCGTTCCCGGCCCTGGCGATGCTGGCCGGAATCCGGCCCCGCACGGGGAACCATCACCTCAGCCTGGCAGTCACCATGCTGTTTGCCCTGGTGGGCCTGGCGATCGTAGAGACCATCGGAGGCGTCCAGTGGTCGCTCCTCTCCGGCGGGAGCATGTCCCTGCCGGGCGTGTTCGCCTACTCCATGGTCGCCTTCGTTCCCAAGGATATGATCCTGACGGTCGCGGCGGTCCTGGTAGGCAACGAGATGAAAAAGCGGCTGCCGGAATTTTAAGATCAGATAATAGAAATATCAGGCAATAGAAAAAGGGGATCCCTTAAGTCGTATCATGACTTTGGGGATCCCTTTTTTCTTACTTATGCTATTCCAGATACCGCGCTACTTCCTCCGCGGTCAGTCCATACCGCTTCTGAAGAGACTCCCGAATCTGATCTTGGCTGATATGGAAGTCGCTGAGGGTGGCGATCATCATCTTGATGCCCTGCTCTCGGCCTAATTCCACACCTTCTTCCAAGCCCTGCTCGCGCCCCAGTTTCAATCCTTCTTCCCGGCCTTTTTCCAGATTATCCTGATCTCGTATCAACAGCGTCATATATTCGTGCCTCCACTTCCGATTTTTCCTGGCTTCGGTCACTGCTTCCTCCAGTTCC
>DVLJ01000222.1 GCA_018715565.1 Candidatus Ventrimonas merdavium
GGGTAATGCATTGTCTTGGGCAAGTGCCGGTGGTCTGGGATTTAGAGGTTCAAGGAAATCTACTCCATATGCAGCACAGATGGCTGCTGAAACTGCTGCCAAAGCAGCTTTAGTACATGGTTTAAAATCAGTAGACGTTATGGTAAAAGGACCTGGTTCCGGCCGTGAGGCTGCGATCCGCGCACTTTCCGCATGCGGTATTGAGGTAACTAGCATTAAGGACGTAACTCCGGTTCCGCACAACGGATGCCGTCCGCCAAAACGTAGAAGAGTCTGATTAGGAGGTACGAAAAGTGGCAGTAGATAGAGTTCCTGTTCTTAAAAGATGCAGATCTCTTGGGTTAGATCCGATCTATTTAGGAATCGATAAAAAATCAAACAGAGAATTAAAAAGAGCTAACAGAAAAGTAAGCGAGTACGGTCTCCAGTTACGGGAGAAGCAGAAAGCAAAATTCATCTACGGCGTATTAGAGAAGCCGTTCCGCAACTACTACACCAAGGCCGAGAAGATGGAAGGCCAGACTGGTGAGAACATGATGATCCTTCTGGAGCGTCGTCTGGACAACGTGGTATTCCGCATGGGCTTCGGCCGCACCAGACGGGAGACCAGACAGATCGTTGACCACAAGCACATCCTGGTGAACGGCAAGTGCGTGAACATCCCGTCCTACTTAGTGAAGGCCGGCGATGTGATCGAGGTAAAAGAGAAGGCGAAATCCTCTCAGAGATACAAAGACGTTCTGGAGGTAACTGCAGGTCGTCTGGTTCCGGCTTGGCTGGACGTAGACCAGGAGAACTTAAAGGGCGTTGTGAAAGAGCTGCCGACCAGAGATGAGATTGATGTTCCGGTAAACGAAATGCTTATCGTCGAGTTGTACTCTAAATAATAGCACGTAACAGGCATATGAGCGCTTAGCAGGGCCGGCCCAGATCAGGCGGGTTCCGTTAGGCGCGAAAGCCGTTATTCCGGGGATTCGGAGGAGCGGCGTCTGCTCCGGGGATCCTCCCTGGCAGGCGAAAGGCCTTCCGGTTTGGGCGTGCCCGGCGCGCAAGCTTAGAGTATCAAATTTCCCTCGATAGAAAACCCAGAAGGAGGGGCTATAATCGTGTTCGATTTTGAGAAACCAAACATTGAGATTGTTGAGATTTCAGATGATAAGAAATATGGCAAGTTCGTAGTGGAACCGCTGGAGAGAGGTTACGGCACCACGTTAGGCAACTCCCTGAGAAGGATCATGCTTTCTTCTCTGCCGGGTGCGGCTGTAAGCCAGGTGAAAATCGACGGCGTTTTGCATGAGTTCAGTTCCATCCCCGGCGTCAAAGAGGATGTGACTGAGATCATCATGAACATCAAGAGCTTATCTATTAAGAATAACAGCGACAGCAATGAAGTAAAGACCGCTTACATCGAGTTCGAGGGCGAAGGCGTGATCACGGCCGCCGACATCCAGGCGGATCCGGATATCGAGATCATGAATCCGGAGCAGGTGATCGCCACCTTGAGCGGCGGCACCGACAGCAAGTTCTATATGGAACTGACTATCACCAAGGGCCGCGGCTATGTAAGCGCTGACAAGAATAAGAACGAGGAACTGCCGATCGGAGTGATCGCGGTGGATTCCATCTATACTCCGGTAGAGCGGGTGAACATGGCCATTGAGAATACCCGTGTGGGACAGGTTACCGACTACGATAAGCTGACCCTGGACGTGTACACCAATGGGACCCTGGCTCCCGACGAGGCTGTCAGCCTGGCCGCTAAGGTGCTCAGCGAGCACTTGAACCTGTTCATCGACCTTTCTGAGAACGCCAAGACCGCAGAGATCATGGTAGAGAAAGAGGACAACGAGAAAGAGAAAGTCCTGGAGATGAACATCGACGAGCTGGAGCTGTCCGTGCGTTCCTACAACTGCTTGAAGAGAGCCGGCATCAACACGGTGGAGGAGCTTTGCAACCGCACACCGGAGGATATGATGAAGGTGAGAAACCTTGGCCGCAAGTCCTTAGAGGAAGTGCTGGCGAAGTTAAAAGAGCTGGGCTTACAGCTCAACCCCAGCGAGGAGTAATACGACTCGTGCAATTTGGTATGCTGGTCCCGTAAGTCCAAAAGGCAGGGAGATAGGTATGATAAATTCAGGATGATGTGGCCCAATAAGACCAAAGGGCGTGGACCGCACTCCGCCATTAACAGGAGGAAAATAAAATGGCAGGTTACAGAAAACTGGGAAGAACTTCTGATCAGAGAAAGGCTATGATCCGCAGCCAGGTTACCGCGCTGCTGTATCATGGACACATCCGCACCACCGAGGCGAGAGCAAAAGAGATCCGCAAAGTAGCGGAGGGTCTGATCGCTCTGGCTGTGAAGGAGAAGGATAACTTCGAGACCGTTACCGTTACCGCTAAGGTTGCCCGGAAGGACAAAGACGGCAAGAGAGTCAAAGAAGTGGTAAACGGCAAGAAAGTGACCGTTTATGACGAAGTTCAGAAAGAGATCAAGAAGGATAACCCGTCCAGACTGCATGCACGCCGTCAGATGCTGAAGGTGCTGTATGATGTGACGGAGGTTCCGACCACCTTAGCAGGCAGAAAGAAAAACACCAAGTCTATCGACCTTCCGGCGAAGCTCTTTGATGAGATCGCTCCGAAGTACGTTTCCCGCAACGGCGGCTACACCCGTATCGTAAAGATCGGTCAGCGTAAGGGCGACGGCGCGATGGAAGTGCTGTTAGAGCTGGTATAATCCAGAAGCAGGATCGGAATGGATCAGAGAGGCTGATGCGCAGGCATTGGCCTCTTTTGTTATTTAATAGGAAACTGCGTTTTCTATTAAATAACAATGCTCCGCAAGGAGGCACACTTAGCGCAAAGGAATATGGCTGCTGCGCAGCCGCGCTCCGGCGCGAGTGTGCGCCAAACGCACACTTATTAACATAACGAAAGTCTGACTATTCGGTAAGAATATCGTAAGTTGACGATAGCAGTCCCGCAATCGTATAATAAAAATACAACAAGATCTGTCTATTTTTCCAATAATGATAGAAAAAGGGGGTTTTACAATGAAGCAGAGACAAGGGATCTTAACGGCGATTTTAGCGATAGCCCTCAGCGGGACCGCCGTGCTGACTGCATTTGCGGCGGACCGGACCATATCCAGCGTATCCATCCGGATCGATTCGGAGCTGGAGTCCGGGACCAGCCTGCCGGAGATCGATTATACGAATAACGGGGATACCGGCGATGTGGCAGACGGCAGCATCTGCGTGACGGTGAACTCGGATAAGTATTCGATCACCGATGTGGAGTGGGTGACGTCCACCTCCAAGACGATGGATGTGGGAGACACGCCGGAGATGCGCGTGACATTGACGCCCAATTCCGTAGGCGACGATGATTATGAGTTTAAGGGGACTTACCGTTCCAGCAACGTAAGCGTCCGCTACGGCTCGTTTGTGAGCGCCACGAAGAAGGACGGGAACCTGCAGGTGAAGTTAAAGGTGCGGGCCATCGAAGGTACCTTTGCTGCGCCGGAGGACGCCTACTGGAGGGACAATTCCAAGGGGACTGCCCGCTGGGAGGAGCCGGAGGAAGGCGGCACCGGGCGCTATGAGGTGGTGCTCCGCAGGGGGTCTACCAAGGTCCACACGGTCGAGACGACCTCCCGCAGCTACAATTTCTATCCGTATATGACCAAGAAGGGGACCTATACCTTCCGGGTGCGGACGATCGCCAAGACCAACAAGCAGGAGGACTACGGCAAGAGCAGCGAGTGGGTAGAGTCGGATGAGATCTACCTGGCGGAGGAGGACGTATCCGATGGCCGGGGACAGGATAGCAGTTCCACCAGCGGCGGACCGTCCGGATCCGGGCCGTCGGGCAATACCCGGGTAGGCTGGCAGAAGTTCGACAACTACTGGTATTATTACTATCCGGACGGCAGCTACCAGCGGGAAGGCTGGGTCCTGGTGGCGGATAAGTGGTATCTGTTCCAGGCAGACGGCCGGATGCTGACTGGCTGGCAGGACCGGAACGGCCAGACCTATTACCTGACGAACAACGGCGATATGGTAGTGGGCTGGGTACAGTGGGGGAACCGCTGGTATTACATGAATCCCACCAAGGACGCCTTTGAGGGCGCGATGCTGAGAGAGCGCTGGGCGGATGTGAACGGCATCAGCTACTATTTCGGCTCCGACGGCGCCATGGCGGAAGGCTGGGTGCAGGTGGACGGCAACTGGTATTACTTCTATCCGGGCAGCGGCCAGAAGGCAGTGAACACCTGGGTGGATACGTTCTATGTGAATGAGAGCGGGATCTGGGTGAGATAGACGGCTGGAAGCAGAGTGGAAACCAGAGAAGGATGACAGGAACTGCAGAAGAAGAGCAGAGAGCTGAGAAAAGAGTCGAGAAGAGAGTCGAGAAAAGGGACGGGATCGTGAATGTGCAGGTTCACGGTCCTGTCCTTTTTTGCATGCCCGCGGCGGCATGGATGAGAACGAAAGCATTCGTAAACTGCAGAGAATCATATTATAATTTAGGGAAATACTATGATGTTGGGGTCAAAAGGTATTTTGACCCCTTTGATACCGGATTGCTCCGCACTACGTGCTCCCGCAATCCTCAAAACATTCATAATCCGCTATTTTTCTACGAAAAATGGCTGCTTATTCATGTTTTGGCGGGTCCCAAGGTCAAAAATCCTCTTGCAAGCAAGCTTGCATCGGATTTCTGACCTTGGGACCCTGGTATCATACTATGCCTGCAGCATACATCTATCTCTGTGTAAGGAGGACTCCCATGAAAAAGCGAAAAGAAAAACGGATGATCACCCAGGAACGGATCGAAGAATATTGCCTTTGGCTCCAGGAGAATGAAAGGTCCCGGGGGACCATTTCCAAATATTATTATTACCTGTGCCAGCTCCAGGGATTTTTGGGAAGGACGCAGGTCTCCAAGGAGGGCGTGGTCCTCTGGAAGGAAGCGCTGCGCAGGAGGCTCTCTCCCCTGACGGTCAACTGCGCGCTGGCGGCGGTCAACGGCTTCTTCCGCTACTGGGGCTGGGAGGGCTGTGTGACAAAGCTCTATAAGGTCAGCCGGGAGATCTTCTGTCCGGAAGAACGGGAGCTTTTGCAGGACGAATACCTCCGCCTGATCCGGCAGGCCCGGGAAAATGGGAACGAGCGGATGGAGCTGCTCTTACAGACCATGGCCACTTCCGGGATCCGGGTATCAGAGCTGCCGTATATCACCCTGGAGGCTGCCGGGAGCGGCGTGGCGGAGGTGGACTGTAAGGGCAGGATCCGAAAGATCTTCCTATGCCGAAAGCTTTGCCAAAGGCTGACGGATTACGCAAAACGGAGCGGGATCGCTTCCGGGATGCTGTTCATCACCCGCACGGGACGGCCCATGGACCGGAGCAACATCTGGCGGGCGATGAAGAAGCTGGGAGAGCAGGCAGGTGTGGGAGCACGCAAAGTCTTTCCTCATAACCTGCGGCATCTGTTCGCCCGGTCTTATTATCAGATGGAAAAGGATCTGGGAAAACTGGCAGACCTGCTGGGACACAGCAGCATCAATACGACCCGCATCTATACGATCGAAAGCGGGAAAAATCACATCCGTCAGCTGGAAAAACTGGAGTTGTTCGTGGAATAAAAGAAGTACAACAGAATATACCTTTTGTTGTAACAGAACCGCTACAACTTCATTTATTATACTACATAAACCGAATGGTTTCTACTGGTAAACGTTAAAAAAGTGAAAAAAATCGCTTGTTCTGCGCAGAAACAGGACCGGACGGATCAAAAACCGCCCAGTCTTGATTTTTTGTGCCCTTTCTTCCCAAATGTTGTCTGAGGATTTTCCAGATCCTTATAAAATGTCAAGAAATTCTGGAAAAGGACCTTCGCGCCGATCGTTCCAGCCGCCTGACAACAACAAAAGGTATATTCCGTTGTACTGCGGCGGGGACAACCGCCCGGCGCGGCGCGGGATCATCCGAAAAGAAATGGTGAGGAAAGGATGGGCGAACATGGTTGAGACAAATGGAAAAGGAAGGAGCAGAAGACGTGTTAAGCAGTCGATCGGCCAGCGCATAGCAGAGCGGATGCATACGGAAAGCCGGAGATGGGCGGCGGTATGCCTGATCATTGCGATGGTATCCGGAAACTGTGGAAACAGCCTGTTCCCTGCCTGGGCCGCGACAGAGGAGAAGGAGACCTACGTGGTATCGTACATGGTAGATCCTCTGGGGGCAGCCGAGGTGATCGGAAAAGAGGAAGTAACGGAAGGAAGCGACTTGAAATTTACCATCGTCCCGGAGGACGGCTGTGTGGTAGAGGAAGTCTGGGTAAACGGCGAGAATTATCTGGAGCGGGATCCCGAGGAAGTGGAGCTGGCTACGGATTCTGACGCGACCCCTTCCGACGCGAAGGCCACGGCCAGCGACTGGGAGGAAACGGACGGAAGCTACACGTTCCTGGTGCCCAGTGTGGACTGCGATATTGACGT
>DVLJ01000223.1 GCA_018715565.1 Candidatus Ventrimonas merdavium
GACCAGCTCTTGCCAGCTGTGTGGCGAACGCAGAAGGAGGGATTTGAACCCTCGCGCCGCTATTAACGACCTGCACCCTTTCCAGGGGTGTCCCTTCAGCCTCTTGGGTACTTCTGCAAAGTACCGATGCCTGAACATCAGTTATCTATATAAAACGGACAAGTCCGAAACCTGTCCAGCGGAGAGGGTGGGATTCGAACCCACGCGCCCTTGCGGACAAACGGTTTTCAAGACCGCCTCGTTATGACCACTTCGATACCTCTCCTCAAACGTGCTTTCCTATTCTAATTGAAAAGCGCGGATTTGTCAAGTGGTTTTTTTATTTTCTCTGCCGCGTGTTTCTCGATCCCAGTCTCACCTGCTTGTTCAGGCCGCTGTTCGATCGCCGCGCGACAGTTATGTATTGTAGCACGCCTTTCCGCTTCTGTCAATCCTGTTTTTGCAGGATTTTCAATTTCTTCAGTATTTCTTTTTTCCGCCCGAAAATTGGCGTCCTAAGACCAGGGGGACCGCCCCGGCATCGATGTGCCGCCGGCGGTCCCCCGCGTTCTGATCCATCGCTTGCTGCACCAGCGCAAGGATCACAGGATATCCTGTCTGCAGATATGGCGGATCCGCTCTGCGTCCAGTCCGCGGATCACGTGGGCAGCTAAGTCTGTGGCTGCCTCCAGGTCTGCCCCAGAGCAGAAATTATAGTGGCTGTGCACATAACGGGACGGCACGCCCAGTACCAGCACCGGGACCGCCTTTCCAGTCAGGCTGATTTTCCCCGCGTTGGTGCTCCCGCCTCGGCGCACGGTCTCCTGGAACCGGATCCCGAACTGTTTTGCCAGCTCCTCCGCGTATTCCATGAAGGCCGGATTTGAGATATAGCTGTTGTCCATCCTGCGGATCTGCACGCCGCCTTTGACCGCGCCCTGGGTCTGTCCTGCCCCGAAGAAGAAATCATCGGAGGGAGAGCCTTCAAACACGATCGCCAGATCTGGCTTGACTACCTGAGCGGTCACGGTGGCTCCCCGCATGCCCACTTCCTCCTGAGCCGCGAATGCGCCTACCACGTCCACAGCCAGCTTCGCCCGGTCTGCATACACCTTCTCCATCGTATCGATGATGCAGGCGCACCCCGCCCGGTTGTCGAAGGCCTTGCCAAAGCACAGATCGTGCTCTTTGTCATAGGAAAAGCTCACTTCCGGCACCATGGGATCCCCGATGGAGATGCCAAAATCCCGTTCCACCTCTTCCCGGCTGGTAGCGCCCACGTCTACATACATGGTCTCGATGGCCAGATCCTGGCCCGCCTTCTCCTTCGCCGTCATGAAATGCACTGGCTTGGACATGATGATGCCCCGCACCAGCTTCCCGGCCCGGGTGCGGATCCGCACCGTATGCGCCGGCAGGTTTGTCAGATGGAAGCCGCCCAGCATCAGGATCCCCAGGCATCCGTTGTCATGGATGCACTGCACCATAAATCCGCATTCGTCCGAATGAGCGTCCAGCTGGATCACCGGACGGTTCCCGGTGTCCTCCGGCATCCGCGCGTAGACATTGTGCATGGCGTCATGCTCCAGACGGTATTTTCCACAGTAAGACGCGATCACCCGGACCACGTCCTCCTCAAAGCCACTGGGGCCGAACGCATCTGACAGCTTCCCAAACATTTCAATATCCATAATGTTGTCTCCTCTTGCCTTCCTTTGTTTTGTCTTTTTTCAAAATGACGCCGTCAATATACCACAAAGCAATGAGCCGTGACCACGTCCAGCCACCGGCTGGTGACCAGCCGGTCTGTAAAGGTGTCCACTGCCTCCATGCCCGGGTAAAAGGACATCTGGTAGGCTTTCTTCCAGTCTTTGAACGTCACCTGGTAAGTGAACTGCTCCGGCAGCGGCAGAAGGCCCGCGCCGCGGCCGCCGGCCGCCTGTTCCCTGGCAAGCTGCCCTACCGCATCCTTCACCCCTTCCCGGATCCGCCTCAGCACCTCCCCGGCAGGCACGCAGTAGGTCGAAGCTCCCAGCCCATCCTTCGTCACCGCGGTGCGGATGGATGGGATCAGGCTTTTCGCCTCCTCACAGATCGTCCGGTCCCCGGAAAGGAACAGCACCGGCACGCCGTGGGTGGAGGCGGTGCAGGTGTTCAGCAGGAATTCGCTCATCCTCCGGCCGTTCAGCTCGATATACAGGCTGTTGCCCGTGGAGGTATGGCTGAGGACAAAGCCCGGATTCCCGGCGGCTGCATGATACCCCAGGTACAATACGCCGTCAAACGTCTCGTCGATCCCGGACATCATATTATAAGGATGGCCGCTTTTCCCCCGGATCAGGGTCACGTGATCCGGCATAGCCAGCGGGTCGATGTTGGACGCATTGCCATGGCCGTCCTTGACTACGATCTCGTCCGCTCCCGCTTCCAGGGCCGCCTCGCAGGCAGCCACGACCTCGGCGGTCATCTGCCTGGCAAACCGCCCGTAGACCGCCTCGTCCCGATGGGTCTCCTCCGCCAGGGCTACCCCGGCGCATCCCTCGATATCCGCGCTGATAAAAATCTTCATGTCAGTTCTTCCCTTTTATCTTGTCGTCGTACAAATGGCAGTATACATAGTGGTCCTCCGCGACCTGATAGCGCTCCGGAGCCGTTTCCTTACAGCAGTCCATGCACTTCGGGCAGCGGGTGTGGAATTTGCAGCCCTTGGGCGGATTCAGGGCAGAGGGGATGTTGCCCTCCAGGATGATCCGCTCCCGCTTCACCGTGGGATCCGGCACCGGGACCGCAGACAGCAGGGCCTGGGTATAGGGATGCAGCGGGTTCTGGTACAGGCTGTCCTTATTGCCCACCTCTACAAAATTGCCCAGGTACATCACGCCCACCCGGTCGCTGATGTGCTCCACCACGCTCAAGTCGTGGGCAACGAAGATATAGGTCAGGTTAAATTCCTTTTTCAGCTTGTTCATCAGGTTCAGCACCTGGGCCTGGATGGATACGTCCAGGGCGGATACTGGCTCGTCGGCGATGATCAGCTTCGGCTGCACCGCCAGGGCGCGGGCGATCCCGATCCTCTGGCGCTGTCCGCCGGAAAACTCGTGGGGATACCGGTTGGCATGGTAATCGTCCAGGCCCACCTTCCGCAGCAGATCCAGCACTTTGGCCTCCAGCGCCTCTTTCGACGAGGTCAGCCCGTGGATGATGAGCGGCTCGGCAATGATGTCGAACACGGACATCCTGGGGTTCAAGGACGCATACGGATCCTGGAATACCATCTGGACCTTCTTGCGCACCGGGCGCATCTGTCTGGCATTGTACTTGGAGATGTCCTCTCCGTCCAGGATGATCTCTCCGCTGGTGGGTTCCTCCAGCTTGCAGATCCCCCGGCCCAGGGTGGATTTGCCGCATCCGGACTCGCCTACGATGCCGAACACCTCGCCCTTGCGCACTTCAAAGGAAACGCCGTCCACGGCCTTGACATACTCTGGTTTGTGCAGCAGGCCGCCGGATACGGGATAATACACTTTCATATCTTTGACTGTCAGCAGATTCTCCGCCATTACGCCTCACCGCCTTTCTTCTCGCAGAGCCAGCAGCGGCTCACATGTCCATCATCCACCTGGAAAAAGCCCGGCTCCTCTTCCCGGCACCGGTCAAAGGCGTGGGGACAGCGGTCCGCAAATTTACAGCCCTTGGGCATGTATTTGGGGTTGGGCACATTGCCGGGGATGGACTCTAATTCCTCCACCCGCTCCCCCAGCTTCGGGATCGAAGCCAGAAGTCCCCGGGTATAGGGGTGGGACGGTTTGGCAAATACCGAGTACACGTCGCCCTTTTCCACCACGCGGCCGCAATACATGACTGCCACGTCGTCGCAGACCTCCGCCACAACGCCCAGGTCGTGGGTAATGAACAGGATCGACGTCCCGATCTCCTTTTTCAGATGGTTCATCAGATCCAGGATCTGTGCCTGGATGGTCACATCCAGGGCCGTGGTCGGCTCGTCGGCGATCAGGATCTTCGGATTGCAGACTAAGGCCATGGCGATCATGACCCTCTGGCGCTGTCCGCCGGAAAGCTGGAAGGGATACTCCTTCATCATCCGCTCTACCCGCGGCACGCCGGTCCGGCGCAGCATATCCTCCGCCTTCTGGTAGGCTTCTTTTTTCGATATATTCTCATGCTCCAGGATACACTCGGTCAGCTGGTCCCCGATCTTCATCACCGGATTCAGGCTGGTCATGGGCTCCTGGAAGATCATGGAGATCTGGCCGCCCCGCAGCTTCCGCTTCTCCTCCTCCGAGATGGAGACCACGTCCTTGCCGTCTAACAGGATCTCGCCGTCCACTACTTTTCCGCGAGTGCCCATCAGAAGGCTCATGACCGACATGGCCGTTACGCTCTTTCCGCTCCCGGACTCGCCTACGATGCCCAGGGTCGCTCCCTCCCGCAGCTCGATGTCGACGCCGTCCACGGATTTGACAACCCCGTCATCCATAAAGAAATAGGTGTGGAGGTTCTTGATTTCCAGGATATTTTTCTGTTCTTTCTGTTGTTCCATCGTCTCCGCCTCCTTATCAGTCTGTCAGTTTCGGATCCAGAGCGTCCCGCAGTCCGTCGCCCAGCAGGTTAAAGCTCAGCACGGTCAGGAAGATCGCAAGACCCGGGAACAGGGTGGTGTGAACGGTGCTCATCATGTAGGTACGGCCGTTGGCCAGCAAAAGTCCCCACTCCGGTGTCGGCGGCTGGGCTCCCATTCCCAGGAAGCTTAAGGAAGACGCCGTCAGGATGGAGGATCCGATGGACATGGTGTACTGTACGATGATCTCCGGGAATGCCCCCGGCAGGATATGTTTAAATAGGATCCGAAAATCGGAAGCGCCCAGGTTCTTCGCCGCCTGGACAAACACCGTATTCTTCAGGGCCAGGGTGCGCCCCCGCACCAGACGGGCAAAGGTCGGCGTGGAAAATACCGCCACGGCGATCACCACGTTGTAAAGCCCGCTCCCCAGGATCGCTACGATGGCGATGGCCAGGATGATGCCGGGGAAGGCGAACAGGGTATCACAGATCCGCATGATGATGGAATCGATGATGCCTCCGTAGTAGCCGCCCAGCAGTCCCAGGATCGTGCCGCAGATCGCGCCTACGGTCACGGCCCCCAGACCTACCGCCAGGGAGATCTTGGTGCCCATCAGGATCCGGGAGAACAGATCCCGCCCAAACTCGTCGGTGCCGAAGAAATGCTGCAGGCTCGGCCCCTGGAGGATGGAGCTGTAGTCGTATTCATTGACTCCGTAGGGAGCCAGGATGTCCCCGAAAAATGCCAGGAACACCAGAAACAGGATAAAGCACAGGGCGATGACCGAGTTCTTCTGCCGCTTGAACTTGCGGACCGCCTCGGAAAAAGGCGTCTTGATATCGGTCTTTTCATTCAGCTCCGGCTGTCCGCTCTCAGCCGTTTTTTTCTTAAACAGGTTTAATCCAGCCATATCCGACACCTCCTTAACCTAATTTGATCTCCGGATTGAGGACTGCGTACAGGATGTCCACAACCAGGTTGATGATGATGAACTGCAGGGAGAAGATCAGGATCAGCGACTGGATCGCCGGATAATCCCGGTAGTTCACAGACTCGATCAGCAGGGAGCCCAGGCCCGGATAAGCGAACACGGCCTCGGTCACCACAGAACCGCCTAACAGGTAGCCGAACTGCAGGCCCACAACAGTCACCACCGAGATCATGGAGTTCCGGAAGGCATGGCGCCAGGTGACCATCTTCTCCTTGATGCCCTTTGCACGGGCGGTGCGGATGTAGTCCTCCTTCAGCACCTCGATGATGGACGACCGGGTGAACCGGGCGATCACCGCCGCGATGCTGACGCCCAGGGTGATGGACGGCAGGATCAGGTTCCGGATGCTGCCCGCGCCCGTGGTAGGCAGCCAGCGCAGCCTCACGGCAAACAGCATGATCAGCAGGAAGCCCACCCAGAAGGCGGGCAGGGATATGCCGGACACGGCCAGGGTCATGCCTGTGTAGTCCTGCCATTTCCCCCGGTTCTTGCCGGACCAGACGCCCAGCAGCACGCCGGCGATGGTGCTCCACACCAGGGCCATCCCGGTCAGGGCCAGGGTATTGCCGTACCGGGCGCTGATCTCATCCAGCACCGGCCGCTTGGTCCGCAGGGAATCGCCCAGATCCCCATGGAGAAGGCCGGTCACATAGTTTACATACTGGACCGGCAGGGGCTCGTTCAGTCCCAGCTGCTCCCGCACCGCCTCAACGGCTTCCTGGGTAGCCTGCTCGCCTGCTACCAGCCGAGCGGGGTCGCCGGGTATCATCCTAACAAAGAAAAAGACAAACGTGATCACGATCAGCAGCGTCGGAATGGTTCCGATAATCCGCCGGCATGTGTATTTCAGCATTTCTACTCATCTCCTTAAACAATGCAGGGGCCATACGGGAAAGGTGCCCTGTTTCCAGGACACCTTGCCACTGTGTCAACTATACTCTCAGATCCGGTCTCTGTCCGGTCTGGTCTGGTCTATTTTGCAGCCATCCTTGCGTTTCTCATGTTGATCGCCTGATCCGGGTACAGCTTCACGCCGGTGATGTTGGAGCTGGTCACCCATGCGTTGAAATCGTTGGCCACGCAGATCATGGGAACGTCCTCCCACATGATATCCTGAGCTTTTGCATAAGCCTCGGCCCGCTTGGTCTCGTCTGCGGTCTGCAGCGCGTCTACCAGCAGCTGATCGAATTCCTCGTTCTCATAGTAGCACATGTTGTAGCTTAACGGCGGCTCGGACTCCGTAGCCAGCAGCGGGCGCAGCGCCCAGTCTGCATCGCCGGTAGAGGTGGACCATCCGGTCAAGTAGCACTCTACCATCACGTCGGAGCCGGGGCCGGTCGCTCCCTGGATCGCCTCGTTCATGACTGCGTTCTCCATGCCGTTCAGCTCCAGGTTGATGCCGACCTCTGCAAACTGCTGCTTGTAGAACTCTGCCTTCTTCTGGTTGGCGGAGGTGTTGGAATAGGTCAGGGTAATGGTAAATCCATCCGGATATCCAGCCTCAGCCAGCAGGGATTTGGCCTTCTCTACATCGTACGGATACGGATCGTTGCCTTTGTAGTGCTGTACCGCCGGTCCCATGCAGGAGGTGGCGATGCTTCCCAGGCCGTTCATGACTACCTGGATATAGGCTTCTTTGTTGATCGCGTAGTTCATCGCCTGACGGACTCTCACGTCGTTTAACGGCGGCTTCTGGGTGTTCAGGGTCATGAACCATACGGTGATGCTCTCTTTGTCCTCAACCTTTACGTTGGAATCCTGGCGCAGCAGCTCTACGCTCTCGGTAGGAGCCGGCCATACGATCTGAGCGTCGCCGGACTGGATCATAGCGATCCTGGTGGCGTTCTCAGATACCGGACGGAAGGTAACGGACTTAAAGCCTGCGTCGCTGGCTGCCAGAGCGGTGCCGCCGCAGATCTCTGCGTCGTAGCCCCACCAGTCCTTGTTCAGGTTCAGGGTCAGGTGGTCGCCTTCCTCCCACTCGCCGAAGGTGTACTGGCCGGTACCTACCGGATCTACCGCACATACCTCCGGGCCGGCCGCGATCTGTACCGGGCTCATCATCACGCAGGCCGGATGGGCCAGGGTGGCGATGAACGCGCCGAACGGCTCAGACAGATATACCTTTACGGTGTAGTCGTCGATCTTCTCAAAATGATCCAGGACGTTGCACAGCAGGGTGGTCCGCTTCAGGCCCAGATCCTTGTCTGCCCACTTCTCAAAGTTGGCGATGGCCGCGTCTGCGTTCCACGGAGTGCCGTCGGTGAAGGAGATGCCTTCCCGCAGGCTGATGGTGTACTCCGTCGCCTCGTCGTTGGCCTCGTAGCCGGTAGCCAGCATCGGGAAGATCTTCATATCGTCGTCAAATCCGAACAGGCCGTCCATCATCATACGCTGGATGCCGCCGGATAAGGTGTCGCTGGTGTCCATGGGATCCATGGTGGTGAAGTCTACGCTGATCGCAGCTACCACATCCTGCTCCTGGGATACGGACTCGCCCTCCGGGATCTCCACTTCCGGCGCTGCTGCCGAACTTTCCTCAGTTCCGGTCTGTCCGCCTGCCGCCGCCGTGGTGCTGCTTCCGCTGTTGGAAGATCCGCCGCATGCAGTCAGGGCCATCACAGCTGCCATCATCAGTGCACATAGCTTTGCGCCTCTTTTTTTCATAGATTGTACCTCCTCGTTGTTCTTAATACCCGCAATATGTTTTATGTTTACCGCTGTATTTCTCTCTATTTTACACGTTACCGAATTAAAAAGTCAAATTGTTTCCTCTCCCCCTCCTGGCCTTCTCGTTTTCTTAATCATTCTGGTTGTTTTTAAATCCTCTTTTTGTTATAATCAACCTAATGCAACCCCTCTATTTGCCTAAAAAAGAAAACAAAAGAAAGGATTAACTTATGAAAATTAAGCAGACCAAGCCTCGATGCCTGATCGTATGCCAGCTGGCCTCGATCCGGATGGAATTTCACGGCTATCTGACGTCCCTGCTGGGGGATTATGTGGATTTTGATATGCTGGACCCCTTCCAGAGCCACATGTCCCTCAAGCTGGATCAGTATCAGTGTGTCCTGTTTTCCAGTTCCTTAACCCAAAGTGAGTTTCCTTTTTCGATCCCGGCAGGGGTGACGCAGCTGGTGTGCACCCGCACCTTCAACCACGCTTATCTGGACCAGATCATCCGCATCCCGCCTGGAGAGACGGTCTATCTGGTCAACGATACGCCGGAATCCATCGAGGCCATTATGGAGCAGTTCCGGGAAGCGGGGCTGACCCAGTACCATTTCATCCCCTGCTACCCCGGCTGTATCCCTGCCGACGAGACGGTCCAGTACGCGATCACCCTGGGAGAGCCTCAGTTCGTACCGGCCCACGTACCGAATATCATTAATATCGGGAACCGGATCATCGATATCGCCACCATCAACGAGCTGTGCGGCTGCTTCCATATCCCGGCCAGCATCTCCAATCAGATCACCAAGGGCTACATCGACCGGATCCTCCAGATCGTCCAGTCCGCAGGCAATTATTACCGCAGCTACATCTATTCCCAGCAGCTTCTGCAGGCGGTCATCAGCAACCTGCCCCTCAGCCTGTGCCTGATCTCCAGCCAGGGGAAGATCCACATGCTGAACCGGACCTTTGCCCTGGATTGGGGGATCCCGGAACGGAGCTACCGGGATACTCTGTTTGCCTCCTGGCTCCCTTCCCAGTACGGTTCCCACAACTTCTGCCAGAGCGCGGACTACCATCTGACCAGCAAGACCGGGGCACGGCAGCATCTGAGCGTTCTGGAGCTGGCCCTTCCCGGGCGGGATCCCCTGTATCTGCTGAGCAGCCAGCCCCTTTCGGAGGCCCAGGAGGCGGACGCTACGCCCCTTTCCCTGCGGGAGCCGTCCTCGGATTTTTACCGGATCAACAGCGGGTTCGACACGATCCGGTCCCGGTCGGCCGCTATGGAACACACCCTGGAATATGCCCGGCGGCTGGCCCTCTACGATTTCCCCATTCTGATCGAGGGAGAGACCGGTACCCAGAAGCGGACCCTGGCCGCCGCCATCCATAAGACCTCCGGCAGGCGGCAGTATCCTCTGGTCGATTTCCAAGCCTTCTGCTCCCCCCTGGCGGAGACCTGGGCCGTGCAGGAGCGTTCCGGGGAAGACGGCTTCCGGAGCAAGCGGGACGGCTGGATCAAAAACCTGCTGAAGCAGGCGGACCGGGGAACCCTGCTGATCGACAGCATCGACCGGCTTTCCCTTCCGGTCCAGGACACCCTCACCAGCATCCTCCAGCTCGGCAATCCGGAGCAGGACCATTTTTTGACCGAAGCCGCGCCGGATATCCGGGTGATCGCCACCGCAGACCACGATCTCTACGAGGACGTCCTGGCCGGACGGTTCCGGGAGGACCTGTTCTTCCTGCTAAATACGGCGTCCATCACCACGATCCCGCTGCGGGAGAGGCGGGAGGACATCCCCCTGCTCCTGGACCTGTATTTTCAGGAGCTGTTCCACGACGATGAGATTTCCGCCAGGCAGCTCCTGTCTCCCAGCCTGCTGGAGTTTTTGACCGAGGAATATGACTATCCCGGCAATGTGCGGGAGCTGTCCAATCTGGCCCGCAGCTGTTTTTCCCAATACGCTGCAGCCCCATTGGTATTGGCTCAGCTGCCCTCCTACATCCGGAACCGGATGAAGAAGCCGGATTCTCTGCAAAATGTCCTGACGGGGCAGGTGCTCTCTGTCATCGCCGCCTCCCCCCGGATCGGGCGGGGCGGCGTCCAGACAGCCCTGGCCGGCCAGGGGATCTCCATCACCGACGGAAAGCTGAGAGGGCTTCTGCAGCAGCTGGCCGCCGAGGGGCTGATCCGGATTGGAAAGACCCGGGGCGGATGCGAGCTCACAGAGCTGGGTCTGGCGTCCCTGCGGCGGTAACGGGATGCGGCGTACAGGAGCAGGCGACGCCGGGACAGGGCGGCGCCGGGGCAGGGCGATGCCGGGACAGGGCGACGCTGAAGCAGGGCGACGCCGGGACACGACGCCGCCAGAGCGCGGCCCCGGGACAGAAAATCCAGGATTTCCGCCTTGCGTTCCGGAAGGCTCAGTGCTATACTGACATTCATTGGGATTTCTGTTTTTGAAGATCCTTACAAAACCTGCAAAAGAGATAAGGGAGGGACAGACCTTGCGGCCGATCATCGGAATCACCACCAACAATATGAAAAATCCCACCTCCGGCGCGGATATCTCCACCGGCGGATGGAACTACAATAACGCGGTATTAAAGGGCGGCGGGCTGCCGATGCTGCTGCCCTGCGTCACAGACGGCGGCCTGCTGGATCAGATGGTCGCGGCGTGCGACGGCTTCGTGTTCTGCGGGGGCATCGACGTGACCCCCTGCTCCTACGGAGAGATGGCGCATCCGCTCTTAGGGGACACCAGCCTGAAGCTGGACCGCTGCCAGATCCCCCTGATGCAGAAGATCATCGCGGCCAGAAAGCCGGTCCTGGCCATCTGCCGGGGCAACCAGGTGCTGAACGTGGCCTGCGGCGGGACGCTGTATCAGGACAACAGCTTAAAGGGCGAGGGCATCGCCCGCCACATGATCAAGGACGACATGGGGGATATCTCCCATCAGGTGACCATCACCCCCGGTACGAAGCTGCATCAGCTGTTCGGGGACCGGATCTGGACCAACAGCTATCATCACCAGAGCGTGAAGAAGCTGGGAGACGGCCTGGTGATCTCCGCCATGGCCGATGACGGGATCGTGGAGGCCATCGAGCTGAAGGATTATCCCTACGGCCTGGGCATCCAGTGGCATCCGGAAGGGATGCTGGTGGCCGGGGACAACATGCTGCCCCTGTTCCAGGGCCTGGCTGACGCCTGCCGGAAGGGCTGACCCGTGCGGCCTGCCCATTTTCATCCGAATAGAAAAGGCTCCGGCGATCCAGCCGGGGCCTTTTTGTCTCAGGTCCTTCTTCCGCAGCTTCTTCTCCCGCAGCTCCCAGGCCCGGATCAGTCGATCGGCGCCCGGTAGAAGCTTCCGTAAAAATTCTCTGTCTTCAGCATATTAATGATGATATGGGGGTCCTGCTCCCGCATCAGATGGACAATATCCGGCACCTCATAGGAGGAGACCACCGTATGGAGCAGGCTCATATTCCGGTGACTGTATCCGCCGATGGCATCCACACAGGAAATGCCGTGGCGGTAGTTCTTTACATAAGCGTCGATCACCTCCGCCGGCTTGGTCGTGGTGATCTGCAGGGTCACCCGCTCATACCGGTGATACAGAGACGAGATGGTCTGGGTGGAAATAAACTGGAACAGGATCGAATATCCCGCATACTCCCAGCCGAACAGGGCTCCGAAGATACAGAGCAGGACCACATTTCCCGCAAACACATATCCCCAGATGGACCGTCCCTTTTTGTTGGACACATACAGGGCGATAAAGTCCGTTCCTCCGGTGGAGGCGTTGCCCCGCAGCGCCGTAGCGATCCCCAGCCCATACAGGAAACCGCCGAAGATCACGCTTAGCAGCACGTCGTCAAACAGCGGCTGAAAATGGCATACCTTCAGCAGAAGGCTGGCCAGAAAGACCTGCAGCATGGAAAACATGGTGAACCGCACGCCAATGCTCCGCACACACAGGATGGCCACCGGGATGTTTAAGGCCAGCATGCCCAGAGAGGTAGAAAAGCTCCGGCCAAACCTGGCAGCCACCATATCGATCAGGATGGCCACGCCGGTAAATCCGCTGGACATTAAGTTCGCCGGGCGGATAAATGCCTGGATCACGTATACCTGCACCACAGCCGAGATGATCACCGCCAGCAATGTGATCGTCCGCCGGACGATCCACTTGCGCTTATATTTTTCCAACATAACACTGTTCCTCCGCACGTTCTGTCGTCTTTTTCCTTCGTCCCCTTTTTATCCAAACACCTGCTTGTGGAGCCGCTGTCCCGTGGGCGTTGCCGCCAGGCCGCCCTCCGCTGTCTCCCGCAGGGACTGGGGCATGGAATCCCCCACCTTCTTCATGGCCCAGATCACCTCGTCCGCCGGGATCGCGCTGCGGATCCCGGCCAGGGCCATCTCCGCCGCCACAAAGGCTCCCGCCACGCCGGAGGCGTTCCGCTTGATGCAGGGGATCTCCACCAGGCCGGCCACCGGGTCGCAGACCAGGCCCAGGATGTTCTTCAGCGCGATGGCCACTGCATGGGTGATCATCTTCGGGCTCCCGCCTGCCAGCTCCACGATCGCCGCGGCCGCCATGGCCGAGGCAGAGCCGCACTCTGCCTGACAGCCTCCCTGGGCCCCGGCCAGACAGGCGTTGTTGGCGATCACCATGCCTACCGCAGAGGCGGTGAACAGCGCCATCACACACTCCCGCTCACTTAGGTCCCGCTCTGCCTGCATGGTCAGCACCGCCGCGGGAAGGATCCCGCAGCTGCCCGCCGTGGGGGCGGCCACGATCCGGCCCATGGAAGCGTTTAATTCGGATACCGCCAGGGCCCGGTACAGCGCCCCGGAGATCACCGAGCCGGTCAGGCTCTTCCCGCCTTCGCTGACGGCCCGCATCTTGGCCGCGCTTCCCCCGGTCAGTCCGCTGGTACTGCGCAGGCCCGGATCGCACCCCGGCTCGATGCACTCGCCCATCACCCGGTAGGTGGACGCCATCCGTTCATATACTTCTTCCTCGCTGATCTCCAGCTGTTCCGCCTGCTGCCGCAGGACCAGGGCGGAGATGGGCTCTCCCTGTTCCTCCGCCAGGGCTGCTAACTCTGCCAGAGACTGATACTGCACGCTCATTCCTGTTTGATTCTCCTATTCTGCTGTTTTTTGTCTATCCGTTCTGTCTCCCGCTGATCCTCACATTTCCCGCGGCGCTTCATCCGCTCATGGACTTAAGAAACCGGCATCAGCAGGATGCTGGAATAAATGTGGGGCAGATGGCGCACGGCCAGAGCCAGGTCCGGGCCAAAGCTGCCGTCCAGCTCGATGGTCATGACCGCTTCGCCCCCCTTTTCCTTCCGGGACAGGCGGAAATTGCTGATATTGGCTCCCGCCAGGGCCGCCACCTCGGTCACCGAAGCGATGATGCCCGGCACGTCCTGATGGCGCACGATCAGTGTTTCCTTTTCCCCGGTAAAATACACGTCCATCCCGTTTAGCTTCGTCACCAGGATATTGCCGCCGCCGATGCTGCTGCCGATCAGGGATACCTGATCTCCCGCCGCGTCGGTCAGGAGGATCCAGGCGGTGTTGGGATGGGCGCCGTCTAACTCTACGGTCTTAAATGTCACCTCCAGGCCCCGCTCCCGGGCGGTCTCCAGGGCATTCCGCAGCCCCGGATCGTCGGTCTCCATCCCCAGGATCCCGGCTACCAGCGCCCGGTCCGTGCCGTGGCCCTTGTAGGTCTTGGCAAAGGAGCCGTGGAGACGGATCTCCGCCTGTACCGGCTCTGTTCCCAGAAGGGCCCGGGTCACCCGGCCCAGCCTGGCCGCTCCCGCCGTGTGGGAGCTGGAAGGCCCGATCATCACCGGACCAAGGATATCAAATACGTTCATGCTCGTATGGCCTTTCTGATTTGTTCTATCGTTCGATCATCTGTCTGCTCCGGCAGCTTCCTCACTCCGCCGCCTCCCGCGCCCGCGCCGCCAGCAGCGCCTCCGCCAGGATCAGATCCTCCGGCGTGGTCACCTTCAGGTTCTCATAGCTGCCCTCCACAAGCCGGATCTTGGTCCCCTGCGGGCCGCAGGTCTCCACCACCATGGCGTCGTCGGTGACCCCCTCCTGGAGCCGCGGGTCGGACATCATCCGGTCATAGGCGCTCCGCACCAGCTCATAGGAAAATGCCTGGGGCGTCTGCACCTGCCACAGATGGGACCGGTCCGGGGTAGCGCAGGCAAAGCCGGACTCATCCGCCACCTTGATGGTATCCTTGACCGGCATCCCCACCACGCAGGCTCCGTAGATCCTGGCCCCGTCCATGGCCCGCCGGATGATCTCTCCGGTGACCAGGGGCCTGGCCCCGTCGTGGATGAGCACATGATCGCAGCCCTCCAACGCCTTTAAGCCTGCATAGACCGAGTGATACCGTTCTTTCCCTCCGGCCACCACGGCCTTTAGCTTGGTCAGTTCCATGCCGCTTAAGATCTCCCGGCGGACGTAGTCCTCCTCCCCCGCCCCGGTGACCAGCACCATCTCGTCGATCCCGCTTTCCTCAAACGCCGCTAAGGCGCGGCAGATCAGCGGCCTGCCTGCCAGCAGCAGATATTGCTTCTGCACTGCACTGTGCATCCTGCTGCCCCGGCCGCCCGCTAAGATCACCGCGCCTGTCCGTGGATGTATCCGGTTGTCGTTTCCTTTGTCTGTCTGTTCCATCGTCTTCGTAAAGCCGGCGGCCGTGTTCTCCCACAGCTGCCTGTCTTCTCCTCCAGCCATGTGCTACCGCTCTCCTAATTTCAGATTGGGCACGGCATTCAGATCCCAACCGTGGCGGACGCCCTTCCGGTATTCGTAGTAGGCCGCCGCGCCGATCATAGCCGCATTGTCCGTGCAGTAGATGGGGGAGGGGCGGTAGAATTTCAGTCCTTCCCGGGCGCAGGCCTCCTCCATGGCCGCCCGCAGCGCCGAATTGGACGCCACGCCTCCGGCGATCGCCAGCTTATCATAGCCGTATTCCTTTGCCGCCAGCACTGCCCGGCTGACCAAAGCCTCCACCACGGCGTTCTGGAACGACGCCACCAGATCCGGCACACAGATCTCCTGTCCGGTCATGCGGGCTTTGTTGATATAGTTCAGCACCGCTGATTTTAAGCCGCTGAAGCTGAAATCATAGGGAGAGCCCTCTACCTTGGCCCGGGGGAATTCCACCGCATGAGGGTTCCCCTCCTTCGCGGTCTTGTCCACCTTAGGCCCGCCGGGATAGCCTAAGCCTACGGCCCGGGCCACCTTGTCAAAGGCTTCGCCCGCCGCGTCATCCCGGGTCCGTCCGATGATCTCAAACTCCCCGTAATCCCGCACCACTACCAGATGGGTGTGGCCCCCGGATACGATCAGGCACACAAACGGCGGCTCCAGATCCGGATGCTCGATATAATTGGCTGATACATGTCCCTCGATATGGTGCACGCCCACTAACGGCTTCTTCGCCGCCCAGGCTAACGCCTTGGCCTCGGCTACTCCCACCAGCAGCGCTCCTACCAGCCCTGGCCCGTAGGTCACGCCGATGGCGGTGATCTCTTCCAGGGATACCCCGGCGTCCTTTAACGCCTGGGCGATCACCTGATTGATCTTCTCCATATGCTTGCGGGAGGCGATCTCCGGCACAACGCCGCCAAACTGGGTATGAAGGGCGATCTGAGAAGAGATCACATTGGACAGCACTTCCCGCCCGTTCTTTACCACAGCGGCCGCGGTTTCATCACAGGAGCTTTCCACCGCAAGGATCAGCACGTCCTGTTCCTGGTTCCATTCCATCTTTTCTTCCTCATTCCGGCGCGTCAGACGTCTCCCGCCTGCCGCTCTTCCCGGTTCCTCTCTCGTTATTGTCCGCCGGCGGGTCCCCGCCGGATCATTCCTCGTCAAACGTCAGCTCCAGCGTCCAGCCGTCCTTGGCGGCCTTGGCCCTGGGGAAGATGCTCTTCACCTTATCCATGTGATCCTCCGGCCTGGTCAGGGACGGGCTGTAATGGGTCAGCCACATCTGGGCCGGCTGGGCCTTCTTCGCCAGGTTAGCCGCCTCATACATGGTCATGTGCTTGTACTCCCTGGCCTTGACCTCCTTGCCGTCCTCGCCGTACATGCCTTCGCAGATCAGCAGATCCGCCCCCTCGGCAAATTCGGAAATGACGGGCACCGGACGGGTATCGGTACAGTAGACGACCTTCAGCCCTCTCCGCTCCGGTCCCAGCACCATATCCGGCGTGTAGACCGCGCCGTCCAGCTCCACCGTCTCCCCCTTCTGGAGACGGCTCCATGCCTTCATGGGCACATTCTGGGCCTTGGCCCGGTCCAGATCGAACCGGCCCGCCCGGGGGATCCGGATACAGTAACCATAGCAGACCACGTTGTGGTTCACCCGGAACGCGTCGATCACATACGGGCCCACCCGCAGCTCCTGGCGGGCGTCCTCCAGCTCCGCAAACACCAGGGGGAACGGCAGCTCCGGCGCAATGGTGCGCAGGGCCGTCACCACCCGCTGCAGGCCCTTCGGCCCGATGAGCAGCAGGGGTTCCGTCCGCTCCGCGTTGCCCATGGTCAAAAGGAGCCCGGGGAGGCCGCTGATGTGATCCGCATGATAATGGGTAAAACAGATCACATCGATCGGCTTGGGGCTCCACCCCTTTTCTTTTAAAGCGATCTGGGTCCCTTCCCCGCAGTCGATCAGCAGGCTGCTCCCGTCACACCGGGCCATCATGGCTGTCAGCCAGCGGTAAGGCAGCGGCATCATGCCGCCGGTCCCTAATAAACAGATATCTAACATATGCTATATGATCCTCTCTGCCTGCGGTGCGCCTGATCCCAGGCTCCGCCTTCCCGGCTAGGAAAAGCATAGCACATCTGTCAGATGAATTCAACCGGTTCCTCTACTTCTACTGGAATACAGAATTCTCCGAGGAGGCGGTCATAGCATTCCTCGCACAGGTCAAAGCGGTGCAGCTCTCCATCCTTTTCTGAGAAAAAGTCCCAGGTATACTCGGTCCGGAAAGCCCCCTCCCGCAAAATGCCGTTCTCCACCACCAGCTTTTTCCCGCATCCGTTGCAGATCACGGTCTCCAGATCTCCATTGCTTTTGTATTTCCTCATGTCATCCTCACCTTTCTTCTAGTTTGGTCCGCGCCGCGCCCCCGGCTGTCGGAAGCGGGACATTCCTGTCCCTCCGGCCAGCTTAGTCTGCGTTCTTTTCAGAAAAAGAAAAAAGGGGCGCCCGCCAACCGGGATACCCCTCCATTATAATCGCACCGCCCCAGGATTTTAAGTGGAAATTGCTGTATGTTCCCGGTCAGACCGACCGGTTCCACATGATGATAGCGTCCTCCTTCGGAAAACGGTAATAGTCCTTCCGGACAGCCTCCGCGGCAAACCCGCAGGCTTCATAGAGCCTTCGGGCTCCTTCATTGCCTGCCCGCACCTCTAAGCTGACCGCCTCCGCCTGGTGCTCCCTGGAACATGCAAGCATCGCTTCCATCAATTCCCTGCCCAGTCCCAGCCGCCGCCGCAGGGGAAGCACCGCGATCCGCTGGATCTCCCCCTCCCCTGCCAGCAGGCGCAGGTTGCAGTAGCCCCAGACCTCTCCGTCCCGTTCGTATACATAATACACGTCGTAGGGACTGTGGATGCCTGCCTCCAGGATCCCGTAGGACCAGGGTTCGGAAAAGCAGAGCTTTTCCAGCTCCGCCACCTGCTCCAGATCCCCAGGCTCCATTCGGCGGATCATCCGGCGCCTCCCGGACCAGCTGCCCGGCCAACTCCGGCCCCGACTGCCTCAGCCGCTCCGGCCCGGCTCTCCGTGTCCGCCGTATCGCCCACGCCGACGCTGTGTCCCGCCGCCAGCTCTTCCATCTTACCCTGACGTTTCGCTTCCTCCAGTTCCCGCTCCGCCTGGGCTTTTTTCAGGTACTCCGGCACGTGCTCCTCCGCCGTCTGGGTGCGTCCCTCCGCCAGATAGACGCATCCCAGCACCGCCACGCTGGCCGCCCGCTGACGGCACACATGGAGCGGCGCAAAGTCATAGGGGGCTCCCAGCTCCTGGGCGATCACCTCCTTGAGCACCGGTACACCGTCGCCTAAGAAGATCACCCGCTCTCCCCGCCGGTCCAGCTCCCGGATCAGTTCCCGGATGTCCATGGCGCACTGGGGCATCACCACCTCAAACTCCCGCTCAAAATGGTACAGTCCCGTATACACCTGCTGCCGTCTGGCGTCCATGATGGGACAGATCAGGGCTGACGTCCCATAAAGGCCATAAGCCATAGCGTCCATGGTCGGCACCGAGATCAGCGGCTTTTGCAGGGCCAGACCGATCCCCTTAGCCGTGGCGGAGCCGATCCGCAGGCCGGTAAAGGATCCCGGCCCCGCCGACACAGCGATGGCGTCGATCGTCTCTAAGTCCAGTCCCACCATCCGGGTGATCTCATCGATCATAGGGAGCAGCGTCTGGGAATGGGTCTTTTTAAAATCCACGGTGTACTCCGCCAGCAGCCCCGCCTCCGTAGCCACCGCCACGGAAGCCACCATGGAGGCGCTTTCAATTCCTAATATCTTCACGATTCCGTTCCTCCTGTCTCCTCAAGCCCTTCTACGGTGATCCGCCGGTAAGAAAAATCCTGCTCCAGATCCTTCTCGATCCGGATCCGGATCACGTTCTCCGGCAGGATCTCCGGGATCAGCTGGGACCATTCGATCAGGCACACGCCGTCTCCATAAAAACAGTCCTCATACCCGATCTCATCCATCTCGCTCACATCCCCGATCCGGTATACGTCAAAATGATACAGGGGCATCCGCCCGTCATCATACTGCTGGAGGATGGTGAAGGTCGGGCTGTTCACCGGTCCTTCGATCCCCAGTCCGCAGGCAAAGCCCTGGGTGAACACGGTCTTTCCCACACCCAGATTCCCGTCCAGGCAATACACTTGTCCAGGCACTGCCCGGCTCCCCAGCTCCCGTCCCAGCTCCCAGGTCTCCTCCGGGCTGTTGGTCACTCGTTCCATGCGATCCCTCCGATCTCTGTCAAAATTTTCGTCTCCGCTCCTTCGGCAGATGGGTCCGGGCCAGCTCATACAGCCGCCCCCCGTCGCCGCCCATCACCCGGGACGGGAGCAGGTATGCGTGCACCCGATCCATATAGATCACCGCCATCTTCGGCAGGCGGTCCATCCGGGCCATCTGTTCCCAGGAAAATTCCGCTGTCTGTCCGTTCTGCTCCACCACCAGGCCCTCCTCGTCAAAGCCCAGGGTCATCGGCTCCTTGACCGCAGGTCCTTTGGCCTGGCGGCATGCCTTCCGGTATAGCAAAAAGGGCTGCCACACGGTAAACATCAGCGCCCCCACCGCCAGCACTGCCCGATAAGGGATCGATAACGTCCCCCATCCGCTTATCAGCAGATACAGGCATCCCAGGGTAAACAGCACATTGAATATCCCCATAAACCCGCTGTTGCTGTGGTACATGGAAAACTGCCACAGATCCTTCGCCGTCAGATCCACCGTGAAGCGCAGGTCCGGCCTGCGGACCGGTTTCTCCTTCCCCGCTTCGGGATCAGACTCCTGCCCATTCTGTCCGGCCTTCCCAGCCCGGCCTGCCTCCCCCTTCGCCTTCTCCTGCTCCGCCTTCCGCCTGCGGTACGCCTCCGCCAGGGTCCGCTTCTCCTGGAAGGCCGCCTCCCGCTCCGCGTCCGCCTGAGCCTTCGCGGCAGCCTGCGCATCTGCCTCCTGCTGGGCCTTGACTTCCTCCGCCGGGACGCGCTCCTGCTCTGCCAGCTCCGGCCCCTCCGTCATCTTCCTCTCATCCATCATCCGCGCTTCCTCCGTTTAGATCTTCATGGTCAGGGCGATCCGTTTCTTCGCCTGGTCCACGCTCAGCACCTTCACTTCCACGATATCCCCCACGCTCACCACTTCCATGGGATGCTTGATATATTTCTCCGTCATCTGGGAAATGTGCACCAGCCCGTCCTGGTGGACGCCGATGTCCACAAACGCGCCGAAGTCAATGACGTTGCGCACCGTGCCCTTTAAGATCATCCCCGGCGTCAGATCCTTCATCTCCAGCACGTCTGTCCGCAGGATCGGTCTGGGCATCTCCTCCCGCGGGTCTCTGGCCGGCTTCTCAAACTCCGCCACGATATCCCGCAGGGTCGGCTCGCCGATCCCCAGCTCCGCCGCCAGCTTTTTATAATCCCTTACCGTCTTTCCAATGCCCTTTAAGCCGCCCTTTCGGATCTCCTCCGGTCCGCGGCCCAGCTTTTTTAACAGAGCCAGGGCCGCCTCATAGCTCTCCGGGTGCACCGAGGTACCGTCTAAGGGATTCTTCCCCCCGGAGATCCTTAAGAATCCGGCGCACTGCTCAAATGCCTTCGGTCCCAGCTTCGCCACCTTCAAAAGCTGCTTCCGGTCGGTAAAGGCTCCGTTCTCCTCCCGGTACGCCACGATGTTCTTGGCGATGGTCTTGCTGATGCCGGCGATGTATTCCAGCAGGGAGGCGGACGCCGTATTTAAGTCCACGCCTACCCGGTTCACACAGTCCTCCACCACGCCCTGCAGGGCTTCGCTCAAATGCTTCTGGTTCATGTCGTGCTGGTACTGGCCCACGCCGATAGACTTGGGATCGATCTTCACCAGCTCCGCCAGCGGATCCTGGAGCCGTCTGGCGATGGAAGCGGCGCTCCGCTGGCCCACGTCAAACTGGGGGAATTCCTCCGCCGCCAGCTTGCTGGCCGAATACACCGACGCCCCCGCCTCATTGACGATCACGTACTGCACCCGCTCCGGGATCTCCTTAAGCAACTCCACGATCACCTGTTCCGACTCCCTGGACGCGGTGCCGTTGCCTACAGAGATCAGGGAAATGCCATACTTGCGGATCATCTGCTTTAAGATCCGCTTGGATTCCTCCACCTTGTTCTGAGGCGCGGTGGGATAGATGACCTTGGTATCCAGCACCTTTCCCGTAGCGTCCACCACCGCCAGCTTACAGCCGGTCCGGAAGGCCGGGTCCCAGCCCAGCACCACCTGCCCGGCGATGGGCGGCTGCATCAGAAGCTGCTGTAGGTTCTTGCCGAACACCTTGATGGCGCCGTCCTCCGCCTTTTCTGTCAGCTCGTTCCTGACCTCCCGCTCAATGGAGGGGGCGATCAGCCGGTCGTAGCTGTCCTTTACTGCCGCCTGCAGGATCGGGGTGGTGTAGGGATTGTCCCGCACAATGGTCTTCTTTTCCAGATACCGCAGGATCTCCTCCTCCGGGGCCTGGATTTTCACCGTCAGCACCTTTTCCTTCTCGCCCCGGTTCAAGGCCAGCACCCGGTGGCCGGCGCAGCGCTTGACCGGCTCCTCATAGTGATAATACATCTCGTATACAGACTGGGCTTCCTCCTCCTTCGCCGCGGAGACTACCATTCCCTTCTCCATCGTCTGCTTCCGGATGTAGGTCCGGTGATCCGCATCATCAGACAAACGCTCCGCCAGGATATCCATGGCTCCCGCCACTGCATCCTGGGCCGTGGGCACCTCCTTCTCCGCCGACACATAGGCCGCCGCCAGCTGCTCCACCGGCTCAGTCACCCGCTGCATCCAGATCAGGTCTGCCAGCGGCTCTAACCCCCGCTCCTTGGCGATCATCGCCCGGGTCCGGCGCTTCGGCCGGTAAGGCCGGTACAGATCCTCCAGGGCCACCAGGGTCATGGCCGCCGTGATCTGGGCCTCCAGCTCCGGCGTCAGCTTCTCCTGCTCCCGGATGGAGGACAGCACCTGCTCCTTCTTCTCCTCTAGGTTCCGCAGATAGCGCAGCCGCTCGTCCAGAGCCCGCAGCACCGTATCGTCCAGAGAGCCGGTAGCCTCCTTCCGGTACCGGGCGATGAACGGGATGGTATTGCCCTCGTCGATGAGCTGCACCGCAGCCTCCGCCTGCTTGTATCCAATGTTCAGCTCCTGCTGGAGCACTTTGATAATATCCATGGGGTTGTCCGTCCTTTTGCTGTAAGATTTGCTGTATCGCGCCCTCCGGCCCTTCCTCCGGCCGGGGTGCTTCCCGTCTATTATAATGCAAGTCTGCCCAGACTGCAACTTCCTGCTTGTCCCCTTTCGTTTTTCATGATATGATGAGCAGGTGGGCACCGGCCTGTCGGCCGCCCCTTACCGATCGGAGGAACGATTATGAACGAGACACCCCACGCGGGCAAACCGCTTTCCCAGCGGCTGCCCCTTTTCAGTTTACTTGCCGGGATCATCGGGATCCTGTTCTGCTGCACCCCGCCGGTCCAGCTCATCCTGGGCGCCGCCGCGGTGCTCTTAGCCTGGGTTTCCAAGAACGGCAGGCCCTACACCCGGCAGTCCAAAGCCGGCCTGATCTTAGGCATCCTGTCCATCCTGTGCAGCATCCTGGTCTTTGGCAACTTTGTGATGGCCATGAACCTGATCGAGGATCCAGCCAACGCAGAGCTGATCCGGGATCTTTACGACCAGACCCGGGACCTGATGGAAAGCATCGCCGCGACCCAGGCACAGTGACCCTGACGCAGCGGCCCTGATGCCGCGCCACAGACCCCCAGTCCCGCAAAGAAAGGCAGTCATCCCTATGAAAAAGGAGAAGAACAGTTTAAAATCCATCGTCTATCAGGAAACCCTGGACGGGATCATCCGCGGAGAATATAAGGCGGACCAGATCCTCAACGAGGCCGAGCTAGTAGAGAAATTCGGGTTCAGCAAGTCTCCCGTGCGGGAGGCCCTGATCGCTCTGTGCAACGAAGGCGTGTTAAAGAATATCCCCCGCTACGGCTACCAGGTCATCCGCCTCACCGGACGGGACGTGGAGGAGATCCTCCGCTACCGGCTGATCTTAGAATCCGGCCTGCTGCGGGAAGGCGCCGCCCATGTGACAGACGCCTATCTTTCCCGGCTGGAACAGCTGGACGCCCTCTGCAACGCCACCGTGGACGACATGTGGGTGCACTGGGAGCACAACGTCAATTTTCACTTAGCCCTGGTCTCCTGCTCCGGCAACGCCTACGCCGCCGGCCAGCTAAAAAAGACCATGGACATCCTAAAGCGGGCCTACGCCCAGTTCTACTGGGACAAGTGGGACCGTCAGAACAACCCATTCGACATGGGCAATCACCAGCAGATCATCGCCTGCCTGAAGGCCGGCGATCTGGAGGGCGCTCTGGAGCATCTCAGCCTGGATTTTCAGGATTTCCACACGATCTCCTAAGCCGCCCGTTTTCAACAGAAGCCAGGCCAGCGCCGCAGGGCTTCTTTTTCTTATCAATCTATCATCAAAAAGGAGGATTTCTATGAAACACAGAACCCTTACCGGGCTGCTGCTCAGCTTTGTCCTGGCCGTGCCTGTATCTGTCACGAGCCTGGCGGCGCCGGCGGTCACCGACGCCGGAGCGGACACTGCTCCCATCGTCATCTTACATACCAATGACGTACACTGCGGGATCGAGGATTCTATCGGGTATGCGGGACTGGCCGCCTACCGCGCCGAGATGGAGGCCCAATACGGGGCCGGCCGCGTCACTCTGGTAGACGCGGGAGACGCCATCCAGGGCGGGGCGATGGGCACCTTAAGCGACGGAGCCCTTCTGATCGATCTGATGAACCAGGCCGGCTACGATCTCGCCGTTCCCGGGAACCACGAATTCGACTACGGCGCCGACCATTTCATCGATCTGGCGAAGAACCGGGCAGCGTTCCCTTATCTTTCCTGCAACTTCCGGTATCTGGAGACGAACACCAACGTGCTGGAGACCTACCAGATCGTAGATTACGGCGGCGTCCAGGTGGCTTATATCGGGATCTCCACCCCGGAGAGCATGACCAAGACTGCCCCCACCCATTTCCAGGATGAGAACGGCAATTACGTCTACGGCTTCTGCCAGGGCGAGAACGGGCAGCTGCTCTATTCTGCCGTACAGGCGGCGGTGGACGCGGTGGAGGCTCAGGGCGCAGACTACGTGGTAGCCATCGGCCATCTGGGCAATCTGGGGATCACCCCGGCCTACACCTCCGAAGCCGTGATCTCCCACACCACCGGCATCGATGTGTTCATCGACGGGCACTCTCACGAAAGCTATGAGCGCACCGTGGCAGACGCAGCCGGAGAGGCGGTCCATCTGGCCCAGACCGGCACCAAGCTGAACGCCATCGGCAAAGTGGTCATCGATCCGGCCACCGGCGAGATCACCTCCAGCCTGGTGACCGATTACACGGAAAAGGATCCTGCTACGACGGAATACATCCAGACGCTCCAGGCTGACTTTTCCAGCGTCCTGGACCAGGTAGTGGCCACCTCCGACGTGACCCTGACCACCATGGATCCCGCTACCGGCCTGAGACGGATCCGCAGCGGCGAGACCAATCTGGGAGACCTGGTGGCCGACGCCTACCGGGTGGTGATGGGCGCCGACATCGGCATGGTGAACGGCGGCGGCATCCGGGCGGATATCCAGGCAGGAGAGATCACCTATGAGGATATCATCAACGTCCATCCCTATGGCAATGAGATGTGCCTGGCAGAAGCCACCGGCCAGGAGATCTTAGACGCCCTGGAGCTGGGCGCCATGAACGCCCCCTATGAGGACGGCGGCTTCCAGCACGTATCCGGCCTCACCTACACCATCGACCTGTCCGTTCCCTCGTCCGTCGTCCTGGATGAGCAGGGCTGCTTCGCCGGCGTGACTGGTCCGTACCGGGTGACCAATGTGCTGGTGAACGGGGTCCCCTTAGACCGGAACGCCACCTACACCGTAGCCTCCCACAACTATATGATCAAAGAGGGCGGCAGCGGCTTTACGATGTTCATGGACAACCCCCTGCTCCAGGACTGCACCATGCTGGACAACCAGCTTCTGATCCAATACATCACCGAGAACCTGGGCGGCCGCATCGGAAGTGAATATGCCGATCCCTACGGCTCCGGAAGGATCCAGATCCTGGAAGCGGAGGGCGCGGCAGCCGCCTAAGAGACTGCACAGCGTCCGTCCTTCCCCAAGACGCGGTTTCCGATACACGATCAAAAGGGCGGGAGCGCCGTAGGAGCATCCTCTGATGTTCCCGCGGCGTTCCCGCCTTATCCCAACGCTGCCAGCACATCGATCCCAGTGAGCAGCAGATACAGGTTCTTCCCGATCCAGTTCACCGCCGTGATCCCCACGCCGATATAGATGAACAGGCTTTCATGGCCCAGATACCGTTCCGGCTTTCCGGAAAGCTTTGCCCACAGGCCGCTCCCCGCTAAAAGAAGGACCGCCAGCGCCGCATAGGGCACCAGCGGATGATAGCAGATGCTTTTCCAAAAATCTCCCTGGAGCAGGGCCTTCACCGCCCGGGTCCCGCCGCAGCCCGGACAGTAAAATCCGGTCACCGCCTGGAAGAAACAGGGCAGATGGAACAGGGCATAGACGATCTGCAAAAGTCTGTCCATAGCCTACAGTTCCGCCCGGATCCACTTCAGGATCCCCGCTTCCTGAGCCTCTCTGCAGGCCGCGTCAAACGTCTCCGCCTTTTCTGCGAACTGAGCCTGGCTCATCTGCTCTGTCAGCACCGCGAACTCCGGCTGGCCTTCCAGGGCCACTGCCTCCACCACACCGAACACGTCCTGCACCTGGGGAAGCTTCTTTGCCATCTCCCCGGCGATCCGGACAAAATACCGGTGGCAGGAAGTCCCGGGATCCGCGATCTGAAGCCGCTCGCCGTTCCATCCCAGCTTCACGTTCTGATCCAGGTTCTGGGCCGCTTCCACGATATCCGCCACCACGGCGCTGGCGGTAGGCAGCTTGCCCGCTCCGCTTCCGTAGTACATGGTCTCGCCCAGCATATTGCCCCTCACCAGGATGCCGTTGAACACGTCGCTGACGCTGTACAGCGGGTGGGCCTTCCCCACCATCACCGGAGCCACCCAGGCGTGCACCTGGTCTCCGTTCATCCGGCTGGAGCCGAACAGCTTCACCGACGCCCCCAGCTTCTCCGCATACCGGAAATCCACCGCCTGGATCTTGGTGATCCCCTCCGTAGCGATATCCTCGTAGTTCACTTCCTTCCCAGTGGCCATGGCCGTCAGGATCGCGATCTTCCGGCAGGTGTCATAGCCTTCCACATCCGCCTCCGGGTTCCGCTCCGCGTAGCCCAGCTCCTGGGCCTCCTTTAACGCCGACTCAAAGGAAGCGCCCTCCCGGTCCATCTTGGTCAGGATATAGTTGGTGGTCCCGTTCAGGATGCCGGTGATCTCCTGGATCTCCTCGCCCATCAGGCACCGGTACATGGGGCGGATGATCGGGATCCCGCCGCCCACGCTGGCCTCGAACAGGAAATTCACCTGCTTCTCCCGGGCGATCTTAAGCAGCTCTGTGCCATAGGCCGCCACCAGCGCCTTATTGGAGGTAGCCACATGCTTGCCAGCCAGCAGGCACTCCTTCACAAAGGGATAGGACGGGTTCAGCCCGCCCATGGTCTCCACCACCACCTGGACCTCCGGATCCTGGGCGATGATCTGGAAATCATGCACCACCTTATCTTCCACCGGACTGCCGGGGAAATCCCGCAGATCCAGCACATATTTTAACTCTACTTCCTGCCCCGCCGCCTTGGCAAGCTGGGCCCGGTTCTTCTCCAAAATCTCAGCCACACCGGAACCGATGGTCCCGTAGCCCATGATCGCAACCTTTACCATAATCCCACTCCTCACTTTTCTCCTGCCGCCGGATCCCTCCGGACAGGCTCGTTTCCTCTCCCGCTCTGCCGGATCACTCCCGGGCCAGGATCTTCACATAATGGATGCCGTTCTGCTCCTCGATCTCCTCTACCATCTGAGAGATATTGCCCGTGTTCGCCTTCACCTCTACGGAAAGGGTCAGGGTAGCCACGCCGTTGACCGGGATACTCTGATGGATAGTCAGGATATTCGCCTTGTACACAGCCACGATATGGAGCAGATGGGACAAAAGCCCCTGTTCGTCGTCCATCTGGACTACAAAGGTCACCGTCTTGCCCTTGGTATTATCATAAAACGGAAAAATATCATCCTTGTATTTATAAAAGGAGCTGCGGCTGATGCCGACCCGGTCCGTGGCCTCCTGTACGGTCAGCACCCGTTCGGACTCCAGCAGCTTCTTGGCCTCTACGACTTTCAGGAGCACCTCCGGCACCGCTTTCTGCTTTACCACGAAATATTTTGTCTTTTCTTCCGCCATACCTGGAACCTCCCGCATCTGTTCGCGTCCGATGTACATTTGTTCTCACTTGACAGATATTAACACAAAAAAGAACAGGATGCAAGTCTTTTTTCCCCATTGCATCCTGTTTTCCTGTTTTTCACAATCCGATTAATCCTCGGATCAATCCTCGGAAGACGCCTTCCGGTCCGGACAGCCTAAGCTCAGCCACCGCAGATACGCGCTGATGAACGGGTCTAACCCGCCGTCCAGCACCGCAGCCACGTTGCCCGTCTCCTCTCCGGTCCGCAGATCCTTGACCATGGTATACGGCTGCATCACGTAGGAGCGGATCTGGTTGCCCCAGCCGATCTCCTTGACGTCGCCCCGGATATCCGACAGCTTTTCCGCGTTCTCCTGCTGCTTGAGCATATACAGCTTGGCCTTCAGCATCTGCATGGCCTTATCCTTGTTCTGGAACTGGGAACGCTCGTTCTGGCACTGCACCACGATCCCGGTAGGGATGTGGGTGATGCGGATCGCCGACGAGGTCTTGTTGATGTGCTGGCCGCCGGCGCCGCTGGACCGGTAGGTATCGATCCGCAGATCGTCCGGATTGATCTCCACATCCAGATCCTCCTCGATATCCGGCATCACGTCGCAGGACACAAAGGAGGTCTGCCGCTTGCCCGCCGCGTTGAACGGGGAGATCCGCACCAGCCGGTGGATGCCCCGCTCGGATTTCAGATAACCGAAGGCATTCTCCCCGTTGATCTGGATGGTGACGGACTTGATGCCCGCTTCCTCTCCGTCCAGATAGTCCAGGACCTCGGTCTTAAAGTCCATCTTATCTGCCCAGCGGCAGTACATCCGGTACAGCATGCTGCACCAGTCGCAGGACTCAGTGCCGCCTGCCCCTGCGTTCAGCCGGAGGATGGCGTTGCACTTGTCGTACTCGCCGGAGAGCAGGGTCTCCATCCGCAGCTTTTCCAAGCTGGCCTCAAACTGTTCCAGCATCTCCTGGATCTCGGGGATCAGGGACTCGTCGTTCTCCTCGTAGCCCATCTCGATCATCACCTGGATGTCTTCATATTCCCGCTCCAGGCCCCGGTACAGATCCACCGTATCCTTTAAATGCTTGGCTTCCTGGACCAGCTTGGCGGACCGCTCCGCATTGTCCCAGAAGCCCGGTTCTTCCATAGATTTGTCTAATTCCGCGATCCGTCTGACCTTCCCGTCCAGGTCAAAGTGAATCCCTCACTTCCACTAATGGTTTTTCAAAGGTCGATAATGTGTACTTGAACTGATCTAATTCTACCACTGTGTCACCTTCTTTCTAAAAATTTTTACCATGATCCGATTCTATTACGCCGGCTTGCGTCCGCAGCACTGCTTATACTTCTTGCCGCTGCCGCAGGGACACGGATCGTTGGGGTAGATCTTCTGCACTTCCCGGCGCTTGGGTGCCTGGACTGCGGAATCGTCCCGGTTGGTGCCCGTTACCTTGGCCGCCGGCTCCCGCTCTACCTTCTGCTCTACCCGGATGTGGAACAGGATCCGCACCGTATCCTCGGTGATGGCCGCGGTCATCGCCTCGAACATCTCAAAGGCGCTCATCTTGTACTCTACCACCGGATCTCTCTGGCCATACGCCTGCAGGCCGATGCCCTGGCGCAGCTGGTCCATATCGTCGATGTGGCTCATCCACTTGTTGTCAATCACCTTTAACAGGATCACCCGCTCGATCTCACGGATCTGCTCTGCCTCCGGGAACTCTGCCTCCTTCGCCTCGTAGAGCTTGATGGCTTCTTCCTTCAGCGCCTGCTTTAATTCATTCTTCTTGCTGACCGGATGGTTCTCCCGGTTAATGGGCTGTAAGGGGATGATCGGCAGCAGCAGGCTGTTCAACTCGCCCAGGTCCCACTCGTCCGCGCTCTGGTCGTCGGGAATGGACATATCCACCGCGTTCTCTACGATATCCGTGATCATCTTCAGGACCACGTCCCGCATGTTGTCGCCGTCCAGCACCTTCCGGCGCTCCGCGTAGATGATCTCTCTCTGCTCGTTGTTCACCTCGTCGTACTTCAGCAGGTTCTCACGGATGCCGTAGTTGTTGTTCTCGATCTTCATCTGAGCTTTCTCGATGGCATTGGAAAGCATCTTGTGCTCGATCTGCTCGCCCTCGGGCACGCCCAGGGCCTCGAACATCTTCATCAGACGCTCAGAGCCGAACAGACGCATCAGATCGTCCTCCAGGGAGATATAGAAACGAGATTCGCCCGGATCTCCCTGACGGCCGGAACGTCCCCGCAGCTGGTTGTCGATCCGGCGGGACTCGTGGCGCTCCGTACCGATGATCTTCAGTCCGCCCAGAGCCCGGGACTCCTCGTCCAGCTTGATATCCGTACCGCGGCCGGCCATGTTGGTAGCGATGGTCACCGCGCCGTGGATCCCGGCGTCGGCAACGATCTCCGCCTCCAGCTCATGATACTTGGCGTTCAGCACCTTGTGGGGGATGCCCCGCTTCTTTAACATCCGGCTCAGCATCTCGGAGGTCTCGATGGTGATCGTACCTACCAGCACCGGCTGCCCCTTCTCATAGGCCTCCTCCACCTCGTTCACCACAGCGTTGAACTTTTCCTTCTTGGTCTTATATACGGCGTCCTCGTGGTCGATCCGGGCCACCGGCTTGTTGGTGGGGATCGCGATGGCGTCCATGCCGTAGGTGTTCCGGAACTCCTTCTCCTCGGTCAGAGCCGTACCGGTCATACCGGCTTTCTTCCGGAACTTGTTGAAGAAGTTCTGGAAGGTAATGGTAGCCAGCGTCTTGCTCTCCCGGCGCACGTTCACATGCTCCTTCGCCTCGATGGCCTGGTGCAGGCCGTCGGAATACCGGCGTCCCGGCATGATACGGCCGGTGAATTCATCCACGATCAGGATCTCGTCGTCCTTTACCACATAGTCCTTATCCCGGAACATCAGGTTGTTCGCCCGCAGGGCCAGGATGATGTTGTGCTGGATCTCTAAGTTCTCCGGGTCGGCCAGGTTCTCAATATGGAAGAACTCCTCCACCTTGCGCACGCCTTCCTCGGTCAGGTTCACCACCTTGTCCTTCTCGTTCACCACGAAATCGCCGGTCTCCTCGATGTCTTCGCCCATGATGGCGTTTAGCTTGGTGAACTCGCCGGAGGCCTCGCCCCGCACCAGCTGGTGGGCCAGCACGTCGCAGACCTCGTAAAGCTTGGTGGACTTGCCGCTCTGTCCGGAGATGATCAGCGGGGTCCGGGCCTCATCGATCAGGACCGAATCCACCTCGTCGATGATGGCGTAATCCAGCTCCCGCAGCACCATCTGTTCCTTATAGATGGCCATGTTGTCCCGCAGGTAGTCAAAGCCCAGCTCGTTGTTGGTCACGTAGGTGATATCGCAGGCATAGGCTGCCTTGCGCTCCTCGGAGGTCATGGAGTTCAATACCACGCCCACAGTCAGGCCCAGGAATTCATGGACCTGTCCCATCCACTCCGCGTCACGCTTAGCCAGGTAGTCGTTCACCGTCACGATGTGGACGCCGTGGCCGGCCAAGGCGTTTAAATACGCCGGAGCCGTGGACACCAGGGTCTTACCTTCACCGGTCCGCATCTCCGCGATCCGGCCCTGATGCAGGACGATACCGCCGATCAGCTGCACCGGATAGTGCTCCATGTTCAGCGTTCTCCTGGCCGCCTCCCGCACAGTGGCAAACGCCTCGGGGAGCAGATCGTCCAGGGTCTCCCCCGCCGCCAGCCGCTCCTTAAAGATGCGGGTGTTGTCGCGCAGCTGCTCATCCGTCATCTCCATCATCTTTGGCCTCAGGGACTCGATCTTGTCCACGATGGGATAGATCATCTTTAATTCCCGCTCGCTGTGAGTACCAAATACTTTTTCTATGAAATTCATTCTCATTCTCCTATTTTATATGGTTCCTTCCGGGTCAATCTTATACATTGTAGCACCAACCCTTGATTTATTCAAGTTTTCCGCCCCTTATTCATAAAAAATTCATTTTCCATTTACAAGTTGCCAGGGTCAGGATAAGCCCGCGGCACAGCGCGGTCCGATACGGACAACAATTTTCCCGTCCGCTCCCCAGTTTTCCACATTTCCACCTTATTTTCAGCCAGAAACGTGGATAACATAAAAATAGGATTATGGTTAATTCAGCAAATTATACAAAAACTATGTTCGATTTTTTACTTATCCACACTATCCACATTATCCACACGATTTTCTGTGGATTTCTTCCACGGGGAAACCCCACGTTTTTTCGGCAAAATCCAGTTATACACCGAGTTATCCACATTATCCACAATCCTTTCCCAGTCGCCTGCTCAGGATTCCCTGGAAAATCTTCCCTGAAAAATTTTGTACAGATGTCATAAACTTCCCTGTTTCGACAAAAAATACACGGATCCCTCTTGACTTTTCCGCTCCTCCCCTAATAGGAATCCAATTCTCAGTTCTTAGAAAAACTATGTATTTTCACAGGTTTTTCCAAATAATTGTCGGAAAATTTTTGGCGATTCCGTTGAGTTTTTTGAACTCGTGTGGTATAATGGACCCATCCCAAGAAAAAGGAGCTGATGATATGCGTTATACGATTACAGGAAGAAATGTAGATGTGACCCCAGGGCTCCGCTCTGCGATCGAAGAGAAGATCGGCAAGCTGGACCGCTATTTTAATCCGGATACGGAAGTGATCGTCACCCTCAGCGTTCAAAAAGGAAAACAGAAGATCGAGGTGACCATCCCGGTCAAAGGCAACATCATCCGTGCAGAGGAATCCAGCAGCGACATGTATGTATCCATCGACCTGGTGGAAGAGATCATCGAGCGCCAGCTGAAGAAATACAAACGGAAACTGATCGACAAAAAGCAGTCCGCCCAGTCCTTCTCCGAGCTGTTCCTGACCGAAGAGGCCGCGGTCGACGAGGAGATCCAGATCGTCAAGACCAAGCGCTTCGCCATCAAACCCATGGACCCGGAAGAGGCCTGCGTACAGATGGAGCTGTTAGGCCATAACTTCTATGTATTCCTGAATGCGGAGACCGAAGAAGTGAACGTGGTGTATAAGCGCAAGAACGGCACGTATGGATTGATCGAGCCGGAGTTCTAGGTGGACAAGGCTCTCTTAAATAACACAGGATTTCTTGATAAGACAGGAATTCTTGATCATGGAAGAAGCTGCAGGCTCCCCCTGAAAAGGGGGAGGACCTGCAGCTTCTTTTTGTTCTTATGTCTGCCGGATGACCGTCTGCTGTCCTGCTCCTGCGAGCACGTTACCGTTCCTTCGGTTCCTTCGGTTCTTTCGTTTCTTCCGTTTCCTCCGTTTCTGATCGGTCTCGCCGATGACAGACTTCCAGGATACAGGCAGTCTGTGCCCGTTCCTCCAGCAGGCCGCTGATCCGCTTTTGGTTGACCGGATCCAGGTTGGCGTCCCATTCATCCAAGAGCAGACGCTCTGCCTGCACATGGCATCCATAACACTACTTATCCCTACTCCAAGAATATCTCTGGCTTTCTATAAATAGCTGCTTTTTCTTCCAGCATCGTTTTTGCTCCGCTGACAAATGCAGAGGGCAGTCTTCTCGCATGAACGGGACACACTTCTACACAGCGCATACAATTTATACAACGGTTTTCTATCAGACGGCAGGGGTCCTCCCGTAAAATCGCCTCTGTCGGACACCGCTCTTCGCACAGCCCGCAACGAGTGCAGCTCTCATCTGCCAGAGGATGAAACCTGGCAGGCTTCTGCTCGCAGTAGGGATTATTTCCCGGTACATGCAAAATTACCTGCGGTTCTGACTTCAGCCATTTTCCTGCGATACGTTTCCCAAACTGCTCAGCGATCTTCCGGTCCGATTCATCCGGCCTCCCCGCCGCAATCGTCCGTACCAAGGAATGCTCTGCAACAAAAGCGGCAGCAGCTATCACTAAAAACCCCTTCTGCTCCAAAAAATCCTTTAATTCTAAAAGCGCATCATCAAAAGCACGATTTCCGTATACTACCACAGCAGCCGCATACTTGCTTTTCCCTTGAAGCATTGCCAACCGCTGCAAACAAATCTGTGGAACTCTGCCGCCAAACACGGGGACCACTGTCAGTAAAAGATCCGATCCTGCCTGCGGAACAGCAAAATGTGGAT
>DVLJ01000224.1 GCA_018715565.1 Candidatus Ventrimonas merdavium
GGGTGGCAGCGACTTCATGGAACTTGCATACTATAAACCAGAAACGCCCTGTCCCGAGATCCCATCCGCCTCCCGCTCCTTCCGCAGCCGCATCACATACACCGCCGTATACACCGCCATGATCCCGGACACCGACGGAGCCACGGTCCCGATGACGCCCAGATTATCCGGCAGCAGATGGCAGGCCAGGTAGATTAGGGGCATCCGCAGGGCCAGGGCTCCGAAGCAGCAGCTGATCATGGTGAAAATGGTCTTGCC
Organism: Candidatus Ventrimonas merdavium; assembly: GCA_018715565.1. Taxonomy (GTDB): domain Bacteria; phylum Bacillota; class Clostridia; order Lachnospirales; family Lachnospiraceae; genus Brotaphodocola; species Brotaphodocola merdavium. Next base: position 259 of record DVLJ01000224.1, read on the forward strand.
CCGGCCGTTTAAGTAGCCGTTCATGGCAAAGACGAACAGCACCGCCAGGTAGTCGAAGCTGCAGGTCCGGAAGAAGGGGATGCCCGCCTGGATGATCGCCGGATCTTTGGAGAATGCGCCGATCATAGACTGGGGCGAGATCTGGGCCCACAGGAAAAAGGCCAGGGAAAAGGGCGCCGCCGCCAGGATCCCGATCCAAAGAGCCCGGTTCATCCGGTCATATTTCCTCGCCCCGTAGTTCTGGGCCACGATGGAGGCCAAGGCGCTGGCGATGGAGGTGGCCGGGAGCATGGCGAACACGTCGTATTTGCTGGCAATACCCACTGCCGAGGAGGAGGCCACTCCCAGGGCATTGGTCACGGAGGTCAGGTAGAGAAAGGAAAGCCGCACCATACATTCCTGGAGGGAAATGGGGATCCCCACCCGGGCCAACTCTCCCGCTTTCCGCCGGTCCATCCGGAAATTCTCCGGCCGGAACTGGAAGATGAAGTTCTTCCGGTTTAAGTACACCATGGCGCTGACCATGCTGAACCCCTGGGAGGCAATGGTAGCCAGAGCCGTTCCCCGCACGCCCATGTGGGCGTATCGGACCAGCACGATGTCCCCGATGATGTTCAGGAACCCTGCCACCGCTACGAACAGCAGGGGGCTCCTGGAATCGCCGTATCCCCGCAGCACCGCGCTGATGGCATTGTACCCGCAGATAAATACCACGCCGCAGGCGCACACCTGGACATACTGCTTCGCCAGATCAAAGGCCTCCGGCGGCGTCTGGAGCAGGGTCAGGATCTGAGGGCAGAACATCCACAGGAGCACAGAAAGGAGCACCCCCACCGCCGCGAACAGGCAGAGACTGGTCCCGATGGTCTTTTTGATCTCCTCCGGCTTCTTCTGGCCCGCGTAATTGCCCACCAGCACCGTGCTGCCCAGGGTCAGGCCGGTGATCATACTGGTGATGATCTGGGTCACCTGGGTTCCGGTAGAAACCGCCGCCACGGCTTCCTTGCCGCAGTACCAGCCCACCACCATCAGATCCGCGGCTCCGTAAAATGCCTGGATCAGGTTGGCCAGCAGAAAGGGGATGGCAAATACCACCACCGTCCTGGCCAGATTGCCTTCTGTCAGATCATGTTCCTGTTTCATCGTATTTCTCCTCGTGGTTTTTTCTTATGATAGAGCAACAATAAACCCTCCAGTAACTGGAGGGTCAAGTATTTTCTTTCTATGAAATGATGACCGGGATCTGCAATTCCGTCACATATTCCTCTGTCCGGCTGGTAATCCCTGCGTCTACCAGGGTGATCTCCACCGAATCCCCGGCTGCTGCCAAGCCCTGGCGCTCCATCTCCCCTAGCAGCATCCGATAATATCCCTCCGCCTGGCTGTGGGTGCCCTGGAACCGGAGGGTCATATAGTCCTGCTCCGGCAGCTCCATCCGGGGACCGGTGTAGCCGTCTCCTTCCTCTAAAAGCAGGAACAGGGCGGAAAATTCCCCGAACCGGCGGGCCAGCAGATCCTCCCGGCTGACCGACACCCCCACCTTTCCTAGGAAGATGGCGTCCCGCAACTCATTGCGGTATTCCTGGTCCAGGCTCCGGATCGGCACCTCCAGATCGTCCGTTACGGAAATAGACGTTTTCAGGATCACCAGCTCCCGCCTGGGCAGGCGTCTCAGCTGGATGTTCCCGTACACCGTCTGAACTGCGTCCTCCAAAAGCCGGATGCGGGTCCGGATCCGGGCCTCGATGCGGGCCAGCTCCTGTTTCTTTTCCTCCACCTGCTTCTGCTGCTGCCGGAACATCTCCAGCACCGCCGCCACATCCTCATGCTCCAGAAAACGGCGGATCTGCTCTAAGGGCATGTCCAGCGCCCGCATGTAGCAGATGGCGTTCAGCTGCTCAAACTGCCGGGTGGAGTAATACCGGTATCCCGTCTCCCCATCCACCCGCTCCGGCTTCAGCACGCCGATGCTGTCATAATAGCGGAGGGTCCGGATGTTCAGCTGGAACAGCCGGGCCACCTCGCCGATGGTGAACAGATCCTTCATCGGGAGGCTCCTCCCTTTTCTTCACATTCTCCCCGCCGCTCAGCGTCCCGCTTCTTCTGTTTCCGCTCCTCCTGCATGGACAAAAGCTTATCCAGATAGACGGATTTCAACTGCTTGCTGGCCAGGGCCTGCTTCACCGGAGACAGCTCCAGGATCGCTCCCAGAGCCGCAGCCAGGGCCCGGTGGTTGGCAAATGCCTGGTTGTCGAAGATCAGGTTGGGCAGGGTCCCTTTTTCAATGGCCTGCAGCACAAACCGGTGGGTGCTGTTGACCGGGGTGATCACCTGCTCCTTCCGCCGTTTCAGCTGGATGGCCTTGGTGGGACAGTTCCGGGCGCACACGCCGCAGCCTAGGCAGATATCCTTGTCGATGACCGCCTTTTTCCTGCCATTCTCGCCCTCTTTCATGGAAATGGCCAGGATCGGGCAGGCCTTGGCGCACTTGCCGCAGCCTACGCAGGTGTCCTCTCCCACCTCCGGAATATAGTTGGTGGTAGCCACCGGCTGCATGGGGGCGAATTTCCGGGCCGCCTGCAGAGCCTCGCAGCAGCATCCGCAGCAGTTGCAGATGAAAGCCGGATGCTCCCGCACATTTTCCCCGATCTGCACCAGATTGCTGGCGTAGGACCGTTCTAAGGCATCCAGGGCTTCCTCCTTGGAGATCAGTCTTGCATACTCCCCGTGCTCTGCTAGGGACCGGGCCACGTTGTCAAAGGTCAGGCACACGTCCCAAGGAGCGTCGATCTCGCAGGGGTGTCCGGCGTGGTACATCTTATGGCGGCAGTAACATAAGCCCAGGCCGATGTACTCTGCCTCCTCCACGATGTGGGTAGCCCGCTCGTAGTCCAGAATATGGTTGGCCTGCTCCGTCAGAAGCACCGACTCCTGGACGTACACCCGGCCCAGCTTGGTCTCCGTGGCGTAGAACAGATCCTTGATGAAATCCTCCTCCACGTTCATGTACTGATAATACAGCTCCGCCAGATATTTCTGGTCAATATCCCCCCGGGTCCGCATCAGGGCGAACTCGATAAATCCGGCCATGGGCGGCGGCATCACGAATTTCCGCTCCCCGTTGTGCCAGGAATCCACCAGCAGCGCCTTTCTGCACAGATGATCCAGCAGCTTCTCCGCCTTGGCCTCCGTGGTGCCCCAGACTCTGGCCGCCTTTTTTATGGTAAAGGGGCGCACCGGAAGAAGGGCTACCCATTTCGCCTCTTTTTCCGAATACAGCACCTGCAGGATCTTATATAAGGTCTCTGATTCCGGCGCCCCCTGAGTGAACCAGTTGATCCGGTCGCTTAGATTCCGGTATGCGTCCCGTGTAGTCAAATGTCCCATGAACTACCCCTCCTATCGTTTTTTTGATCTATACTCCTGTCTGCTCCGCCGCAGAGTCCCCGCTCCCGGCCAGCCACGCTTTCATGGCTTCCATCTGCTCCTCCATGGCTTTCCGTCCCAGGTCGTACACCTGCTGCAGCTTCTCCGGGTCTCCCTCGGTCCGGCCGATGGGCAGGGCCTCTGCCGGGCGGATGACGAAGATCTTTCCATCCGCTTCCAGCTGTCCGATCCGCTCCACAGTCCGGTTGTAGGTCCGGTCCCGATGGGCCATGGCTTTGACAAATTCCGGGTACTTCCGGTAGCGCAGCAGGGCCATCCAGGTCTTTTCCGGCTGCTTCACATACCCGTGCTCCCGGGTCAGGACCACCACGGTCTTCCGGTAGCCCAGCTTCCGGAATGCCGCCACCGGGATACTGTCCGTACAGCCTCCGTCCAGCAGCTTCATCCCGTCCGCCTCCACGATCCGGGACACATAAGGCAGAGAGGCGGAAGCACGCATCAGGTCGATCTGCCGTTTCATATCCGTAATCTTCAGATATTCTGCCTTGCCCGTCTCTAAGTTGCTGCAGGTCACATAAAAATCCACCCCGGAGTTGTCAAAGGCCTCATAATCGTAGGGATCCAGCCGTTCCGGCAGGTCATGGTAGCAGAACTGCTCCCCCGCGATATCCCCCGTCCGCAGCCAACTGCGAAAGCTCATGAACCGTTTATCCCGACAGTATTTCTTATAATAACGGATGCTCCGCCCGTGCTGGCCGGATACAAAGGAGCAGCCGTGGATGGCCCCGGCAGAGACGCCGATCACCCCGTCAAAATGCAGCCCTTCCTCCATCATCACATCCAGCACGCCTGCGGTAAAGATCCCCCGCATCCCGCCGCCTTCCAGCACCAGTCCCGTCTTTTCCTGTTTCATATCCTGTCATCCTTTCTCCGTCATTTTCGATGGGAAAACGCCCTGGCATCCAAGGCGTTTCCTACAATCCGTCCCGCCAGGCTTTCCCCTGGGCCAGACGCTTTTCAAATTCCCCGTAGAAGTCTTCCGTCTCATACGGGGTCAGATAAAATGTCTTCAGTATATACAGGCTGACCGCGTTGGCCTGTTCTCCCGTCAGCTGTTCTCCGGCCTGATTTTCTCCCGCCAGCTTCTCCTGCAGGGAAACCAAAAAACCATGCCATTCCCCGATATACGCATCATAGCGGGCCGGCTCCGGCGTGTCGATCCACTTGCGGACCTTCACCTTGGTGCGGGCTTCCTTCTGGCACTCATGGACCTGGAGGAAATACTGGAACCCGCCGCTCCCATCATAGTACCGGCCCAGGGGGAACAGACGGCAGATGCCGGGCCGGAAAGGGTGGATGCTGCATCGGCCCTCTTCATTTAAAAACCGGCACCGCTCCGAGGCTCCCGCCATGGGAAGGTTCGGCTGCACAATGCCGTCCACCACGTTCAGCTCCAGATATTTTTCCAGAAGTCCCGCCGGGGATTCCCCCAGCCCCCGGGCCAGACGGTGCATGTCCAACGGGTCCAGCACGATGGAGGTTCCCATGCCGCAGCAGCAGGAAAAGCAATCCCTGCAGCCGTCGCATCCTGCCTTGACCATATCATTTAAGCCGTACAGCTTTCCGTCGGAAATCTCGCTTAACGTTACCTCTCTTCGCATTGCCGCACCGCCCTCTCTTTTCTCATCAGAATAAAGAAAGTATACACGGATTTGGAGGATTTGTAAAGACAGGGGGGGCCTGGCTCCGGGAAACCCACGCTGGGAGAAATGGGAGAAAAGCCGGGAATACACTGGACAAGGCCTTACACGCCCATCACGGACAGGTCCATTTTTGTTCACAAAATTTTCACATTCAAATTAGCACTCACCTATTGACAGTGCTAACAATCTGTGTTATAGTACATGCATAACAAATAAAACACATGCAACGGAGCGGCAAAAAGCTTTCTGCTCCGCTTTGGATAAGGAGGACGAGCTTATGTTATTTACACCTGCAAACAGAAGATCCTATGGATTTGATCTCTTTGACGACTTTTTCAACGATCCGTTTTTCACTGCCCCGGCCAGCCACAGCACTCAGACGCTGATGCGCACCGATGTGAAGGATGACGGCGTCAACTACCTGATGGAGATGGATCTGCCGGGATATCAGAAGGAAGATATCCGTGCCGAGTTAAAGGACGGTTACCTGACCATCTCTGCCGCTCACAATGACAGCAAGGATGAGAAGGACAAAGACGGAAAGCTGATCCGCCAGGAACGCTACAGCGGCTCCTGCAAGCGGACGTTCTACGTAGGCGAGCACCTGCGCCACGAGGACATCAAGGCAGCCTTTGAGAACGGCGTGCTGAAACTCCAGTTCCCGAAAGAAGCTCCGAAGCCAGTCGAGGAGGCTCCGAAGTTTATCCAGATCGAGGGCTGAGACATTTTCCCTATTCCAATTTCCTCTTCCATAATATAGCATAAGAAAAGAACGCCTGAAAGGCTCTCTCCCAAATCCAGGGAGACCAGCCAATCAGGCGTTCTTCTTTTCCGTTTTCTGGAAATTTCTTTTCAGTTGGGAAGCTGCTCCGTTCTCTGAACCTCTCTTAACAGTCCCTGGCAGCCTTCCAGGACGTCGCGGTAGGTAGTCTCAAAATCTCCCGTATACCAGGGATCGGCCACGTCTCTCCCGCTGCCTGCATACTCCATCAGCTTGTGGATCTTCCCGTCCGGGTCCCCGCCTGTGATCCGGTTCATGTTCCGGATGTTCCAGGTATCCATCCCGATCAGATAATCATAAGTCTCGTAATCCTGCTTCGTCATCTGCACCGCCCGGTGCCCGTCGCATGGAATGTGGTACTTCCGGAAGATCCCCATAGTCCCGTGGTGGATCGGATTCCCGATCTCCTCCCGGCTGGTGGCGGCGGAGCGGATCTGGAAATGGGCGGATAGGCCGGCTTGGGCGATCAAGTGCTTGAAGATGAATTCGGCCATGGGGGAACGGCAGATGTTTCCGTGGCAGATGAATAGTATCTTTATCATATCTCTTATATCCCTTCATAAGCCTTCAAACCTTGATATTATGGGCTTTCCGGCGCTTTTTCGATTTTTATATTTTGTCCTAAATCTACGTTATTCTTTATAAATTTACGCAAATTCACGGACAAATGGTGTAGTAAACACAACTGTTCAGAGTAATCCTTTTCACTTGTTATCTTCTTAAAAATAGTATACATTATTAAGTTAGTTCGCACCTTTAGCAAGGCAAATATATCAAAGACACATCCATATACTGACTGAATATTTCAAATAACCTATTCCAATCCACCTCAATACCACAGACCACAAGAAATCGTGGAATATTCCCAAGTAGCATGGACCAGTTTCCAATATATTCTTTGTCAATAACCCGGGCAAACATAGCCTTATGGAGTATAAAAAGGAACTCCTGTTTCATTTCTTCTCCGTATAGCTGATATATCTCAGGAAATGGAAGACATGAATACCATCCGTCAGTATATCGTGCTATTTCAAATGCTGATATACTATTTTCTTTTATATATTCAAAGTCCTCCTCATGAATATATCCACCATCAAATGGAACATACTCTTTTTCTTCTTTTTTCTTCTTACCAAAATATTTTATTCCTCGATTTATAAGTTTTTGTGCAATTATATCATCTATATTTCCAAATATACTGTATTCGTAATATTCCAAAGCATCTAATACCATATCACAATAATTGGATTCCAACACATAGCAAATATCACTCCCTTCAACAGTTTTGGAATACCTACTGAAATATAGCATATCATCGATTCTCGCTTTCAAGTACTGCTTAGAAAAACAATTAATATTTTCTGGTAATAGATCAAAAATATCTGCCTTGAAGGAATTGTCTCTAAAATATCCTGCCTGTATTAATCTTTTTGTACACTCCGGACCTTTCTTGTTAATATACGAACTGATCAAATGGCGAATTCCCTTTTCTGATTGTGCCATCAATTTGCAAATCACTTCAACAGATTCTGTTTCTTTAATTACCCCTTTTTCTTCAAAAATAATCAAGGCATCATCTATAGTATAAACACTGTAATCTTTTCGCTGCCCATACA